>NZ_JBNNGV010000008.1:0-166469 GCF_050268485.1 Pseudomonas sp. NPDC078416 | reverse complement strand
CGCCCTGCAGGTCGGCGGTGTCGCGGCGCTTGCCCGCGAAGGCGGTGGTTCAGGCGACTGATGTGTCACAGACAAAATCTTTCGCGGGCAAGCGCGCTCCTACAATGATCTCGGTAACGCCGACAATCTGTGGCGTACACACAATACGTAGATATCGGCTTGGCGGCGAAGGCGTCGGGGCAGTCACATTAGTGGTGAGGGATCAATCGGGTTCGCCAGCAAGCCGGCTCCTACGGAGGCGGGTGTTTGTCCCGAGTTCGTGGGTGGAGCGCAAACAGGATCGCACCGGCTCCCGCCTGAAACGCAAAACCGTAGGAGCCGGCTTGCTGGCGAAGGCGTCGGGGCAGTCACATGATCGGCGAGGGATGAATCGGGTTCGCCAGCGAGCTGGCTCGTGCGGAGTGTGTTTGCCACTGAACAGGCTTCGCGCCGCCGGTCGTGTGTTCGCTCGCCAACAGCGCTTGAACACATTGCCTCAGGAGCGACTATTGCTTGGCGAGGTTCGACGGCTGGATGACGCGCTTGGCGTTTAACCAGGCCTTCTGCCAATAAGGCTTGTCGAGACTGTCGAGCTTGACCGTGCCGCCGGTGGCCGGCGCATGAACGAACCGCCCTTCTCCGACGTAGATGCCCGCGTGGCTGACGTTCGAGCCGCCGCTGGTGGCGAAGAACACCAAATCACCGGTCTGTAACTGACTGCGATCAATGTCAGGCCCGCGCAGGGTGATCATTTCCCGCGTCGATCGCGGCAAGGTGATGCCTGCGGCGTCGTGGTAGACGTAGCCGATCAGGCCGCTGCAATCGAAACCCGAATCAGGCGTGTTGCCGCCCCAGCGATAGGGCGTGCCAACGAGGCCGATCGCGCGCAACAGGACGTCGTCGGCGAGCGGGGAAGAAAACTGGGGAGGAGCGGAAACCACAGGCCGGTAGACGACCTTGCGTGGAGCGGGCGGTGGAGTGCTGGAACATGCGGCCAGCAGCACAGCCAGAGAGGCGACGATCAGGCGAACCGTTAACGACATAAACACGACAACCTGTGCGGGGTGCAGCTTACTGTGCCGAGAGCCGGGATTGCGCGCAAGAGGGGGTCAGCCCTTTGCGCGCCCGGAATTAACGGGTTTGGCGCTTGATTGTAGTCGAGCTCATGGCGGTGGTGGTTGCAGGTACCGTCGACGACGCCGTTGCAGGCGCCATTGCCAGCGCGCGTTTGGCTTCGATGAACGTCTTGGCCCAGTAGGCATCGTCGAGGCTGTCGACACGAACACCGCCACTGCGACGGCTGCTGGAATGGATGAACTGGTCATCGCCCAGGTAGATGCCCGCATGGCTGACACGACCACGACCGGCGGTGCTGAAGAACAACAGATCGCCTGGCTTGAGGTCATTGCGCTTGATGAGAGGGGCATCGATGTTGATCATTTCGCGGGAAGAACGCGGCAGGCTCATGCCCGCCTCTTCACGGAACAGATAACCGATGAAACCGCTGCAGTCGAAGCCGGAGGTGGTCGACGTACCGCCGAAGCGATAGCGAGTGCCTATCAGGGATTTGCCGCGTTCGAGGATGCTGTCAGCCAGAACCGGCAGGCGGTACGGCTTGTTGTCGGCAAATTGAGCGAGTTCGTCTTCGGTGGCGACTTCGTCATCCAGAACGGAAGAGGCGTAGTCGGCGCGCTTGCTGGCGGATTGGGCGGTGGCAGAGTCCCGGAACTGGGGGCTTTGCGACTGTTGTTGCGACGTCGGCATCTGGGCCGCGCAGCCGAACAACAGCGTTACGAGTGCGAGAGGCACGAGGGGTGCGAAGCGGTTTAGCATGTGCACGACCGTGGCTGAAGTGTAAAGAAGCCGAGACTATGCCTTCAATCGTACCCATTTGCAAATTCAATCGAAACAAATGTGACTTACGATGTCGTCCATCACTTCTAAGGCTCTACACCTCAGAAACGCATCCATGTGCGCGGAGTGATCGGTCGGCGAAGGGTTTATCTCGGCAGTAAAGCCCCCCATCACCCGAGCGCGCAGCATGGGCTCATGAATGTAAGGGAAGCTGGCGGTGGTTCCGATGCTGAGCACAGCGTCAAAGCCTTTTGCCATCTCTTCCTGAAGCACGTTCAATGCCAACTCTGGCAACATCTCCTCAAACAACACCACCGATGGCCTCAGAACGCCACTACAGCGGGGGCATAGCGGTGGCAGTGGCCGACTGAGATGCTCGCTCAGTTGCGGATCCTCGGCGCCACAAGATTGACAGTAGAGCGGCGCCAGCTGCCCGTGAATCTCGATCAGCCGCTCTGGCGGACTGCCCGCCGCGCGATGATAGCCGTCGACGTTTTGCGTTAACACCCAGCACTCCGGCTTGCGCCGCTGCAATTCGGCGATGGCATAGTGCGCCGCATTGGGTCGTCCACCCAGGCAAGCGCTGCCCAATTGTGCGATGTACTTCCAGCACAGGCCGGGATCCCGACGCAGCATCGGGCCGGACAAGGCCATTTCGATGGGCAGGCCATCGTCGGTCTCGCCGTTATACAAGCCACCGACACCGCGATAGGTCGGCAAACCCGAATCCGCCGAAAGGCCGGCACCGGTGATGATCAAAATCCGTGTGGCATGGCGCAAGGCCGTTGCGGTTTGCAGAACCAAAGCCTGATCGACCACGGACGCGCTTACCAACCGAGGGTTTCTTTCAGGAAAGGAATGGTCAGCTTACGCTGGGCCTGCAGTGAGGCTTGATCGAGCTGTTCAAGCAGGTCGAACAGCGCGCTCATGCTGCGCTTGCCGCGCGTGAGGATGAAATGCCCCACTTCATCGGTGAGGTGCAGGCCTCGACGCGACGCACGCAATTGCAGGGCGCGGAGTTTTTCTTCATCGGACAACAGGCGCATCTGGAACACCAGCGCCATGGTCAGCCGTGATTTAAGGTCCGCCAGCTTGACCGGCAGCTCCCGGGGCGAGCATGAAGCGGCGATGAGCAACCGTCGGCCGCTGTCTCGCAGGCGGTTGAACAGGTGGAACAAGGCCTCTTCCCATTCAGGCTTGCCGACCACTGCCTGAAGGTCATCGAGGCACACCAGTTCGTACTGCTCCAGATGATCGAACAGGCCGATGCCTTGATCGAGCAGCTCGGCCATCGGCAGGTAAACCGCCGGCTCGCCCATCTGTTCGAATCGCAGGCAGGCCGCCTGCAACAGGTGCGTGCGCCCTACCCCGTTCTTGCCCCACAGATAAATGAGGCTTTCCGTCCAGCCGGCCTCGGCTTCGCACAGCCGCTCGACATAGCCGAGTGCAGCGGCATTGGCGCCTGGATAGTAATTGATGAAGGTGGCGTCATCACGCAGACGCACACTCAAGGGCAGCTGAACTGGTTTCATGCTGGCTGAACGGTTCGTGACGAACCGCCAAGGGGCCTCTGTGAAAAGTGCGCAAAGTCTATACCCGCAGGGCTGGCCGCACAATGCGGCAGACCGCCAGCAAAATCAAAGGCTTGCGCAGGGGACGGGTATGACTGGGGATTACGAGGAAAACCCGCCAAAGAAAGCTTCGCACCCTGGGCGCGATCGGGCGGACTGTAGGAGCCGGCTTGCTGGCGAACGCAGTGTGTCAGACGATACAGCCTTGAATGATCAACCGGTTCGCCAGCAAGCCGGCTCCTACAGAGTCAGGGTCCATCCATGACATGCGCTTCTACTATCGCGAATCAGAGATCCGGGTCGTCCAGACCGCCGTAGATGTCCGAATCCTTGTACAGGTCATGAACATGGCGCACCAGGACCATGATCACCGCCGCCACCGGCAACGCCAGCAGGATGCCGGTGAATCCGAACAGCTCGCCGCCCGCCAGGATTGCGAAGATGACCGCGACCGGGTGCAGACCGATGCGGTCACCCACCAGCAGTGGCGTCAGCACCATCCCTTCCAGCGCCTGACCGACCATGAACACCGCGACGATGCCCAGCATCGGGTACAGGTCGCCGCCAAACTGGAAGAAGCCCGCCAGAATCGCCGAGCCAATGCCGATCACGAACCCCATGTACGGCACGATGGCCGCCAGACCGGCGATGACACCGATCAACAGGCCAAGCTCCAGTCCAACCAGCATCAACCCGGCGGCGTAGATCACGCCCAGCGCGACCATCACCAGCAACTGGCCACGAATGAACGCGCCCAAGACTTCATGGCACTCGTCCGCCAGCGCGACGATCTTCTTCTCACGGTGACGCGGCAGCAGGCTACGCACCTTCGCCATCATCACGTCCCAGTCACGCAGCAGGTAGAAGCAGACCACCGGGATCAGCACCAGATTGGTCAGCCAGCCGATCAGCGCCAGGGTCGAGGTGGTGGCCTGGGACAGGACAATGCCAACGATGTCGCCGGTCTGCCCCATGTGCTCGGAGATGGCCGCCTTGACCTTGTCGAACTTCCAGAACCCTTCTGCCAGCCCCAGCTTGGCCTGCGCCCACGGCATGGCGGTGTGCTGCAGCCAGTCGAGGATCTGCGGCGCCAGTTCGTACAGGCGATAAAGCTGCTTGGCCAGCATCGGCACCAGCACCAACAGCAAGCCCATGAAGATCAGGGTGAACAACAGGAACACTGTCACCACACTCATGGTGCGTGACAGCTTGAGTTTTTCCAGCCGGTCTGCCAGCGGATCGCCCATGTACGCCAGCAGCAGTGCCACCAGAAACGGCGTCAGAATCGAATGCAGCAGCCAGACGAACAAACAGACCAGGACAACCCCGCCCAGCCAGAACCAACGACGCGTATCAGTCATTACTGCCTCTTTCCCCAGGATGATGTGCTTCGTGCAACGTCGTTATGAACCTGTTCACCAACGGAAGTGCAATGCGCTATCCGAAACAGCAGGCGGCTGCGGTGCGGCCGGCGTGCCGTCCGCAGAAACCGGCGCGGCGCTAACCGGCGCGCTGGCGATTTCACCGGCCGGGACCTCCTGCAGTTTCGCCAGCGCCAACTGGGAGCGTAACTGATCGGGGCTGCCGCTGACGTCAAACGCGATACGGTCACCTTCGGCTGATTTCAGGCGTCCGCCGAAGGGTTCGAGCAGGCGCAACAGCTGCGCGTAACGCTCAAGGTTCATGCCCTGCACATCCAGCACCATGCCCGTCGAAGCGCCCGGCTTGACCACGAAGCGCGGCGCCAGACGCTGACTCACCGCCAACAGCACAGCGTCAGCCAGTTCCGCCGAGCTGGCGCCGCTGGCACTGCCCTGCTCCATCTTGTCGCCCAGCCACAGGTGCCACTTGCCCTGCCACTGGCCGCCGTTTTCCTGCGCGTGAACCGCCAGAATCGCGTCCGAACCGTAACGCTCGGAAGCCTCCTTGAGCGGGCCGACGTTGTTGCCGTCGAGGGTCTTGGCGTTGCCGATGCCTTGCTCGCCCAGGTCCGCCAGCGGCAGACGCAGCGGCAAACCGCGATGCTGAGCCGCGCGACGCAGAGGTTCGGCAGAGGCTTGCCCGTCGCCGACGAGATTGGCGCCCTCGGTGGCGTCGTTCAGCCACCAGGCCATGATCACCGGGCGGTTGGAGCCCCACAACGACAGCCCGGCCTGACGCAGCACGCGCTCGGTACTCGCCGGGTCGAAATCGACCTGCAGGGTTTCGGGCGGGCCGGCGTCATAACCGTACTGGCTGATGATTTGCTGAGGGTCCTTGCGCACCTCGGCAAGACCGCCGTTCTGCACCGCCTTGGGGTCGCCGGTCAGGCGGGTGACCAGGGTTTCCAGCGCGGCCTGGGTGGCGCGGGTTTTCTCGTCCGGGGTCTGGCCGCTGACAGGCTCGCGCACCTGATAAAGCGTGTTCACCGTCTCGGCGAGCGCCGGCAGACTCATCAATGAGAGGCAACCCACGAACAGGCAGTTTTTTAGGCGCATGAATGAAGGTGGACGCATGAAGGATTCCCGCTGGGTAAAAAGGCAACGCTATAAATAGCTGCATGAACACAAGTGACCCGACTCTGACCGCAGACGCGCCCGAATCGCTCACTCAGGCGCCAACGTTACACCGGATCCACCCGCCGACGAACGGGTGCGGCGGGATAAACCGGGTTATTTTTTCTTCACGGCGGTCCTGCCCGTCGGCCCAAGGATGGCCGCTTGCGCCCAACCCTGATAAAATCGCGCGCCTTCGCAGACCGGCGATGACACGGCCCCCGCGTCGTTGCCACTCGGTCGTTACCCCGAATCCCCCCTAAAGGCCTGGATCATGAGCAAGCAACCCTCCCTGAGCTACAAAGACGCCGGTGTTGACATCGACGCCGGTGAAGCGCTGGTCGAACGCATCAAGAGCGTCGCCAAGCGCACCAAGCGCCCGGAAGTGATGGGCGGCCTCGGGGGCTTCGGCGCTCTGTGCGAAATCCCGGCCGGCTACAAGCAGCCTGTTCTGGTCAGCGGCACCGACGGTGTCGGCACCAAGCTGCGCCTGGCACTGAATCTCAACAAACACGACACCATCGGCATCGACCTGGTCGCGATGTGCGTCAACGATCTGGTGGTCTGCGGCGCCGAGCCGCTGTTCTTCCTCGACTACTACGCCACCGGCAAACTCAACGTCGACACCGCGGCTCAAGTGGTCACCGGCATCGGCGCGGGCTGCGAACTGGCCGGCTGCTCGCTGGTCGGCGGTGAGACCGCTGAAATGCCCGGTATGTACGAAGGCGAAGACTACGACCTGGCCGGTTTCTGCGTCGGCGTCGTGGAGAAAGCCGAAATCATCGACGGCTCCAAGGTTGCCGCCGGCGACGCCCTGATCGCCCTGCCCTCTTCCGGGCCGCACTCCAACGGCTACTCGCTGATCCGCAAGATCATCGAAGTGTCGGGTGCCGAGATCGACACTATCCAGCTCGACGGCAAGCCGCTGACCGAACTGCTGATGGCGCCGACCCGCATTTACGTCAAGCAGCTGCTCAAGCTGATCAAAGACACCGGCGCGGTTAAAGCCATGGCCCACATCACCGGCGGCGGCCTGCTGGACAACATTCCTCGCGTGCTGCCTGAAGGCGCCCAGGCCATCGTCGACGTGGCCAGCTGGACCCGTCCGGCGGTCTTCGACTGGCTGCAGGAAAAAGGCAACGTTGATGAGCACGAAATGCACCGCGTGCTGAACTGCGGCGTCGGCATGGTCATCTGTGTCGCTCAGGAACACGTTGAAGTTTCGCTGAACGCCCTGCGCGAAGCCGGCGAGCAGCCTTGGGTGATCGGCCAGATCGGCACCGCTGCCGAAGGCGCTGCACAAGTCGAGCTGAAGAACGTCAAGGCTCATTAATGCCTGACATGCCCCAACCCTGTGACGTGGTGGTGCTGCTGTCCGGCACTGGCGGCAACCTGCAGGCGATGATCGACAGCTTTCAGGACAGCGCGAGCCCTGCGCGCATCCGGGCGGTGATTTCCAACCGCGCCGAGGCCTTCGGGCTCGAGCGGGCCGCCCGCGCAGGAATCGACACCCGCGTGCTTGATCACACCGGCTACGAAGGTCGCGAGGCCTTCGATGCGGCGCTGATCGAAGCCATCGATTCGTTTCAGCCGTCGCTGGTCGTGCTCGCCGGGTTCATGCGCATCCTCACGCCCGGGTTCGTGCGCCACTACCATGGCCGCCTGCTGAACATCCACCCTTCCCTGCTTCCGCGGTATAAAGGCCTGCACACCCATCAAAGGGTGCTCGACGCCGGCGATGCCGAACATGGCTGCAGCGTGCACTTTGTCACGGAGGAACTCGATGGGGGGCCTCTGGTCGTACAGGCAGTTGTTTCTGTAGAGTTGCACGACACGACCGCCACGCTGGCACAAAGGGTTCACGCCCAGGAACACCTGATTTATCCCCTGGCCATTCGCTGGTTCGCCGAAGGACGATTGACTCTCGACGAACACGGCGCCTCACTGGACGGCCAGCCCTTAGGGCCCAGCGGCCACTTGATCCGACATTAGGAGATATTATGCGTCGCGCTTTGCTCTTCGCTTTCGCCCTGTTCGCACTTCCCGCAGTCAACGCGGCAGACCTTCAACCTTTCTCCGCCAGTTACACCGCTGACTGGAAACAGCTGCCCATGAGCGGTGGCAGCGCCAGCCGCAGTCTCGAGAAGAACGCCAACGGCACCTGGACCCTGAGCTTCAAGGCTTCGATGATGATCGCCAGCCTGACCGAAGTCAGCACGATCAAAGTCGACAAGGATCAACTGCTGCCGCAGACCTACCACTTCGAACGTGGCGGCCTGGGCAAGAGCAAGACAGTCGATCTGGTCTTCGACTGGCCGACCAAATTCATTACCGGTACTGACCGTGGCGACGCGGTGAAGATCCCGCTGAATGCCGGCGTCCTCGACAAGTCCACCTACCAGCTCGCGCTGCAGCATGACGTGGCGGCGGGTAAAAAGAGCATGTCGTATCAGGTCGTCGACGGTGATGAAGTCGATACCTATGATTTCCGCGTGCTGGGTACTGAAAAGGTCGAGACCAAAGTGGGTTCGGTCGACGCCATCAAGGTCGAGCGCGTGCGTGATCCGACGCAGAACAAGCGCATCACCGTGATGTGGTTCGCCAAGGACTACGACTACCTGCTGGTTCGCCTGCAACAGGTTGAAACCGACGGCAAGGAATACAACATCATGCTGCAGGACGGCACGGTGAACGGTAAGTCGGTCAAGGGCAGTTAACTCAGCCAGCTGATTTACGCCTACATCGCGCAACATCGAACCCCGCCTACATGGCGGGGTTTTTTTGGCCGTAAAACCAGTATTGCCAGGCGAGCATTGATCTGACGGACCTCATTCCCCGGGTTGCTGCCGCTTCGCGCCAGATCGCGGGCAAGCGCGCTCCTACATTTGAACTGCGGCGTGGCGAGGTTTGCTGCCACACCTCGAATGTCGCAGGAGCGTGGCTTGTCCCGCGATCGGCTGCGCAGCAGTCGTAAATCTGGCAACCCGACTTTGTCTGATGAACCGCGTTTCCCCGGGTTTGCTGCCGCTTCGCGACAGATCGCGGGACAAGCCTCGCTCCTACATTTGATCTGCGGCGTGCCTAGGTTTGCTGCTACACCTCGAACGTCGCAGGAGCGTGGCTTGTCCCGCGATCGGCTGCACAGCAGTCGTAAATCTGGCAACCCGACTTTGTCTGATGAACCGCGTTTCCCCGGGTTTGCTGCCGCTTCGCGACAGATCGCGGGGCAAGCCTCGCTCCTACATTCGATCTGCGGCGTGCCTAGGTTTGCTGCCACACTTCGAACGTCGCAGGAGCGTGGCTTGTCCCGCGATCGGCTGCGCAGCAGTCGTAAAACCTAGCAACCCCAGTTTGTCTGATGAACCGCGTTTCCCCGGGTTTGCTGCTGCTTCGCGCCAGATCGCGGGACAAGCCTCGCTCTTACATTTGATCTGCGGCGTGGCGAGGCTGCTGCCACACCTCGAATGTCGTAGGAGCGTGGCTTGTCCCGCGATCGGCTGCGCAGCAGTCGTAAAACCTAGCAACCCGAGTTTGTCTGATGAACCGCGTTTCCCCGGGCTTGCTGCCGCTTCGCGACAGATCGCGGGGCAAGCCTCGCTCCTACATTTGATCTGCGGCGTGCCTAGGTTTGCTGCCACACTTCGAATGTCGTAGGAGCGTGGCTTGTCGCGCGATCAGCTGCACAGCAGTCGTAAATCTGGCAACCCGACTTTGTCTGATGAACCGCGTTTCCCCGGGTTTGCTGCCGCTTCGCGCCAGATCGCGGGCAAGCCTCGCTCTTACATTTGATCTGCGGCGTGGCGAGGTTTTGTGCCGAGCAACAAGCGCGCTGGCTGCGAACGACAAAATGAAACATTCTTCATGGCCTTCAACCGAGTGTGACAAAACGCCACACACCCTTCGAATACAAGCATTTAGCGCACTGTTACGGATTCGGTAAATAACTGTTGCCGGATGTGCACATTTACTTAGCCGGCTATCAAAAACTATAAAGAAGGCCTGCGACGTCCTGCCGCAGATATCCAAGAGTCAGGAGTTTGCACTATGACCGTAACTGTTACTGAACGCGACGACGCCCATATCTCCCACGAAACCATCGCCGATGGCATCCAGATCTGGGATGTTCGCCAGCAAGACCAATTGGTAGGGATGTTTCATCACGAATCGGACGCACAGCGTTACGCAGCAGAGCTTGCCGAGCAAGAAGCCAAGCTACAGGCCAGTCATTCGTAATTTCGGAATCGCAGCAAAACAAAACCCGCCTCTCGGCGGGTTTTGTTGTTTGTGGGTCCGGCTCGATGGCCGATGACCAATGGCCTGTCGCGAACCTCTGCAGGAGCCGGCTGGCTGGCGAACGCAGCGTGTCAGTCTCCATGCAGGGCGACTGAAACAACGGGTTCGCCAGCAAGCCGGCTCCTACAGAAGCGGCGTCGTGTCAGTCACATCGAGATGACCATCAGGACCGTTTCGACAGCAAGCGGCTACAGGTTGAGAGCCGCCAACAGCTATCACCACATCAAATCATCCGGGATCTTGTACGCGGCGTACGGATCGTCACCCTCCGGCTCTTCGGTCGGGGCGCTGAGCATGACGATGCGGCGCGGGTCGCGCTCTTGCACCTTGAGGGCGGCTTCGCGGGGAATTACCTCGTAGGTACCGCCGTGGTGCACGATGGCCAGCGCGCCGCTGCTCAGCTTGCTGCGCATCAGGCTGTTGACCGAGAGGCGCTTGACCTTCTTGTCGTCGACGAAGTTGTAGTAATCCTCGGTGGTCAGCTTCGGCAGGCGCGTGGCTTCGATCAACTGCTTGACCTGGGCGGCACGGGCTTTCTGCTCGATCTTTTCCTGCTGCTGGCGATTCAACTCCTGGTCGCGTCTGGCTTTCTCGGCCATCGCTTCCTGGGCCGCGCGCTGGCTGGTGTCGTCCGCCACCGCCTGGCCCTTGTGCACCAGACGCTGCTCCTTCTGCTTGCTCTTGCTGGCCTGCTTCGCCTGTTTTTCATTGACCAGTCCGGCTTTCAGCAACTGGTCACGAAGGGAAATACCCGCCATCTGTCTTCTCTCTCTAAATAGTCAACTCAACCGCAGTTGGGCGTGATCTTTTCCTGACGCTTGGCTTCGCCCCAGAGCGCATCCATCTCTTCGAGGCTGCAATCTTCGATGGGGCGCCGGGTGTCGCGCAAGGCCTGTTCGATAAATCTGAAGCGCCGCTCGAATTTGGCATTGGCGGCGCGCAGGGCATTCTCCGGATCAACCTTGAGGTGCCGGGCCAGATTGACGGCAGCGAACAGCAGATCGCCGACCTCTTCGGTGATGGCGGCGCTGTCGTTGTCGGCCATGGCTTCGAGGACCTCATCGAGTTCCTCACGGACGTTATCCACCACCGGCAAGGCGTCCGGCCAGTCGAACCCGACCTGGGCGGCGCGCTTCTGCAACTTCGCTGCCCGTGACAACGCAGGCAGTACATTTGGCACGTCATCGAGCAGGGAAAGCTGCTCAGGGGCACTGGCCTTTTCGGCGCGCTCCTCGGCCTTGATCTGCTCCCAACGGTGCTTGACCTGCTCTTCGCTGAGACGCGGGGTTTCCAGCGGCGCGTACAGATCGCCGGTCGGGAACACGTGGGGATGACGGCGAATCAGTTTGCGGGTGATGCCGTCGACCACACCGTCGAACTCGAAGCGCCCTTCTTCCCGCGCCAGCTGGCAGTAATACACCACCTGAAACAACAGATCGCCGAGCTCACCGCGCAGGTCATCGAAGTCGCCACGCTCGATGGCGTCGGCCACTTCGTAGGCTTCCTCGAGGGTGTGCGGCACGATGCTCGCGTAATTCTGCTTCACGTCCCACGGGCAGCCGAATTGCGGATCGCGCAAGCGGGCCATGAGCGTGAGCAGGTCTTGGAGGCTATACATGTGGGTCTCTCTTCGTTCGCAGCGGTAAGCGGCAAGCTACAAGCTTCAAGTTATCCGCGTACGGCTTGAAGCTGATCGTTCCCACGCTCTGCGTGGGAATGCCCGCCTGGACGCTCTGCGTCCCACGAGTGACGCGGAGCGTCACGGACTGCGTTCCCACGCAGAGCGTGGGAACGATCAACCGCCGTAAAATCAAGGCGTTCTGTTACGCCGCGTTTCGATGATGTTCGGCAGTTGCGAGATGCGCCCCAGCAGACGGCCCAGCGCGTCCAGGCCCGGGATCTCGATGGTCAGCGACATCAGCGCGGTGTTGTCTTCCTTGTTCGAGCGGGTGTTGACCGCCAGCACGTTGATGCGCTCGTTGAGCAGGATCTGCGAGACGTCCCGCAGCAGGCCGGACCGGTCGTAGGCGCGGATGATGATGTCCACCGGATAGGTGAGCACCGGCACCGGGCCCCAGCTGACCTGAATGATCCGCTCGGGTTCGCGCCCGCCCAGTTGCAGCACCGAGGCGCAGTCCTGACGGTGAATGCTCACGCCGCGGCCCTGGGTGATGTAACCGACAATGGCGTCGCCCGGCAGCGGCTGGCAGCAGCCGGCCATCTGCGTCATCAGGTTGCCGACGCCCTGGATCTGAATGTCCCCGCGCTTGCCCGGTTTGTAACCCGTGGCCTTGCGCGGAATCAGCTCCAGTTGCTCGTTGCCCCGCTCCGGCTCGACCAGTTGCTGAGCCAGATTGACCAGCTGAGCAATGCGCAGGTCCCCGGCACCGAGGGCCGCGAACATGTCTTCGGCGATCTTCATGTTGGCCTTCTCGGCCAACTTGTCGAAGTCCACCTGAGGCAGCGCCAGACGCGCCAGTTCGCGCTCCAGCAGCACCTTGCCGGCAGCCACGTTCTGGTCGCGCGCCTGCAGTTTGAACCAGTGCACGATCTTCGCCCGCGCCCGGGACGTGGTGATGTAACCCAGGTTCGAGTTCAGCCAGTCGCGGCTCGGCGTACCGTGCTTGCTGGTGATGATCTCGACCTGCTCGCCGGTCTGCAGGCTGTAGTTGAGCGGGACGATGCGGCCGTTGATCTTCGCGCCACGACAGTTGTGGCCGATCTCGGTGTGCACGCGGTAAGCGAAGTCCAGCGGCGTCGCGCCCTTGGGCAAGTCAATCGCGTGGCCGTCCGGGGTGAACACGTAGACGCGGTCGGGCTCGATATCGACACGCAGCTGCTCCGCCAGTCCGCCGATGTCGCCCAGCTCTTCATGCCACTCGAGCACCTGACGCAGCCAGGAGATTTTCTCTTCGTAGTGATTGGAGCCGGATTTGACGTCGGTGCCCTTGTACTTCCAGTGCGCGCAGACGCCCAGTTCGGCTTCTTCGTGCATGGCGTGGGTGCGGATCTGCACTTCCAGCACCTTGCCCTCGGGACCGATCACCGCGGTGTGCAGCGAGCGATAGCCGTTTTCCTTGGGGTTGGCGATGTAGTCGTCGAACTCCTTGGGAATGTGCCGCCACAGGGTGTGGACGATGCCGAGGGCGGTGTAGCAATCGCGCATCTCCGGCACCAGCACGCGAACGGCGCGAACGTCGTAGATCTGGCTGAATTCCAGGCCTTTGCGCTGCATTTTTCGCCAGATCGAGTAAATGTGCTTGGCCCGGCCGCTGATGTCTGCCTTGACGCCGGTGGCCAGCAGTTCGTTCTCAAGCTGGGACATCACGTCGGTGATGAAGCGCTCGCGGTCAAGGCGGCGCTCGTGCAGCAGCTTGGCGATCTGCTTGTATTGCTCGGGCTCCAGGTAACGGAAGGACAGGTCCTCCAGCTCCCATTTGATGTGACCGATGCCCAGCCGGTGGGCCAGCGGCGCGTAGATGTCGAAGACCTCCCGGGCGACGCGGTTGCGCTTTTCATCGTCGGTGTTTTTCACCGCGCGGATGGCGCAGGTGCGTTCGGCCAGCTTGATCAGGGCGACACGCACGTCATCGACCATGGCCACCAGCATCTTGCGCAGGTTTTCGACCTGGGCCTGAGTGCCGAGCACCAGGGACTGGCGCGGACTGAGACTGGCGCTGATGGCCGCCATGCGCAGCACGCCGTCGATGAGTTTGGCGACGGTGGGGCCGAAGCGCTGGTTGACGTCGGGCAGCGAGATTTTGCCTTCGCGCACGCCGCGGTAAATCACGGCGGCGACGAGGGAATCCTGATCGAGCTTGAGGTCGGCCAGGATTTCAGCGATTTCCAGGCCCGTCTGAAAACTTGACGTGCCCTCCGCCCAGAGGTTCTTGGCGGCGTTGTCCTGTTGCTCGGCGTGCCGGGCAAATTCACAGGCCTCTTTGAGGGCCTGTCGGTCCACTGCGAGGTCGACGCTGACCACATGATCCAGCCACGCGTCGAGGTTGATACTGCCGTCTGTGTTGATCGGCTGGTGGGGTCTCACCTGTACCATGTTGCTTACCTTCCCTACGGCGCGATGAAATGCGCCTTCAGTCGCCGGCCTTCTTGAGCGCGTGCGCCTTGCGGGCCATGCAAGGTCGCGTACGCGCGGGCCAGTCGGATTAAACGAGACTCCGTGTAAGGCATCGGCATTTCCTGAGCCGCCGCCTCACTTGCTCGCTTCAAATAACGCCATCGCCTCGACATGCGCTGTCTGCGGGAACATATCGAGAATTCCGGCACGTTTTAAACGGTAGCCCTGCTTGATCAATTCAACCGTGTCGCGCGCCAGCGTTGCCGGGTTGCACGACACATAAAGGACGCGTTGAGCGCCCAGTGACTTGAGCTTGCCCACTGCTTCGAACGCACCGTCACGGGGCGGATCGAGCAGCACTGCGGCGAAACCTTCCGCCACCCAGGCCGCCTTGTCCAGTGGCTGCGACAGATCGGCCTGATAAAACTTCACGTTGCTTAAACCGTTGCCGGCGGCATTGGCCGTCGCCCGCTGAACCATGGCCTCGACGCCCTCCACGGCCACCACGTCGCGCGTCATTTGCGCCAGCGGTAGAGCGAAGTTACCAAGCCCGCAGAACAAGTCCAGCACTCGTTCGTCCTTGCCCGGCGCGAGCCAGGCCAGGGCTTGTTCGATCATCGCGGTGTTGACCTGCGCATTGACCTGCACGAAGTCGCCGGGGCGATAGGCCAGTGACAGATTCCACGGTTCCAGGCGGTAGCCCAGTGGCGCGGAAGGGTCGACCGGCTGTGGCTCGCCCTCGCCGTGCAACCACAGTTGCGCGTCATGGGTGTCGCAAAATACTTTGAGAATGGCCAGATCACTTTCAGGCAACGGCGCGGTGTGCCGCAGCAGCACGGCATGGGCCGAACCGCTGAACAGCTCGACATGCCCCAGGGCCTGAGGCTTGCTCAGACGCCGAAGCATCGGCGCCAGCGCTGTCATGATCGGTTGCAAGGCCTGTACCAGCACTGGGCATTGTTCGATGGCGATGATGTCCTGGCTCGCCGCGGCGCGGAATCCGACGTCCAGCCGCTTGGCGCGGACGTCCCAGCGCACGGCGACACGGGCGCGGCGGCGGTAGGCGAATTCTTCACCGGTCAGGGGCGCGGCCCATTCCTCCGGCTCGACCCCGGCGATGCGGCTCAATTGCTCGGCAAGCATGCTCTGTTTCAGGGCGAGCTGTTCGGCGTGGGGCATGTGCTGGGTGCTGCAACCGCCGCAACGGCCGAAATGCGGGCACGCGGCCGGGCGGCGCATGGGGCTGGCCTGGAACACGCGCTCGGTGCGGGCTTCGACGACTTTGCCGTGGGCATTGAGCACGCGGGCCTCGACCTCTTCGCCGGCCAGACTGCCCATGACAAACCAGGTGCGGCCGTCGACGAAACCGATGCCGCGACCGTCATTGGCCAGCCGCTCGATATTCAGGCGTTGTTTTTTACCGGTGGGGACCTGCGGGGTCCGGGTGCCGCCGCTGGGCTGGAAACGCAGGCCTGCATCACGCTTGGCCATCAGTTGGGCGCATCGTAGACGCCGGTCGACAGGTAACGGTCGCCGCGGTCACAAATGATCGCGACCATCACCGCGTTTTCGACTTCTTGTGACAGCCGAAGCATCCCGGCCACCGAGCCGCCCGACGACACGCCACAGAAAATGCCTTCCTCCCGTGCCAGCCGACGCATGACGTCCTCGGCTTCTGACTGGCCCATGTCCAGAATCCGGTCGACGCGGTCGGCCTGATAAATGCTCGGCAGGTATTCCTGAGGCCAGCGGCGAATGCCCGGAATCGACGCGCCGTCCATAGGCTGGAGGCCGACGATCTGGATGTTCGGGTTCTGTTCCTTGAGGAATCGCGAGGTGCCCATGATGGTGCCGGTGGTGCCCATAGAGCTGATGAAGTGGGTGACGGTGCCGCCGGTCTGCCGCCAGATTTCGGGGCCGGTGCCGACGTAATGGGCTTGGGGATTGTCGCCGTTGGCGAACTGGTCGAGCACCTTGCCATGGCCTTCAGCCTGCATGCGCTCGGCCAAATCACGGGCGCCTTCCATACCCTCTTCCTTGCTGACCAGAATCAGCTCGGCGCCATAGGCGGTCATGGCGGCCTTGCGCTCGGCGCTGGAGTTGTCGGGCATGATCAAAATCATGCGATAGCCTTTGATCGCCGCGGCCATGGCCAGGGCGATGCCGGTGTTGCCGGAGGTGGCTTCGATCAGGGTGTCGCCGGGATGGATCTGACCGCGCAATTCGGCACGGGTAATCATCGACAGCGCCGGGCGGTCCTTCACGGAGCCGGCCGGGTTATTGCCTTCGAGCTTGAGCAGCAACGTGTTGCTGGTGTTCCCGGCCATGCGTTGCAGACGCACCAGCGGGGTGTTGCCGACGCAATCGGCGATGGTTTGATACTGCAGGGTCATGGCGTGTTCGCGATCCAGACGTGCGGGGGTCGCCTATCATACCGGCAATCGCTGCCAGGCCATATCACGCAAAGTGAGGGGCTTATCGCTGAATGGAATAAGGCGTGTCCGGCTCGGCAACGTACACAATTTTCGGCCTACATAAATCCGTAGGAGCCGGCTTGCTGGCGAACGCGCTGGATCTGAAAAGAAAATGTCAACTGAACCACACTGTTCGCGGGCAAGCGCGCCCCTACACCGATCCAGGCCAGACGCAGGCCTTCCGGGATATGCAAGTATCGGTAGGAGCGTGGCTTGTCCCGCGATCTGGCGCGCAGCGGCAGCAGGCCTGCCACCGATGTTTCCCCTGATCCACCGCGCGAACCCATTCCACGACCGGTTCCCGGCCGATCGCGGGACAAGCCACGCTCCTACAAGGGGATTTGCGTTCTACGCAGATGCCTCGCCGGCAACCGCATGATCATCCTTAAGCCCTGCCCGGTGTTCTCAGCCCACAAGTCCCCGCCCTGCAGCCGCAGGGAGTTGCGCGCGATGCTCAGGCCCAGGCCGAAACCACCGTCGCCGGGGCGGGCGCCGTCCAGGCGGATGAACGGCGCGAAGATCCGCTCAAGATCCCCCTCGTCAATCCCGCCACCCTGATCTTCCAGCCACAGCAGCCAGTCATCCCCTTCACGCCGACCGTCCAGACGCACGATGCCCTCGGGCGGAGAATGACGGATGGCGTTGCGCAGAATGTTTTCCAGCGCCTGGGCCAGGGTATTGAGATGGCCACTGACCCAGCACTCACCGTCGAGATCGCAGCGCAACTGACGGGACGGCCAGCAGGTTTCGAAACAGGCGTCGTCCACCAGCATCTCCCACAGCGCCACCACCTGAATGTCCTCACCGGGCAGTTTTTCACGCTCGGTGTCGAGCCAGGCCAATTGCAGGGTGTCATCCACCAGCCGGCGCATGCCGTCCACTTCCCGGCTCAGGCGCTCGCGCAGCTCAGGCAGGGTTTGCTCGCTGTCGCACGCCACGCGCAGGCGACTCAGGGGCGTGCGCAGTTCGTGGGAGAGATCACGCAATAACTGCTGCTGAACCTGCACCGTCGAGTGCAGGCGCGCGGCCATGTGGTCAAAGGCACGGTTCAGTTCCCCCAGTTCATCCCGGCGCTCGGTCATCTGCGGGGAAAGCCGGCTGGTGAGCCGATCGGCCCGCCATGCGTTGGCCTGTTCGCGCAGTTGATTGAGCGGGCGAATCAGCAGGCGATACAGCCCGACGCACAGCAGCAGGGTGAACAGCGCGGGAATCAGCCCGTTGGTCAGGATTTGCCCGATCAGCGCATAACGTCCCGGCTTGAAGCGCTTGGGCAGTTCGATGACCAGACTGCCAGCCTCCGGGTTGCCGGGAAAGGCGATCTTCAGCCAGGGCGCAGTCTTCTGCCGCGTGCTCATGGGCCAGTCGATGCCGCGCATGAAGGTCAGGCGCTGGGACTGCTCGCGAGTCAGCGGCGTGCTGCCGAGAGACTGCAAGTCGCTGCCGATGACCCCGAGCCAGCCGGTTTCCTGCTGACGGACCTGCTGCAGCCATTCGTCGATGCCGCGCTGGCCGCCCCTGCTCCACGCTTGTTCGGCCTGCGCCGCATAGTCGTTAAGCACCTGATGGGCCTCGGCGTTCAGATAGGCGTTGCGGGTCTCGATGTAGCGGCCCCAATACCAGCTGAGCCAGATCATCAGCAGGCAGAAACCGACCAGCAGAACCGCCAGTTTCCAGAACAGCGAATGTCGGCCGGGCAGCCTTTTGAGTGGCTCAATCATTCAACACCTCAGCCATCCTGCACCGACGCCGTCAGCACGTAGCCTTTGCCCCACACCGTGCGCAGTTGCCGCGCTTGATAGCCGACGGCTTTTAGCTTGCGACGAATCTGGCTGATGTGCATGTCCAGGCTGCGGTCGTGCCGGGAATAGCCGCGCTGCAAAACGTGCTGATAAAGGAAGGCCTTGCTGAGGACGTCTTCGGGGTTGCGCCACAGGGTTTCCAGAAGGCGGTATTCGCTGCCGGTCAATTGTGCCGGGGTGCCGGCGAAGGAAACGTCGCAGCGGCCTTCGTCGAAGGTCAGACCGTCTTCGTCGGGCTTTTCGACACAGGGGTCGGGCACGCTTGGGGTCAGCGCATGGAAGCGCCGTTCAAGCTCGACCCGGCGCAGGATCGCCTCGATGCGCACGCGCAGTTCATCGACGCTGAAGGGTTTGGGCAGGTAATCGTCGGCGCCGTTCTGGAAGCCGGTGATGCGATCGGCCTCGGCGCCCAGGGCGGACATGAGGATGATCGGCACGGTGTGGCGGCGGCGCAGGTGGGTAAGGATGTCGAGGCCGTTCATGCCCGGCAGCAGGATGTCCATCACCACCACATCGAAGGATTCGCGTTGCGCACAGGCCAGCCCTTCGGCGCCGTTCTGGCACCAGGTCACCTGAAATCCGCAGCGATCGAGCTGATCATGAACGAACGCACCGAGCACGACATCGTCCTCGATGGCGAGTATGTGAGGGCGGTGGATGCTGGCGGGAGTCATTGGCGTCTGCGACTGATTCTCAAGACGCGGATTATTCAAGATTGCGCGCGGCGGGGCAATGTCGGACTGCCGAAGCGATGGGCATATTGCGTATACCAGAATGAACGGTAGGAGCGCGCTTGCCCGCGAAGGCGGTGGGTCAGGCAATCGATTCGTCACAGGCAGAATGCCTTCGCGGGCAAGCGCGCTCCTACACTGGATATCGGCAACGCAGGCAATTTACGGCGCACACAAAATCCGTAGGAGCCGGCTTGCTGGCGAATGCGTTGGATCTGAAAAGAAGATGTCGACTGGCCCAGTGGGTTCGCCAGCAAGCCGGCTCCTACGCGCTCCAAGACACCCATGGCATCCAGATTCGACGACGGATCAGCAGCCATCCGACAGCACTGCGCAGCCATCGGACAGCCGTGCGCAGGCATCCGGCCCACCCGACCGAAGCGCAAATGACTACACTGCGCAATGATTGCGCGTCAGACGCTGGATTGGCGCAGCAATTGCCTGAATTCGTGCCGGGTTGTTGGAGAAGAAGTGTGCTGAGAAAAGTGGGCATCAAAGGCCGCGTCATGCTGCTGACCCTGCTCCCGGCCTGCCTGATGGCGGCATTGCTGGGGGGTTATTTCACGTGGATGCAGCTCAGCGAGTTGCAGACCCAGCTGCTCAAGCGTGGCGAGATGATTGCCAACGAGCTGGCGCCGCTGTCCGCCGGCGCGCTGGCCAGTGGAGACCAGCCGATGCTCGAACGCATCGCCGGCCAAGTGCTGGAACAGGCCGACGTGCGTGCGGTGTCGTTCCTTGACGCCGACCGCGCGATGCTGGCCCACGCCGGACCGAGCATGATCAACCAGGCCCCCGTCGGCAACAGCACCCATATGCTGCAGCGCTCGGAAAACGACGCGACGCGCTACCTGATGCCGGTGTTCGGGCGCAGTCGCCACCTGACCGGCGACGTGGTTCCCGCCGAAGCCGACCGCCTGCTCGGTTGGGTCGAGCTGGAGCTGTCCCACAATGGCACCCTGCTGCGCGGTTATCGCAGCCTGTTCGCCAGCCTCATCCTGATTGTCCTTGGCCTCGGTCTGACCGCCATGCTGTCGCTGCGCATGAGCCGCACCATCAACGGCCCGATCACCCAGATCAAACACGTCGTCGCCCAACTCAAGGACGGCAATCTGGAGGCGCGACTGCCGCCCATGGGCAGTTACGAGCTGGATGAACTGGGGTCGGGCATCAACCGCATGGCGGCGACGTTGCAGAACGCCCAGGAAGAATTGCAGCACAGCATCGAGCAGGCCACCGAAGACGTGCGCCAGAACCTGGAAACCATCGAGATCCAGAACATCGAGCTGGACCTGGCGCGCAAGGAAGCCCTGGAAGCCAGCCGGATCAAGTCCGAGTTTCTGGCGAACATGAGCCATGAGATCCGCACGCCGCTCAACGGCATCCTCGGTTTCACCCATTTGTTGCAGAAAAGCGAGCTGACGCCGCGTCAGTACGATTACCTGGGCACCATCGAGAAATCCGCCGACAACCTGCTCAGCATCATCAACGAGATTCTGGATTTCTCGAAGATCGAGGCCGGCAAGCTGGTCCTCGACGCTATTCCGTTCAATTTGCGCGACTTGTTGCAGGACACCCTGACCATCCTCGCCCCCGCCGCCCACGCCAAACAACTGGAGCTGGTGAGCTTGGTCTATCGCGACACGCCGCTGTCGCTGGTGGGCGATCCGCTGCGGCTGCGGCAGATCCTGACCAACCTGGTCAGCAACGCGATCAAGTTCACCCGCGAGGGCACCATCGTGGCGCGGGCGATGCTGGAGGAGGAACACGACACCACCGTGCAGTTGCGCATCAGCGTGCAGGACACGGGTATCGGCCTGTCCAGTCAGGACGTGCGCGCGCTGTTTCAGGCGTTCAGCCAGGCGGACAATTCACTGTCGCGGCATTCCGGCGGCACCGGGCTGGGGCTGGTGATTTCCAAGCGGCTGGTCGAGCAGATGGGCGGCGAGATCGGCGTCGAGAGCACGCCCGGCGAAGGTTCGGAATTCTGGATCAGCCTGACGTTGCCTAAAACCCGCGACGACCTCGAAGACCTGCCCGCCCCGCCGCTGCTGGGCCGGCGCGTGGCGGTACTGGAGCATCACGATCTGTCGCGGCAGGCCCTTGAGCATCAACTGGAAGACTGCGGCCTGCAGCCGATGGTCTTCAACAATCTGGAAAACCTTATCAATGGCGTGACAGTGGTGCACCAGACGCCCCACGCCATCGACATGGCCGTGCTCGGCGTCACCGCCCACGAACTGCCGCCCGAGCGTCTGCGCCAGCAGATCTGGGACCTGGAAAACCTCAACTGCAAAGTGCTGGTGCTGTGCCCCACCACCGAACAGGCGCTGTATCAGTTCTCCGTGCCCGACGCCTACAACCAGTTGCAGGCCAAGCCTGCGTGTACGCGCAAATTGCGCCGCGCGCTGTCGGAGCTGATTCAGCCCAAGCAGTTGCGCAACGAGGTGCCGGAACCGCTGTCGAGCCGGCCGCCGCGCATTCTGTGCGTGGACGACAACCCGGCGAACCTGTTGCTGGTGCAGACCTTGCTCGAAGACATGGGCGCCAAGGTCAAGGCCGTCGACAGTGGTTATGCGGCGGTGCAAGCGGTGCAGGATGAACCCTTCGATCTGGTGCTGATGGACGTGCAGATGCCAGGCATGGACGGGCGTCAGGCCACCGAAGAAATTCGCAGTTGGGAGAGCGAGCGTCAGGCCACGTCGCTGCCGATCGTCGCCCTCACCGCCCACGCCATGGCCAACGAGAAACGCGCGCTGTTGCAGAGCGGCATGGACGATTACCTGACCAAGCCGATCAGCGAACGCCAACTGGCGCAGGTGGTGCTGAAGTGGACCGGGCTGGCGCTGCGCAATCAGGCGCCGGAACGGCATGTCGAAATCGCCCAGGGCGGCATCAACCTGCAGGTGCTCGATCACGAGGAAGGGCTGCGGCTGGCAGCGGGCAAAGCCGATCTGGCGGCGGACATGCTGGCGATGCTGCTGGCCTCACTCGCCACTGACCGCGAAGCCATCCTCAACGCCCGCGAGGCCAAGGACAACGTCGCGCTGATCGAACGCGTCCACCGCCTCCATGGCGCCACCCGTTACTGCGGCGTCCCGCAATTGCGCGCGGCGTGCCAGCGCAGTGAAACCCTGCTGAAACAGGAATCGGCGGACAGCGACAAGGCCCTGGACGAATTGGAGAAGGCCATCAGTCGCCTGGAAACCGAGGCCCGTGTGACGGCTTGATCTGGGTCACTGGTTTTTTGTTCTGTGAGGGATAGGCTGCGGGGTTCCCCGGTTTGCCGCGTGGCCTGTGGGAACCGGCTTGCTGGCGAACGCGGTGGGTCTGAAATGAAGACGTCACTGACACACCGCCTTCGCGGGCAAGCGCGCTCCTACAGGGGATCTTGGCAATGCATGCAATCGTCGGTGCACACAAGGGGTTCTCGGGAATGTTCGCAATCGTCGGCGCACACAAGGGGTTCTCGGGAATGTTCGCGATGGTCGGCGCACACAAAATCCGTAGAAGCCGGCTTGCTGGCGAACGCGGTGGGTCTGAAATGAAGAGGTCGACTGACACACCGCATTCGCGAGCAAGCTCACTCCTACAGGGGATCTTGGCACTGCACGCAATCGTCGGCATACACAAGGGGTTCTCGGGAATGTTCGCAATCTCGGCGCACACAAGGGGTTCTTGGCAATGTTCGCAATGGTCAGCGCACACAACATCCGTAGGAGCCGGCTTGCTGGCGAACGCGGTGGGTCAGGCTAAATTGATGGCGCTGACCGATCCCGTTCGCCAGCAAGCCGGCTCCTACGGTGGATTGGCGTCAGGCCCAACACGCATGTTCGACGCCACATTCCAGGCCCATCTATAAAGGAGCAACCATGCGCACGCTTATCTATAGCAGCCAGACCTACGACCGCGAGAGCTTTCTTGGTGCGATGATCGCGCCGGACATCGAACTGCATTTCCAGCCGGCGCGATTGACGCTGGACACCGTCGCCCTGGCCGATCAATACGAAGTGGTCTGCGCCTTCATCAACGATGACCTGAGTGCCCCGGTGCTGGAGCAACTGGCCGCAGGCGGCACCCAGCTCATCGCGCTGCGCTCGGCCGGTTTCAATCACGTCGACCTCGCCGTCGCCAAGCGCCTGGGCCTGGCCGTCGTGCGGGTTCCGACCTACTCGCCCCATGCCGTCGCCGAACACGCGGTGGCGTTGATCCTCTCGCTGAACCGCCATTTGCACCGCGCCTACAACCGCACCCGCGACGGCGATTTCAGCCTGCACGGCCTGACCGGTTTCGATCTGGTGGGCAAGACCGTCGGCGTGGTCGGCACCGGGCAGATCGGGGCGACGTTCGCGAGAATCATGGCGGGCTTCGGCTGCAAACTGCTGGCCTACGACCCGTACCCGAACCCGCTGGTCGAAGCCCTGGGCGCACGCTATCTGCCCCTCGACGAACTGCTCGCCGAAGCGCAGATCATCAGCCTGCATTGCCCGCTCAATGATCACACCCGGCACCTGATCAACCCGGATTCACTGTCGCGCATGCAGCACGGCGCGATGCTGATCAATACCGGGCGAGGCGCGCTGGTGAACACGCCGGCGCTGATCGACGCACTCAAGAGCGGCCAGTTAGGCTACCTCGGGCTGGACGTTTACGAAGAGGAAGCGCAGCTGTTTTTCGAAGACCGTTCGGACCTGCCGCTACAGGACGATGTGCTGGCGCGCCTGCTGACATTCCCCAATGTGGTGATCACCGCCCATCAGGCGTTTCTGACCAAAGAAGCCCTCGGCGCCATCGCCCAGACGACGCTGGATAACATCACCTCTTGGGCAGCGGGCAGCCCGCAGAATCTGGTGCAGTGAGCGCGCGTGCTGCCGGTCGCAGGGTTGTCGGCCGCGAGAATTCATCCTCTAAAGTGTTAGCATGCGCGCCTATCTGGAGACCCCCATGGCCGAACACGATTTCCGTTACAGCATGCTCACCCCGCAACACACCCTGATCGAATGCCGCAGCCTGGCCGTCGGTCGCTACCAGGTCACCGGCAACGGCGGCTCGATCAAGCCCGACGATGTGCTGCTGGTCACCGTCAAAGGCAGCAAAGAGCTGTTCATGCGCCTGAACGTGGAAAAAGTCCGCCACCTGATCAACCCGACCGGTCAGTGGGTCGCCGTTGCCAACGGCCCGGCGTTCACCGAACTGGCGATCCATCAGTGGAAAGTCAACTGCAACGACTGCGGGAAAGAACGCGACATCGAGTTCATGGTCGACGGCAAGGACGGCAAAAAAGCCCTCAAGCCTGCCGCCACCGCGCGCATTGAGGAGCTGGGCTGGAAGGTCGTCGGCGAAAACCACCTCTGCCCTGCCTGCGCGAAGAAAGCCGCATGAAACCGCTTCTGCTGACTCTGCTAGCGGCCACATTGCTGGCGGGATGCGCCACCGAGACCTCTGCCCTCAAGCAGGATCACGGCTACGTGCTGGAATGGATCGGTGAACGGCCGTTGATCGACAACAGCCACCTGACCATGACCCTGGGCAACGACGGCCGCGCCTACGGCAACGCCGGCTGCAATCACTGGTTCGCGTCATACCAGTTGCAGGGCGATACCATCACCTTCGGCCCGGTCGGCAGCACCCGCAAACTGTGCGCGCCAGCGCTGATGGAGCAGGAACACCGGTTTCTTGAAGCGATGGGCAAAGTGCAGCGCTGGGATGTGTCGCCCATCGAGCAATTGCGGCTCTGGCCTGCTCAGGGCAAACCGTTGCGGTTCTGGCTGGAAGAGGACTGATCGCATCCGGGCTGATGGATGCGTTTGCCTCAGTCACCTGCTCGCCGGCAATGGCTGAAACTCGCCGCGCTCCAGGTTTTGCACCTTGTTGCCCATGGAGTCCGTGGCATTGAGATCCGCGCCTTTGGCGGCCAGTGCGTCAAGAACATCCTTGCGATGGAACAGCGCCGCGTACATGGCCGCCGTCTGACCGGCGTTATTGCGTTGATCGGGCGCGCAGTCAGCGTCGACCAGTTGCCGGGCGATGCTGAGTTCGCCTTTGAAGATCGCCCCCATCAATGCCGTATTGCCTCGCAGATCTTTGGCGCAGGGATCGGCGCCAGCGTTCAGCAGCTGGGTGACCGCAGGTTGTTGGCCGTGGTACGAGGCGAGAATCAGTGCGGTATAGCCTCTTTCGTCCTGCACGTTCAGATCGAACTTTGCATTGATGAATTCGTTGAGCATGTCCTGGCGGCCGTCTCGGGCGGCCTGGAAAAACAGCTCTTTAAGTTGCGCCTGGGTATCGGCGGTGCTGCCGGTGTCTGACGGGGCGGCCTGGGCCACGCTCGCCGTCATACACAGCAGCAACGCATACAAGGTTCTGCGCATGTGATGTCCTCCAGAAACCCCGGCCCGCCGTGCAAACGGGCCGAGGTGGTCGGTCAGTCCTGCAGTGCAGCGGCCAGTTGCCTGACCTTGGCCAGATCGCCATTGGCAACCTTGGTCACGCCGGTGCCGTATTCCGGATCTGCCTTGTAGAGGAACGACAGCATGATGTTCTTGCTTTCGGTATCGGTGGTCGCCAGGGATTCACCAAAACTCTGAATCAGGTCCTTGCGGTCCTTCTCGCTGTAGGAACGGTACAAGTCGCCCGCTTGCTTGAAGTTTTGCTCTTTCTGGATCTTGGCTTGCTGCGTACTGCCGGACAGGGGCAGTTGGCTGTAGCGCGCCTCTTCCGCCGCTGGACGCGGATTCAGTCGGCTTGGCTCGTAGTTCACGCCGGTGGTGGTATGACCGGTATTGAGCGGGCCGTCCTGGTTGCCGTTGTTGACCTTGACCCGTGGCGCGTTGATCGGAAGGCTCAACACGTTGGGGCCGACGCGATAGAGCTGGGTATCAGCGTAGGAAAAGACCCGGCCTTGCAGCAGGCGGTCTTCCGAAGGCTCGATACCCGGCACCACGTTGGCAGGCGCCATGGCGACCTGCTCGGTTTCCTGGAAGTAGTTATCCACATTCTTGTTCAAGACCATCTGGCCGATCTTGCGCTCGGGAATGTTTGGCCAGATTTTGGTGGCATCCAGCGGGTCGAAATCGAACTTCGCTAGGTCCTCAGGCTTGACCACTTGGACGTACAGGTCCCACTTCGGAAAGTCGCCCTTGTTGATGGCGCCAACCAGATCGTGGGTCAGGTGGCTGTAGTCCTTGGACTGCACTTCAGCGACCTGCTTGGGATCGAGGTTTTTCAGGCCCTGCAGGCTTTTCCAGTGAAACTTCACATAGTTGACTTCGCCCTTGGCGTTCACCAGTTTGTAGGCGTGTACGCCGTTGCCGTCCATGGTGCGATAGCTGGCCGGTGTGCCTTCGTTGGAGTACAGCAAGGTCAACGTGCGCGTGGCTTCCGGGACGTGGGAGAAGAAGTCGAAACGTCGGGAATCGTCATCCAGGTTGGTGCGCGGGTCAGGCTTGAAGGCGTGGACCATGTCCGGGAACTTGATCGCGTCGCGGATGAAGAAGGTCGGGAAGTTATTACCGACCAGATCCCAATTGCCGTCGGCCGTGTAGAACTTGGTGGCAAAGCCGCGCGGGTCACGCAGGGTTTCAGGGGAGTGGTTGCCGTGGACGACGGCTGAAAACCGCACGAACACCGGGGTGTGCTCGCCCTTTCGGAAGACCGTGGCCTTGCTCAGGTCAGAGGCGTCGTCGGAAGCAACGAATTCACCATGCACGCCCGTACCGCGCGCATGCACGACACGCTCCGGAATGCGTTCACGGTCAAAGCGCTGGAGCTTTTGCAGCAATTGCACATCTTGCAGGAGGACCGGGCCGTTTGGGCCGGCGGTCTGGGAGTTCTGGTTATCGCCGACGGCGGCGCCGTTGTCGCGGGTCAGGGTGTCTGCGTAGGCTGCAGAACTGACCATCAGGCTCGCGCCAATCAGGCTGGCTGCGATAGGGGATCGGGGTAAGTACATCTCGCTCTCTCTCTGTTTTTGGTTGTTCTGAGAGTGAAAGCCTACGGCTAGAGCCCTGCATTCCTGAATTGGTTCTGACTATGTCCTTGATAAATTAAAAAATATTGACGTGCTGACGGGCTGGTTCGATTCGGTCAGCACGGTATTCATTGCAGTTCTGACTGCAACAGGACTGACTGCCTTAGCCCACGGGAATGACCGTTCTGCGGCGCAACAACTGCTTGCCCACCGCCTGCCCTCTGAGCTCGACATAGTGATAGGTCGCGCTGGAAATCGTCACGACCACCGTCAGAATCAGCAGCACCGTCAGGTTATTCAGCCAGACATGCCCGGTGTCCAGGTAGCGGATATCACCCAGCATCGGCGCGGCTTCAAAGCCGGTTTTCTTCTGCACCACCATAAAGGCCGAAATCACGAAGAACAGCACGGCCAGATGAGTCAGGTAGATCGAGTAGGACAACCGCCCCAGCCGCGCGAAGAATTCGTGCTTGAGCACACGAGACAGCGCCCCGCCATCAAAGGCAAACAGCACGATGGTCACGCAGAACACCGCGCTGGCTGCCAATACCTTTTGCGGCAACTCCGAGGTCAGCACCCACCAGGTGGCGATTGCCGCCAAGGCCTCCAGCACGCTGAGCAACGCAAAGCCCGGCGCTGTCCAGCGTCTCAGGCGGGTGAAAAAAGCGTAGGCCAGTGCCCCGGCGAAGAAACAGCCCAGGCCTTTCTGCGCGTAGACGGTCAATACATCGATCTGGCGGTAAAGGAGCGCAAATCCGCCGAAGGCAATGACCGCCCACAGCAGGTATCGCCGCGTAGACGCCATGAACACGGTTGCGGCGAAGACCATGTAGGTCCAGTACTCGATGCTGATGCTCCAGGACGCGGTGTTGAATGACAGGTTTTCCGTCAGGTGCGTCCAGCTTTGCAGGAGCAGGAGATTGGGAAGAATCTGCGACGGCGCGTAGATGCCGGTAAAGGGCGTCTGATTGAAGGAAAAACCTTTTTTGTAGGCGGCGTACTTGAGCACTTCCAGGCCAATGAATACCGCGAGCATGAACGCATGCAGGGGTAACAGGCGAAAGGTGCGTGAAACCAGGAAGTGACTGAAGTCCAGCTGGCGCTTGCTGCCGTAGGCGTGCGCCATGACGAAGCCGCTGAGAACGAAGAAAAACTCGACGAGCAAATCGGCGTTGGCGAAAAAGGCCCACTCCGTGATGCTGCCAACGAGATGGGTGTGGTAAAGCACCACCGCTAGTGCGCAGATCCCGCGCAAGCTGTCCAGCGCGTGAAATCGTGTCACGTCTCGCATGTAAACCCCCGATAAGTTGCCATCGCTCGAAAGCGCCTAAAGCAACCCGTCGGGGTTCGGTCGCGTTACTACCTCAGGCAGAACCATAGTGCAGGGATGGGTTTGTGCAAGGGGTGGTGGTCGACGACTTTTAGTGGGGTCGATGTGAGGGGTTGTTGAAGACCCCTTCCCGCCTCAGTCTTGCCTCGTCAGAGCGTAGTCGGGGCCATTACCGATACCCACGCGCCTGGATATCGAAGAGGCTGGCATAGCGCCCGCCGCCCGCCATCAGTTGCACGTGGGTGCCTTGTTCCAGAATCCGGCCCTGATCCAGCACGATGATATGATCAGCGTTGCGCACGCTGGAGAATCGGTGAGAAATCAGCAACGTCATGCGCCCCTTGGCGTACTCGCGGAAGTGCTCGAATACGGCAGCCTCGGCCGCAGCGTCGAGGGCGGCCGTCGGTTCATCCAGAATCAGCAGATCGGCCTCTCGGCGCATGTAGGCCCGCGACAGCGCCAGCTTTTGCCATTGCCCACCGGACAGTTCCTGCCCACCGGCGAACCAGCGCCCCAACTGCGTGTGATAGCCGTTGCTCAAGCGTTCGATGAAGTCGGCGGCGATCCCTTGAGTGGCCGCATCGCGCCAGCGGTCCTGGTCATCGAACGCGTCGACGTCACCCACCCCAAGGTTTTCGCCGACCGTCATCTGGTAGCGGATGTAGTCCTGAAAGATCACCCCGATGCGCTGATGCAGGGCTTGTTCGTCCCAGTCCTGCAAATCGCTGCCGTCCAGCAGGATCCGGCCTTCGTCAGGCGTATAGAGCCGGGTCAGCAGTTTGATCAATGTGGTTTTACCCGAGCCGTTTTCGCCCACCAGGGCCAGGCTCATACCAGGCGTCAGGTGCAGGCTGATGTCGCTGAGCGTGGAGTGCGCGGCGCCCGGATAGCGGAACCCCAGGCCCTCGCAGCGCAGGCCGTCGCCCGGGCGTGCACCGGCCTTCAGCGTGCCGCGTACAGGTGTCACCGGCACCCCGAGGTATTCGTAGAGGTCAGACAGGTACAGGCCGTCCTCGTACAAACCGGCAATCGCGCTGAGGCTGGCCGTGATGGCAACCTGGCCTTGCTTGAACAGCACCAGGTACATCGTCATCTGCCCCAGTGTGGTCTGGCCGCGCACGGTGTCCATGACCACCCAGGCGTAGGCCACGTAGAACGCGGCAGTGCCCAATAGCCCGAGGGCGAAGCCCCAGGTGTCGCGTCGCACGGTGAGCCGGCGGTCTTCGGCGTACAGGCGCGTGAAATTGTCGCGATAGCGTTGCAGCAACAACGGCGCCATGCCGAACAGCTTCACTTCCTTGGTGTGCGACTCATGGGACAGCAAGGCTTCCAGGTAATTTTGCTGGCGGGTTTCCGGGGCGCGACGCTGAAACAGGCGGAAGGCATTGCCGGAAAAATGCGTCTCGGCGAAGAACACCGGCAGCGCGCCGAGCACCAGGATCAGCAGCGCCCAAGGGGAAAAATGCACCAGCAGCACCGCGAAGCTGACCAGCGAGATCAGGTTTTGCGTAAGCCCCAAGCCCTTTGTAACGAGGCCCAGTGGCCGGGTCGAGGCGTCGCGGCGCACGCGCACCAACTTGTCGTAAAAGGCCGAGTCTTCGAACTGCAGCAGCGAAAGGGTCTGGGCCTTTTCCAGGATCATCAGGTTGACCTTCTGCCCCAACTGCACCCGCAGCAACGCCTGTTGCATTGAAAGCGCCCGTTGCGCCGCCGCCAGCAACGCCAATACGCCCGCCTCGGCCAACACGTAACGCAGGACAGGCCATACCGGCGCCTGGCTGCCATTGGCGTGGATCTGCATCGCCTGAACCACCGCATCAACGATCCGCTGGCCGATCCAGGCGGCCAGCGCAGGCAAAATGCCGGCGATCAGCGTCGCCACGATCAAGCCGCCGAACAAGGGGCGAGAAGTCGCCCAGACAAGGCCGACCGCCCTGCCGCCCTGGGTTGAAAATGCAGTCAAGCGATTGAACAACGACATTAAAGGCGCAGGCTCCGGGTTGGCGGTGACGGGGATTGTACCGGCTAGTTCGGCACGCTTCGCCGGTCTTGTTAATAGCTGTCTGGATAATCAGGGGTGATTCCGGCTTTGCATAGCGCAACACGCCCCTCAAGCAGATCGGTATACCGTGGCAAGAGTCCTGAGCCACGTCTGTATCTGAAGAAGGAACCCGCAGACAGTGACCCAGTCCAACTTCACGACCAACCAGCATGGGCACATGACAGTGTTATCAACCGTATTAGTCGTGGAAGATGACTGGCTCATCCGCAGTTTGATTCATGAAATTTTAGAAACTGAAGGCTTCGAGGTTGTAACAGCAGAAACAGGCGACGACGCTTGGGATTGGTTGTGCGAGACCTCAGGAGGAGCCGATCTACTGCTGTCCGACATCCATATGCCGGGCGGGCTGAGCGGTATTGGTCTGGCAAATCGCGTGCAAGCTCATTGGCCGCGCATCCCTGTGATCCTGTCTTCCGGAGGACGGGGGCAACAAATCCTGGAGTCTGGTTATGCGCCCCTGTTCATCCCTAAACCCTGGCACTCCCAGGATATAGGCACCATTTGCCGGCGCGCCTTGGCTTTGGCAATAAACCGAGAGTGATCCTGCCCCATCCCATGGCGGGGAGATGCTCAGGCAGGAATAATCGAGATCTTGCCGTTTCGCTCCAGGATCGCGTACTTGATCTGCTCCACCCGTTCAAAGCCCTGCTCTATCCTTGCGGCCTCCAGGATGTCGTCTTCCTGGATGCGGGCCTCGTGCATCCGATGCCGCAGGAACGCGCCGTTTTCAACGATGATCGTCGGCCCCCCATCGATCAGCTTGGCCAAGCGTTTGGAGCGTCGCTTGACGAGGGAAAGCCCGATGTCGATCACCATCAACGTCACAATGACCAGAATCGCATTGGTCACGGAGAAGTCATCGCCCAGCAGCGCTTGCTGGGTGGCTTCGCCAATGACCATCAGCAGCACGAAATCAAACGACGTCAGCTCGCCCAATGATCGTCGGCCAGAAATCTTGAAGAGCACCATCAGTGCCAGATAAATCGCACCCGCGCGTAGTACGGCATCCATTGAGCACCTATGGGTAGATGAACTGAGTGAGGGGAATGTGGCCGCCGCCAACGACACTGATCTGACTTTTAAACAGCCCGATGCCGTCGCTGCGCCATGAAATGAAGAGCGTGACGTGACCGCTCTTGTCGGTGGGGAAAGTAAGCCTCAAACCTTCAGGACTGCCCATGGAGCTGACCGGCTGCGGCTGGATAGACTCGATGCTGAAGCCATCCAGCATAGGCTTGCCAATCGACAGCGTGACCTCTTTGCCCGGCTGTCCCGTGGCCTGAACGATCATTGGATTGGTCCCGCCCGCTCGGTGGAAACGCTCGTACTGCACCGTCAGGTCACCCTGCTCACTCACCGTTTCGAGCGTGCTGAGCGGGCCTCTGGAAAACAAGCCGAGCAATGTCAGGATGACAACCCCCGTCAGCACATACCAGCCAACCCTCTGGAACTTCCAGACTTTGCGCTGCAGTGCCATGTCCTCGGCAACGGGATGTTCACGGTCCTGCATTTCCTGCTCTAAGAGGCTCATACGCATCACTCGTCTGGACTAGCGATGTGACCGCTTTGGTCTGTGTGAAGTTCTGGTGGGGTAGGCGTGTGCTGCTGATTCCGGGGGGGCGTTTGAGACGGTGAACTGATATGTGAAATCAGCGATTCGCTCTGGCTAGGGTCCGCTTTGGGTCGATAGCGTTCAGCCAACGTGTCTCAAAAGGGACCGAGCCGCGCGTCGATGCCAGCCTGCTTGGCCAGCGCGATCACGTTTTCGACGCAATCTTGCTCAATGATGCAACCCACATAATCGGCGCCGCCTGTATCCACATGCAGAAAGCGCTTCCCGAACCCGGTCAGCCATTGATCGAAATCGATCAGCACTTGCGTCAGTGATGGCGTCTCTTCCAGCTTGTAGGCATAAACTTGGTCAATACCGCTGGCTTCAACCAGTTTCGGTGCCAGGTACTGGAAATCATCGAAGCCATGCACGTCCACGGCCATGAGAACCAGACTATTGAGTACCTGGCCTTTCTCAGCGTCCAACAGACCACTGACCAACGCGGTGGCCGGGTCTTCACCTAGGTTGTAATAGCGCGACACCCTTCTAACGAGACGTGCACTTTCCTTGTCAGGCAGCCGAGCCAGCAGGGCTTGGGTGAACGTTTTCAGTTGCGCACCGAATGGATAAAGCTCACGCATAATCGCGGCATCGCTCAACCGTGGTTCATCGGGTGGGGGTTGTGTGAAGCGATCGCCGAACAATCGACTGAACAAGCCCATCGCCGTTTATTCTCCTTGCTGGGGAAGCCTCTGGCGCGAAGCTTACCCCAGCGCTTCGATAACGGCGAATAGGGTCAGGGTGAATCTACCAGTCTACGTGTGGCAGCAATCGGCCAAAAGCAGTCGCTCACGGGAGGCGGCTCTCGACCCACAGCAGTAATCTCGCATTGATTTAAAGCAATGCCTCCTGCCCATCCTAAAATCGTGATGGCAGTTCATTTCCGGCCTGGGCATCCGAAAAGACCTCATCTGGACCTGCCTGACACCAATATCTGAAAAGTAGGCGAGGCTCGATATTTCCGAAATATTGATCCACGATGCTCTCGGGGCGCACGACCAATTTAGGTTCTGGCCATTGCTGGGCTAAAACACCTAATGGTTTGCCAGATGAATAAACAACCCAAGTGGCCTTGCCTCCACTGATACGAGGTAGGTAGTCCATATCTTGTATCACTTCGATCAAGGTGCGCAGTGTTGCTGATTGATCGAATGTGATCGATATTGCATGACTTTCCAGATCATCTCCCGCATGAACGCTATCTCGATCAACGGCAACTACCAACATGACTGCTCCTTTTAGTGGTGTGCTTTCACCAGATCGATCAGCGTAGAGACATCAGCGGCTAACTGTCGAGTGCGCTTCTAGCCGACACCTGCCGTACCAGGCTACCGCTTTCGGCAAGAAGTGGCCATTCTCCTCAAAATCGGCGGCATCTCGATCTACGCTAAACAAGGCAATAATGCCGTCGTACTTATTAAGCCGCGATCGGCAACAATTCATTTTTTTGCGCCAGCGATCTTGATAAACGCTCTAGCCATCGATGTTCTTCAGTGCCTGAACTAACTAAAAATCATGCTTTTCATCAAATAGTTTGCTCATAAAGCTTTCAGGGTTAGCAAAGTAACTTTTCATAATTAGGTAGTTTTCAGTTTCTGAATATTCCTTCTCTACCAATCCACTATTGGTAAACTCCCAAATTCTGGCGCCCGGGTAAGCAATTAAAATTGGTGAGTGAGTTGCAATTATGAACTGCGAATTTTGTTTTGCGAGTTCCGCTATACGTACCAGCAGAGATAATTGGCGTTGGGGAGATAGCGCAGATTCAGGCTCGTCTAGTAAATACAATCCGTTTCCTCCGAATCGATGTAAAATCAGATCCATAAAAGCCTCCCCATGAGACCTCGTATGAAGATCGTTTCCCCCGTATGAGTCCTTAATAGCTGGCCCGCCAGGTCCGCAATCCAACTTATTCATCTCTGTAATTACATTATAAAAACTTTCTGCGCGATAAAAATAGCCATCTCGAGGTCGCTTTGCTGTGCGTGACAAGCGCAATGCCTTGGACAGTAGGGATTTTTCATCGCTGGAAGAAAACTTGAAATTCTTACTGCCTCCCTCATGATTAAAGCCACATGAAACTGCAATAGCCTCTAAGAGGGTTGACTTACCGCTACCGTTTTCTCCAACGAAAAAATTTATCACGGCATGAAGCTCGATTTTGCTAATTGATTGAATTGAAGGCAAATAGAAGGGGAAATTATTCTCTTCTCTATAGTTCTCTAAGATTTCAATTCTCTTAATGTAAGGCATTAACTTCCTGGCTTTATTTATCTTATTTAATGGTTATAGCTATATGTGTGATACTTAGGGTAATTATAAATAGTCTTTCTGTAGTTTGGCTCTTTTTTATAAGCACTAGATATGTCCGACATAAAAATAAACCATTCTTGGCTCGCGCCGCAGTTGCGGCGCTGTTTCGGCCAAACTTCTAATTTGCAATTTATCGTCTATTGACGGCGTTTGCTCAACGGTCTCCGTATATTTTATTCAATTTCAGATTATGGTTCTTATTGCAGAGTTCGGCTTTAGCGATCCAATCATTGATGCTCCAGTTTTACGCTGCGTTCGGGGAAATTATCGAGTCAGGTGGGCACCAATGCGTTCGGCTAGCATGATAGTAGTAAGATTTGTCGCCACCGATGGGATATCCGGGATGATAGAGGCATCCACAACACGCAGTGCCGCGATACCTCGCACCGCGCCCCAATTGTTGACTACGGCGGCCTTGTCACCGTCCGCGCCCATCGGCACGCTCGACGTGGGGTGCTGATAGCCGGCGACATTGTTTACGATGTTTTGTCGCAAAGCCTTGCCTTCAAGTACGCTGCTACCCGGTGTCATTTCATGGTCAACCAAGTCAGCAAACGGTACACTGCGGCCAATCTTGCGAGACAGTTCTACAGCTTCGACCATGCGATCCAAGTCATTTTCCTGTTCAAAAAAGTTGTACCGAATGTTCGGCGCAACTCGGGGGTCACGGCTGGTCAAGCGTACGCTACCGTTGGATTTAGGTAATGTGACGGCGCATGCCAGCACTATCGCACCGCCGGTAGGGCTTGCCTTTGGGTCGATCAGGTGTGTACCGGAGATATGTAAGTCCAGATCGTCCGGTGCGGCGTGTTGCGAACGAGTCCAGGCGATGGCGCCGCCGGCTGGGGTCATAGCAATTGCGGAGGTCTTCAGCGCGTAGACGTTGAAGAAAAACGGATGTTCTTGCAACCGTTCACCTACCGGTAGATCAGCGACGGTGGCGATTCCCATCTCGCGAAGATGGCCTTGTGGGCCGATACCGGAGCGTAGCAGGATAGCGGGGCTGCCTATGGCACCGGCCGACAAGATTACTTCGCCGGCTGGAACTATCTCGCCGTCTACTAGCAATACACCTATGGCGCGTTCTCGTTCTATCAGGACGCGGTCGGCTTCAGCGTGGCCGCGGATAGTGAGGTTGGCGCGAGCCCGCACGTCTGCACTCAGGTAAGCCATGCCGGTATTGATTCGGGTGCCGTTGATGACATTCAACGGGTAGGGACCTACGCCGTGCTGGCGCGCGCCGTTGAAGTCATCCACGAGCGGCAGTCCAACTGACTCGGCAGCCGCCACGAAAGCACGCATTGAGATAGTATTCTGCGCAGCAGTGCGCTGACGCACTGGAAATGGGCCGGTACGGCCATGCCATGCATCTTCGCCAGTTGGCGTGTTTTCCATCGCTCGGTAGGCGGACAGCACTTCCGGCCACGCCCAACCTTCGATTCCGCGTCCGGCCCAGCGCGCAAAGTCGGCAGGACGCGCACGCATCGCCACAGCAGCATTGACCGCGGAGCTACCACCGATCACTCGGCCGCGTGGGATGGCTATGTCGTGACCTATCCGAGCTGAGTCGTCACTATGGTAATGCCAGTCGTATTCGGGAGAGGCGGCAACTAGGTCGGCGTTCGTCAGCACTGCTGGATACCGGTCGGGCGCAAAGTCGGGACCTGCGTCGAGCAGCAGCACACTGCGCAGCGGGTCGGCACTGAGACGTGCTGCAAGGACGGCACCGGCAGATCCACCACCGACGATCACCACGTCAAACTGCTTGCCAGTCCGAGGGGTCTCTTTAGTTTTACTGGAGCTGCGCGTTGCACTAGAGGCAAACGTAGCAGCGCCTGCCGTCATTGCAACCAGCACTGCCTGTGCTCCCAAAGCTATCGCGCCGCGTCGTGTGATTGTCAAAGTCATAGATTCCAGATCAGGTATCGTTAGTGCCGTCGAGGATGAGAGGCAAGAAACCATGGTAGGAACGCGTACCTGACCCAGCAAGACGGGGTTTCTGGAATCTGTGTCCGGTGGAATGGACGTCGAGAACTCCCCCTATCTTCGGCGCCTAACCGCTCGGTATTGCCGCCGTAGTTGCTGTATTCGGTAAAAAAATGTGCTGTATTCACGGAGAAGCCGCTGCAACGATTTGCCCAGCGTATTAAGGATGGCTTTACAGCTAGAGGATCTTGGGAAACTCCGAAGCCAAGTGATCCAAGAAAACACGTACTGACGGCAGTAATCCTTTGCGGGAAGGTACCAGTGCAGTGATCCTGGCATCGCCAGCTATCCATTCGGGCAGAACTCGATGAAGCTCACCACGCGCAACGGCCGCCCGCGCGATGTAACTCGGCAGGGCCACAATCCCAAGCCCGCTGATAGCTGCATGTTGCAGGCTGAGCATGTCCTCGCTTTGCAGCCGCGGCATGATGGGCACAGCAATTTCTTCGATCGATAAAGTGACATGGCGCAACCGCCAGTTCATGGGGGCATTAGCTCGCGCAAAGAAAATCGAGGCGTGGCTGCTTAGCTCCGCTGGCGTGGCCGGTGCGCCATGTTCGGCCAGATAGCTTGATCCGGCGAACAGAAACCAGGGAGCGACCCCGAGCATGCGCTGGACAAGATCGGAGTCCGGCAATGGAGCCTCATGCGCCCGGATGGCGACGTCGTAATTTTCGCCAACAATATCGATGGTTCGATCGGCTGCATGAGCGACCATATTGATCTTGGGATAGACACGAAGGAAGTCAGCGATCATGCCCGCCATGGCGAAATTCATGGTCGCGACTCCAGCGGTACACCGGATGGTCCCGACGGGCTCCAACAACCGCTGACGCACTGACATTTCTGCCATCTCCGCTTCTCGCAGCGCGGCCAGCGCGTGCTGGTAAAACTCTTCTCCTGCCTCGGTCATACCGAAGCGACGCGACGTTCGGCTGAGCAAACGCACACCTAATTCGCCCTCCAATTGTTGCATGCGGTGGCTAAGCGTTGACTTGGGCATACCGGTACTTGCGACTGCGGCAGTAAACCCACCGCGATCGACCACATTGACAAAAATAAACAGATCGTTCAGGTCCAGCCGATTCACGTATGGCCCAATCATAGGAACGCAATTTTTAATCTTGAAGAGTTCCAAGGGTACCGTCTAGAACTATGTGGTTATTTGGCAATGTTTCGCTGGGAAGGAGCGTCCAATGAGCGGGAAGTTGAATCTGGCCAAACCGGCTTGTTGGGGGGAGGCCCAATACCTAACATCCGGTGAATAGCCAAACCCCGGAGCAGAGAATGAAATCAATAAATGGCAAAGTCGTCCTCGTTACTGGTGCCTCATCGGGATTGGGGCGCGAGTTAGTGCATCAACTGCTGGAAAAAGGTGCGCTAGTCGCAGCCACCTTTCGCAAGCAAGAAGAAGTGGATTTCTATAACGGTAAACATGCTGCGCAGGGCATGGGCGTTTTGGTAGACGTGACAGACGATGTGGCGGTCAAAACGGGTGTGGCCCAGGTGCTGGATCACTTTGGACGTATCGACATTGTCGCCAACTGTGCGGGTGCTGGCACAGTGGGTGCAGTTGAAGAAATGACGGATCGAGAAGCGCGGCGTGTATTCGATCTGAATTTCTTTGGCGGCCTGAACATCATTCGCGCTGTAACCCCTGCGATGCGCAAGCAGCGCAGCGGGCACATCATTCAATTCTCCGCAATCGGTGGCTTCATTGGCTACCCGGGCATGGGCGTGTACTCGGCCGCTAAGGGCGCTACTGACATCCTGGGGGAAGCACTGGCAGGTGAACTTGCACCCTTTAACATCGCCACGACTGTGTTGACCATCGGTGTATTCGAGACCCAATTTGCGGGTCGCTCACTGGCTTACGTCGAGCAAAAAATCGATGACTATGAAGGCACACCCGTCGGTAAGTTCCGTGTAGCTATAGGTGGTCTGCAAGGTAAGCAGCCGAATGTTCCAGGAAAAGGGGCTTTGGCGATTATCAACCTGATGGAGGCGGATCATCCACCCGTACACGCGGCCTTGGGTGCCGATGCGATGGGCGGAATGCGTGCAAAAATGGCCAAAGTCGAGCAGGAACTTGTCCAGTGGCAGGGCAACGCAACCTCTACAGAACGCAGCATCAACGGAATCTGATCATGCGAATGACCAACAAAGTTGTACTGATTACCGGCGCATCGCGCGGGCTCGGATTATCCCTGGCACGTCGTTTTGCCAGAGAGGGGGCTTCCGTTGCGTTGACGTACAACACTGACGCTGCCGCAGCCGACCGAAACGTCGAGGCTCTCGTTGCTGAGGGCGCTCAAGCAATGGCCATCGGGGGAGACATCAGCGACCCGGACGCTGTCAAAGCCATATTCGCAGCAGTGCTGGCTCGATTTGGGCGCATCGATATTGTCGTGGCCAATGCCGGGCGGGAGCTTATCGACACACCGATCACGGAAATCGATAACGCGATGTTCGAGGCTGTCACCAAAACCAATGTGTTTGGCACCTTCTATACGCTTCGCGAAAGTGCGCGCCATGTTACCGATGGTGGACGCATCATCGTGATTTCGTCCACTACGACGATCGTACCGAACGCAGGCTTCACCGCGTATGCCGGAAGCAAAGCCGCCGGCCGGCTTTACGTTGAATGTCTCGCGCAGGAAATGGGCAAGCGTAACGTCACGGTGAACGGTGTGGTACCGGGGCCGCTACGTGACGCCGGTGTCATCGCAAACCTTCAGGAAAATGACTATCAGGCATTGGCACAGTTGTCGCCATTTGCGCGCTTGGGCTCTGTCGCCGATGTCGAAGGCGCCGTGCTTTTCCTGGCAAGTGACGATGCAGCTTGGATTTCCGGTCATCACCTGGTTGTCAACGGCGCCGCCAAAGTATAGGGCAGACCCACATGACCAGGCGGTGGGGCAGTCCTCATCGTTCGGCCACCGTTCGACGTCCGTTTTTTTGTTCTTTTCAAATTGATTACCCCCTTTAAAGCCACTTAAATCAAGGTCCCATCATGTCGCCTAAAAAGATTGCCGTCATTGTCGGCAGCCTGCGCAAAGAGTCGTTGAACCGCCTATTTGCTCAAGAAGTAATCGCGCTTGCGCCACCGAGCCTTTTATTAGAAATAGTCGAGATCAATGAACTGAATCTGTTTAACCAAGACTTGGAAGAAAACGGTAAGAGTGCCCCTGAAGCCTGGACTCGTTTTCGCCAAAATATGGCGTCGAAAGATGGAGTACTGTTTTTCACTCCCGAATACAACAGGTCAGTTCCTGGTGTATTGAAGAACGCCATTGATATTGGTTCTCGCCCTTACGGCGAGTCTGTGTGGGCAGGCAAACCCGCAGCTATCGTAAGCGTATCGCCCGGTGCCAGCGGCGGCTTCGGTGCTAACCATCATTTACGTCAGTCTATGGTATTTCTGGACATGCCACTTTTGCAGCAGCCGGAAGCGTATATCGGTGGGGCGACAAGGCTACTGGGGCCAGGCGGAAATTTGAATGACGACGGAACTACTCAGTTCTTGAAAAAATTCATTGACGCCTTTGCTGCATGGGTCGAAATCAATACCGCCAAGTCAACGGGTTTAATCTAGGGTGCTAGAAACTCTCTGCTTTGGCTGATCTAAGGCGTTGTATGAGTCGTCTCAGGTTTCACGTACGGCCTTAGTATCCGCTAATGGCCGACTCCGGCCCGTCCTGAAAGTAGGGGTCAACGTTCGTTGGGGTGGCGATTGGAAAGGGAATGGAAGATCGAAAGACGAGAGGTTTTTAGATCTTGTTCCAGCCTCGATGAGATCGCTCTGAGCAATCGCCGTTTCTCATCAAACCGGGGTCAGCCTGGACCGGTGCTCAGTCCCTATGCGTTCTAACACCGTGTTTGCCAACGTGAGCAACTGGCCGATAAAGAATGGCATCAGCGGAAGAATCATAGAAAGACTGGTAAAATGTGAATTCTTCACGGTTTCTTGTCTGACACATCCTCTCTATCATTTCGATAAGCTTATACTTGTCTGAATCAGCGGTTTTTATCCCGAATATAATACCGTCCAGATCATCAAAGGTATAACGAAGCTTTCTATCTTCTTCGTTAATATAGGAGTTAAACTGAGATTTTAAAATTAGCCTGTACTCTTGCTCATTCGACCAGTGCCTTGTTTTTACCGTAAGGCTTTTAAAATTGTCTCTGTGATAATTAGCATGCCATTGCACTTTATTCTCGAAAACATCTATTTTTCGCGAACTTACATTTCCGCTTTTGTCGGTATACCATTTATCTATAACTTCTTGAGCGCCATATCCAGCTAGGCTGCAAAAGAAATCAAGATCAGGGCTTTTTTCTGTATAGGAGACTTTACTGAAGTGAAATTTGGTTTGAGTCCACCACTTTATGCCCTGCTTTAATCCGGGCTTCATGAGCGAGATTCCAGGCTGCCCTTCATCATTGTTCACTTTAAATTTAAGACAAACACCCTGATGGTTATTGCCATACGTACCCCAGATTGCCGAGTTCTCACAATTCTCCATGAAACAGCTTACAAACCATTCAGAAGTTGTGAGTCTGATCCTTGAGGCCAAAAACTCTTCCGGAAAATCTATGCAAAGCCTTGTCCAATTTTTTGACTCGCCTATTTTCGACCTAGCATAACCTTTTACCAGATCATCACTTCTTAAAAATGCCAATGCAGAACTATCGAATTCAGCTTCTAACAGCTCATCACCTAGGCCTTCGAAATAGTTTAAAAGATTGGTTGAAACTGTCAGCAGCTCTTCATGCGATGCGCCATTTATACCGTAGCCTTTTTCAACAAGATTGTAGGACACTAATACTTCAGAAATAATATGCATTGCAAAGGACTGAATCGACCGCAGGTGCAGCATTAGCTCATTTTGATTCACTTCTCGCTCCTTAAATGCCAAAACTGCGATATGTCTCTTTACATTTGGGTAGTCAAAAAATCTTGATACAAGATCGGCAATCTCTTTGTAATTTTCAGGTGGCACTGCTTGAACTTCATAATTTGGATATATCGGAAAATCTAAAACTTCAAACTCACCAGTAAAGTACTGAGTATTTCGAATGAGTAAGCAATCCATGAAATGCTGGAAGAAATTCTCCCATACGACCGAATCCCCTTTCCATATGACCTCTCGGTGTCCTTCCAGTGGGTCGTTGAGCTTTTCCGGTGGCGAGAAATAGATATAGCACCCCTCCAGCTCGCTTTCTCTGTTACCGCCAAGCAGGCTACTGACAGGGCGAAACCTATAAAGATGATTGAGCACTACTGTCACTCCAGGTCTGTTTGAGCGTCCATTTGTCACAATGCCAGGCATCTACGCTTCGATCTGACCCGGCACTGCAAGTCACACCACCAAGGCTACGTCAGTTAAGGCCCGCTTCTGGCCGATTGCTGCCTTTCGCGAGAGGCAGCTATGGGTCGAAAGCGGTCAGCCACGACCGGCTGCTTTCGACCCGTAGCGGCCGCTCAGCGAGTGGCTAAAACCGGACACAAGCGGCCGCTCGCCACCAACATAAAGAGGGGCACCTCAAACAAAAAATGAACAACGCCCGGCAACAGTCAACGACACGCGCCGGGCGTTTCAACTCACAACACCTTCAGCACGATTTTGCCGACATGATCGCCCTGTTCCATTCGCTGGTGCGCTTGTGCTGCGTCGGCGAGAGGGAAAACACGGTCAATGATCGGCAGGCATTCGCCTTGACTGAGCAACGGCCAGACATTGGCGAGAACGGCGCGAGCAATCTCGGCTTTTTCCTCCGCGCTGCGCGAACGCATCATCGACCCTGTCACCGAGCCTTGCTTCTCCATCAGCGCCAGCAGATTGAAGTCCTTGACGGAGCTGCCGCCCAGAAAGCCGATAATGACCAGTCGACCGCGTCGTGCAAGTGACGCCACGTTGTTCTCGAAATAGCTCCCGCCCATGATGTCGAGAATCACGTCCACGCCTTTCTCGTGGGTTTGCCGGGCGATCTCCTGAGCGAAGTCCACCTCGCGGTAATTGATCGCTTCGCCACCCAGTGCGCGGATCCGGTCGCACTTTTCCTGGCTGCCAGCCGTTGCGAAAGCCTTGATCCCCAGGGCCTTGCACAGCATCAGCGCGGTCGTGCCGATGCCGCTGGTGCCACCATGGATCAATACGGTGCAGCCCTTTTGGGCACGGCCCAGCTCGAAAAGGTTGGCCCACACGGTAAAGAATGTTTCCGGAATGGCCGCGGCCTGAATCATGTCGACGCCGTCAGGGACCGGTAATGATTGGGTGGCCGCCACAACGCAGTATTCGGCGTAACCACCGCCATTGGTCAGGGCACATACCTTGTCGCCCACCTTGAAATCGACCACCTTTGCGCCAACCCCAACCACCTCACCGGCCACTTCCAGCCCGGGCACAGGGGTCATGCCCGGTTTCATCGGGTATTTGCCCGAACGCTGTATGACATCGGGACGGTTGATGCCGGCGGCGTGAACCCGGATCAGCAACTCGTGATCACCCGGCGTTGGCACATCGGCCTGCATTATCTTTAATACCTCGGGGCCACCGGGTTCGGTGATCTCGATGTAGTTCATACGGTTTGGCACATTCATGGGACACCTTTTGTTGACTAGGCTAATTGTTGAGAGAGCTAAAGACTCTGAAAGCTGAACGTCGAAGACATTCAGCCTTATTAGCGGCCCATCGAATCAACCCTCGACGGTAAACCTCAGTCCGGCTTTTTCAGTCAGGCGCTTGAGCAACGCCTCATTCAACGCCGCCGCGGGCGTCCAGCAACCGCCCGGGGTCTCCTCACGTGTCACATCGAACGCCAACGCCATCGCTGACTCGGCCAACATCTTGGATGTCGACAGGTAGCCCGGATCCTCATCGCAACTCACGGATGCCTTGAGCACCTGACCGTCCGCCAGTTCAGCGATGAACAGCACATCATAAAAGCCTGCCTCAAGCTCCTTCTGTGTCGGCCCTTGCCCCGGTTGCGGATGACCGCCCTCATTAAAGGAGAAGCCCGCCAGGCCAGGCTCATCGTCTTCGCTCGGTTGTGCATCGAGCATCAGCATTTCGTCGTACTGAAACGACGTGCCCCACAGGTGCCCTTCCAGCAAGTTGGTGCGATGCACCGCCTTGGAATTGATGCCCGACATGATGAAAGGCCCGACCCAGGTCTGGGCCAGTTCATCCCGGTAGGGGGTCTGATCATCAGGCTGCTCGACACCTTTGAATCCCGGTGTGTAGGCAAACGGATCGGCCACCAGTGCGCCAAGCGCAGGATCCTGCGCCGCCGCTGCAACCACTGCGTCGACACTCAAGAACGTGCCACCGGACAGCACGCCTTGCATGTTGCGCACACGGCCCCTGATCCGAGGCGCGTAGCGAGCGAACTTCTTCATGACCTGCTGCTGGGTGAACCATACGCCGAGGTCGAACGGCACCGAATCGAAACCACAGGAGAACACCAAGCGCGCGCCCGATGCCTGGGCTTGGGCCTGATGGCTGCCGATCATCCGGGCAATCCAGGGGATCTCCCCCGAGAGGTCCACGTAGTCCGTCCCCAACTCGGCGCAGGCTGCTACCAGGTCGGAGCCATAGACCGAAAACGGTCCTGCGGTGGTAATCACGACCCGGGTCGCGGCAACCATGTCGCGCACGGAGGCCCGGTCCTGGGCATCGGCCACGATCAGCGGCAGCGCTGCGGCGTTTGCCCAACTGTCCCGAATGGCTTCCAACTTGCTCAAGCTGCGACCGGCAATGGCCCACTTAACAGGGCCATCGACGCCGTATTGAGCGAAGAGGTATTCAGCGACCAGCCGACCGGTGTAACCCGTCGCGCCGAAAATGATCACATCGAATGTTTGTTTACTCATGGAAAAGATGATTCCTGAAAGCGCCGGGAAGCGAAGGGGACACTCTAGCCATCCTGCCTACAAATGATTAGATGGTATGGTTGGAATAGACCTATAACCGCAGAGCATCAATCGTGCGCGACAACGTCACCGACCTCCTGGCACTCCTGCGGGTCGCCCGTGAAGGCAGTTTTACCAAAGCAGCGGCGCAGCTTGGCGTCTCCCAGCCGGCGCTGAGCCGCACCATCACCAAACTGGAATCGCGCCTGGGTGTGCAATTGCTGACCCGCAGTACCCGCAGCGTCGCGCCGACCGAAGCCGGCGCGCGCCTGATCGACAGCATCGGGCCGCATTTTGACGGGATCGAGTCAGGGCTCAACGAGCTGTGCGAACTCAGCGGCACACCGGCGGGTAACCTGCGCATCACCTCCATGGAGCACGCAACCCATCTAGTCCTTGCCCCGGCTGCGCTGCAATTGATGAGCGACTATCCTGGCATCAAGGTCGAAATCAACGACAGCTACGCATTGGTGGACATCGTTGCAGAGCGCTTCGATGCCGGTATCCGCCTGGGGGCGCAGCTGGCTCAGGACATGATCAGCATGCCCATCGGCCGGGACTTTCGCCTGGCATTGGTGGCCGCCCCCGCCTATCTGGAACACCGTGCTAGCCCCCTGACGCCACAGGATCTGACCGAGCACGCCTGCATCAACCTGCGCCAGCCCACCTCGGGCGGATTGTGGGCTTGGCCATTCGCAAAAAACGGGAGAGAAATCAAAGTACGCGCCGACGGGCATCTGGTGAGTAACAACATCTGGCTCATGCGTGATTTTGTCAGGGCGGGTGCCGGACTGGGCTACTTCCCGGAGCATCTGGTCGAGCAGGATCTGGCACAAGGTCGCCTGGTGCGGCTAATGGAGGACTGGACTGGCACCGTCACCGGGTATCACCTCTACTACCCAAGCCGGCGCCAGCACAAACCGGCTTTTCGTCTGCTTCTGGATGCTTTGCGTGATCAGTCAGGGCGCTGAGTGTCTTCTTTTGGCCGATAGCGGACGCTCGTGGCAGGCTGCTATCGACCTCCAGAGCCTACTAACGCTCTAGCCTTATTGGGACTCAGGTGGCTTCGTCTTCATCATGAAATCACAAGGCTGACAGGACATAGGCTGCCGGAACACTGGCGTCAGTGATGCGAATAATCCACCGGGAAAGCAGGTAACGAGAACATGTGATGGAAGTGTCAAACGTTAAGCTCGCCCGGGTAACGCGCACCGATCTAGACGAGCTTCTACACGCGAATCGGGAAAGCCGGGACTACCACGGCCGCTGGGTACAGCCATTCACAACCGCTTCAGGGTTCGAGGAGTGGTACTCAGCCCAAACCACAGGCGCCAGCGTTGGGCTCGTGGCTCGCGATAGAGAATCGGGGCAGATCGTTGGAGTGACCAACCTAAGCCAGATTTTCTATAAAGGATTTCAGAACGCGTATCTGAGCTACTGGGGCATGGTCTCGTTTGCCGGGACGGGAAGGATGTCCCAGGCGGTGGAACTGACGACGAGGTATGCCTTTGAAGAGCTAGGTCTTCACCGTCTTGAGGCCAACATCCAACCTGAAAATGTGCGTTCAATCGCGCTGGTCAAGCGTCTCGGATTTCGGAAAGAGGGGTTCTCCCCGAAATACCTGCAGATCGCCGGGGTCTGGTGCGATCACGAGCGCTGGGCACTCCTGGCCGATGAGCGTTAATCAGCGAGCAATGCCGTCTTGCAACCAAGCTGACCTGATCTGCCTCAGCCCTTCCCCTTCAACTCCGTCAGCTTCTGCATCACCCCCGCCGCCGTCTGCTCGCCCATCAACTGCTCCCGCACTTTGCCCTTGTCGTCGATGATGTAGGTCACCGGCAGGGCTTCGCTTTTCGGCAGGTCGTAGTGATCGGCGGGGTCCTGGGCCAGCACGGTGAAGGTGATGCCCAGCGCCTTGCTGGCGCTCTTCAGGTCTTCGCCCTGGAGGTTGTCGAAATTGACGCCGAACACGCTGACGTTCTGCCCTTTGACTTGCTCGGACAACTTGTTCAGTTCGGGGATTTCGGTCCGGCATGGGCCGCACCATTCGGCCCAGTAATTGACCACCAGCCAGTGCTTGTCGACGCGGCTGCTGGCGACTTTCTCGCCATTCTGGTCCGTGCCCAGGTCCACACCGCACCCGCTGAGCAACAGACTTCCAATCAGTGCTGCCGCCGCTGCCAATCGCCTTGCCATGATGCTGTTTCCTTGTGAATGCTCTTTCTTTCTAGAGAGACGCGACGCCGGCTGCGCATCGCTCACCGCGTGTTACCGGTCGTTACCGTGACGCGGGTAGAATAGCCGCCACCTCAGGCAAGATGCGACCCGCAAATGACCGATCTCACGCTTTATCACAACCCGCGTTGCACCAAATCCCGTGGCGCTCTGGAATTGCTTGAAGCCCGCGGCCTGACGCCGACCATCATTCATTACCTCGAGACCCCGCCGGACGCCGCACAACTGCGCGACCTGCTGGGCAAGTTGAACATCGGCGCCCGCGGGCTGCTGCGCAAAGGTGAGGACGAGTACAAAACCCTGAACCTCGCTGACACCAGCCTGAGCGACGAACAACTGATCGCCGCCATGGCGGCCCATCCCAAGTTGATCGAACGCCCGATTCTCGTCGTCGGCGACAAGGCCGTGATTGGCCGTCCGCCGGAAAACATCCTGGAGATCCTGCCATGAGCGCGCCGTACATTCTGGTTCTGTTTTACAGCCGTAACGGCGCAACCGCGGAGATGGCGCGGCAGATCGCCCGTGGTGTGGAGATGACCGGCATGGAAGCGCGCCTGCGCACGGTGCCGGCGGTGTCTACCGACTGCGAAGCCGTGGCGCCGAGCATTCCGGACGCCGGCGCCTTGTACGCCACTCTGGACGATCTGAAAAACTGCGCGGGCCTGGCCCTCGGTAGCCCGACCCGCTTCGGCAACATGGCGGCGCCGTTGAAGTACTTCCTCGACGGCACCAGCAACCTGTGGCTGACCGGCGCACTGGTGGGCAAACCGGCCAGCGTGTTCACCTCCACCGCCAGCCTGCACGGCGGCCAGGAAACCACGTTGTTGTCGATGCTGCTGCCCCTGCTGCACCACGGCATGCTCATCAGCGGCCTGCCCTACAGCGAAGCGGCGTTGATCGAAACCCGTGGCGGCGGCACGCCGTATGGCGCCAGTCATCACGCCGGCGCCGACGGCAAACGCGCGCTGGATGAGCACGAAACGGCGTTGTGTCGCGCGCTGGGTCAGCGGCTGGCGAAAACCGCTCTGTTGCTTGATCCGTCCAAGGGTTAATAGCCCAAGGCGTTGCTCGCGCGCGATTGGCTGGAACCCCTTGCTCAAACCGGGTCAAACACAGGGCGCTGTAGGAGCGCGCCTGGTCTGGGCCGCGTCCGGACGATTGCGGTGAATCAGTCAATAAATATGTTTCAGACAGATCGCATTCGCGGGCAAGCGCGCTCCTACAGGGTCTGCCGTAAACAGTGAGAAATGCGCTACGCCAGCAATCGCGCACATGAATTTTGTTTTGGAGAGGGCATGCAAGACTACAAATGGCTCCATGAATACTGTCTCAACCGCTTTGGTTCCGTCGCCGCCCTCGAGGCGCATCTGCCGACCCCCGCCACGCCGAAAAAACTAAAAGCCCTCAGCGACGACCGTTACCTGTCGACCATGGCGTTGCGGGTGTTTCGTGCCGGACTCAAGCACAGCCTGGTGGACGCCAAATGGCCGGCCTTCGAGCAGGCCTTCTTCGGCTTCGATCCGGAAAAGGTCACGCTGATGGGCGGCGATCACCTTGAACGCCTGATGCAGGACGCGCGGATCATCCGCCACCTGGGCAAGCTCAAGAGCGTGCCGCGCAACGCGCAGTTGATCCTCGACATCGCCCACGAACACGGCAGCTTCGGCAACTTCATCGCTGAATGGCCGGTGACCGATATCGTCGGGTTGTGGCGTTACCTGTTCAAGCACGGCAATCAGATGGGCGGGTTGTCGTCGCCGCGCTTTTTGCGGATGGTCGGCAAGGACACCTTCATTCCCAGCAATGACGTGGTCGCTGCGCTCAATGCGCAGAAGATCGTCGACCGCGTGCCCAGCAGTCAGCGGGATCAGGCGGCGGTGCAAGCGGCGTTCAATCAGTGGCATGCGGACAGCGGGCGGCCGATGTGTCAGCTGTCGATGATGTTGTCGTACACCGCCAACCATTGATCGTTTTGCCGGTGGAGTGAAAAGACACAGCGCGTAACAAATCGGAGGTCGTATACAATATTCGCCATCCCCTTTGCTGAGTCATTCGCGTGCCTTTCCTTCTTCCTGACGCCCCGAACCTCGGCGTCGCGCCCTCCGCGTCCGAGGTGATTTCCAAATACCTGCGCGAGTCGATCATCTCCGGCCAGTTCGCCGAGGACGAGCCGATTCGTCAGGACGACATCGCCCGCGTGTTCAACGTCAGCAAGATCCCCGTGCGTGAAGCGCTCAAGCGTCTGGAGGCCGAAGGGCTAGTGCAGTTCCAGCGCAACAAGGGTGCCGTGGTCACGCGGATTTCCGAGCCGGAACTGGCGCAGATCTTTGAAGTGCGGGTGCTTCTGGAAGTGCAAGCCATCCGCCTCGCCGTGCCGCGCATGACCGCCGCTCAGTTGGATCGGGCCCGGGCCATCTGTGACGAATTCATGCGCGACGACGACATCGGACGCTGGGCCGAGCTGAACTGGGCGTTTCACACCTGCCTGTATGAAGCGGCGCAGCGGCCGTTTCTGCTGAACATGATTCGCTCGATCCACGACAAGGTCGAACGCTACCTGCGCGTGCAGATGAGTTTCGACGAAGGCAAAGAGCGCGCTGACCTGGAACACCGCGAGATCCTCAAGGCCTGTGCCGATCGTGACGTGGACAAAGCCGCCGAACTGATCGAGCACCACATCATCGGCGTCTGCCGAACCCTCTACGCCCACCTGCCCCATGCGGTTCTCAGCGAGATCTGATCGACCGGCGACTGTGCCGATTTCGTCATTGACGAGGACGAAATCGGTCAAGACCTTAGGCGTCGTTCGCGGCACTCTTGCCTCAATAATGAAGTGGCTCCGCGCCGCGATCTGTAGGGCCGGCTTTAGCCGGGAAGAGGCCAGCGTTGACACCGCAAAACTTGCAGCGTGGCGACCGACGCCTTCCCGGCTAAAGCCGGTCCCACTAGGGACCGTGGTAGCCAGTTACGTCGAGGTGTACGCGGTCCAATAGTGGGACCGGCTTTAGCCGGGAAGAGGCCAGTGTGAACACCATAAATTTTGCAGCGTGGCTACCGACGCTTTCCCGGCTGAAGCCGGTCCTACCAGGGATCGTCGTAGCCAGCTCCATCGGGTGTAGGCGGTCCCACTAGCAATCGACGTAGCCAGTTCCAGACTCAGTCCGACAGGGGAATACATGAAACGCATCCAGATCCTCGATTCTCACACCGGCGGCGAGCCGACTCGGCTGGTGCTCGACGGGTTTCCCGATCTTGGGCGGGGCAGCATGGCGGAGCGGCGTCAGTTGCTGGCCGAGCAGTTCGATGACTGGCGTGCCGCCACCGTGCTCGAACCTCGCGGCAGCGATGTGTTGGTCGGCGCGCTGTTGTGCGAGCCGGTGGATCCCGAGGCGTGCGCCGGGGTGATCTTTTTCAACAACAGCGGCTACCTGGGCATGTGCGGCCACGGCACCATCGGGCTGGTGGTATCGCTGGCGCATCTGGGCAAGATAGGCCCCGGCGTGCACCGCATCGAAACCCCGGTCGGCACGGTTCAAGCCACGCTGCATGAGGACCGCTCGGTCAGCGTCGACAACGTGCCCTCCTACCGCTACCGCAAGGATTTCGTCGTCGAGGTGCCGGAACTGGGAAGCGTGACCGGCGACATCGCTTGGGGCGGCAACTGGTTTTTCCTGATCGCCGACCACGGCCTGAGCGTCGCCGCCGACAACCTCGACGCCCTCACCGATTACACCTGGAAGGTCCGTCAGGCGCTGGAAAGCCAAGGCATTCGCGGCGAAGACGGCGGCGTCATCGACCACATCGAACTGTTCGCCGACGACGATCACGCCGACAGCCGCAACTTCGTGCTCTGCCCCGGCAAAGCCTACGACCGCTCGCCCTGCGGCACCGGCACCAGCGCCAAACTGGCGTGCCTGGCGGCGGACGGCAAACTTCAACCCGGCACGCTGTGGCAGCAGGCCAGCGTGATTGGCAGTCAGTTCGAAGGCAGTTTCGTCTGGGAGCACGGCGAGCGGCAGACGGGCGACCGCATCGTGCCGACCATTCGTGGCCGCGCCTACATCAGCGCCGAAGCCACCTTGCTGCTGGACGACGAAGACCCGTTCGCCTGGGGCATTCGCTCATGACCGACGCCGCCACCCTGCAAGGCCATGCCGCCGACGTGATCGTCATTGGCGGCGGCATCGTCGGCGCGGCGTGTGCGGATGAGCTGGCGTCTCAGGGTTTGCATGTGCTGGTGCTGGATGGTCAGCGCCCCGCCGCGACCGCTGCGGGCATGGGCCATCTGGTGGTGCTGGACCACAGCGCTGCCGAGTTGGCGCTCGGGGAATATTCGGTCAGGGCCTGGCGCGAGCTGGCCCCACAGATGCCGGACGACTGCGCGATGCGCACCAACGGCACGATGTGGCTGGCCTGCAATGAAGAAGAAATGGAAGAAGCCGAGCGCAAGCATGCGGCGCTGCGCGAATACGGACTGGCGTGCGAGTTGCTGTCCGGCGCCGAACTGGCAACGGCCGAGCCGTCATTGCGATCCGGCCTGCTCGGCGCATTGAAGGTCAGCGGCGACGGCATTCTGTACGCGCCCAATGCCGCGCGCTGGCTGTTGCAGCGTCAGTCTTCACGGGTGGTTCAGCGTCAGGCCGAAGTCGTGGAAATCCAGGGCAACCGTGTTCGGCTGGCGAGTGGTGAATGGCTGCAAGCCCCGACCGTCGTGCTGGCCAGCGGCATCTACGCCCGCGAGCTGTGCGCCGACCTGCCCTTGCAAGCAAAGAAAGGCCATCTGCTGATCACCGACCGCTACCCCGCGCAGATCACCCACACGCTGGTCGAATTGGGCTACGTCACCAGCGCCCACAAGGGCAACGGCCCGTCGGTGGCGTTTAATGTGCAGCAGCGTCCGACCGGCCAGCTGTTCATCGGCTCATCGCGGCAGTTCGACAACCACAACCCGGAGGTCGACGCCGCCATGCTCGGGCGGATGCTGCGTCGGGCGATGGATTTTCTCCCAGGCCTGAGCGACATGACTGGCCTTCGCAGCTGGACCGGCTTTCGTTCCGCCAGCCCCGACGGTCAGCCGCTGATCGGCGAGCACCCGCACCAACCCGGCCTGTGGCTGGCGGTCGGGCACGAAGGCCTCGGCGTCACCACGGCAACCGGCACCGCCCGCTTGCTCGCCGCGCAAATGCTGCGCACCCCGCCGCCCCTCGACGTTGAACCGTATCTGCCGCAACGCTTTATCGGAGCCCGCGCCCATGCCTGAATTGAGCATCGACGGTCAGCCCTTTCGCTTCGCCCAGGGCACCACGGTGGCCGCCGCGCTGATGTCGAGCGGCGATCGCTGCAGCCGCACCTCAGTCAGCGGCCAGCGTCGCGCGCCCTTGTGCGGCATGGGCATTTGCCAGGAATGCCGGGTGAGCATCGACGGCCTGCGCCGATTGGCCTGCCAGACGATCTGCCGCGACGGCATGCGCGTCGAGACTCAGCCATGACCGTCGCCGTGAACACGACAACGACCGAGCACGTCGATCTGCTGATCATCGGCGCCGGTCCGGCGGGCATGGCAGCTGCTCTGGCTGCTGCGCCTCACGGGCTGAGCATTGCCCTGCTCGACGACAACCCGCTGCCGGGCGGGCAGATCTGGCGCGACGGCCCACATGGTCAGGTGCCGAAACAAGCCCGGGACATGCGTGGGCAGTTGCAGGCTTTCAGCAACATTCGTCTGCACAGCGGCTGCAAAGTCGTCGCGCTGGCCGGGCCCAAGCGGCTGTTGCTGGAGGATGCCGAGCGCGGCTGGGTGTTGAGTTACGACACACTGATTCTGTGCACCGGCGCGCGGGAGCGGCTGCTGCCCTTCCCCGGCTGGACACTGCCGGGCGTTACTGGCGCCGGCGGTTTGCAGGCGCTGATCAAAGGCGGGCTGGCGGTCGCTGATGAACGCATCGTGATTGCCGGGACCGGCCCGCTGTTGCTGGCATCGTCGGCGACGGCGCAAAAGCACGGCGCCGAGGTCGTGCGCGTTGCCGAGCAGGCGCCCTTGAGCGCCGTCGCCGGATTTGCCGCCGGGCTGTGGCGCTGGCCGAACAAGGCGATTCAGGCGGTTACGCTGGCCAGTGCGGCTTATCGAACGTCGGCCTATGTGCTGGCGGCGCTGGGCACGGATCAGCTGGAAGGCGTGCGCATTCAGGTGGGTGACAAGATTGAAGAGCTTGCCTGCGAGCGTCTGGCTTGCGGTTTCAGTCTGGTGCCCAACGTCGAGATCGCCCAGGCACTGGGCTGTACCGTGCGGGATCAGGCCATCGTAGTGGATGACTGGCAGGCGAGCAGTCTGGCCGATCACTTCGCAGCGGGTGAATGCACCGGGTTCGGCGGCAGCGAATTGGCACTGGCCGAAGGCCGTATAGCCGGGCTGGTGGCTGTTGGTGATAAGAACACTGCACGAGGCTTGTGGGTTGAGCGGCAGCGCTGGCAGGGTTTCGCAGATCGGTTGAACAAAGCGTTCAGCCTGAACCCTGCGCTGAAACATCTGGCGGCGCCGGAAACGCTGGTCTGTCGCTGCGAGGACGTGCGTTATGCGGACCTTGCCGGACATGGCAGTTGGACCAGCGCCAAACTCGCCACCCGTTGCGGAATGGGCGCCTGTCAGGGGCGTATCTGCGGGACGGCGGCGCAGACGTTGTTCGGCTGGGAACCCCCGTTGTTGCGCCCACCCTTCAGCCCGGCGCGGATCTCCACCCTCGCCTGCCTGGATGAGGGCGAATCTGTTTGAAGTGAGTCTAGATCCCGACTAGGCGTCGCAGGGAAGATGCCGCATCATCGATCCCATCCTCCGCCCGGCCTTCCCGCCCGTGAACATGATTGACCTCATCCCCACCGCCCCCTTGCACGACCTCGATCAACTGCTCGCCAGCCTGGAATTGGTCGCGCCGCTGTTCGATGCCATTCCCGGGGTGGTGTTTTTCGTCAAGGACGCCCAGGCCCGCTATGCGCTGGTCAACCAGACGCTGGTGCAGCGCTGCGGTTTCAAGGAGAAAAGCCAGATCGTCGGGCTGACCGCCGAAGAAGTCTTCCCCGCGCGCTTCGGCCCGTTGTACACCGCCCAGGACCGCCGGGTGCTGGCCGATGGCAGGCAACTCAGCGATCAGCTGGAGCTGCACCTGTATTACGGCAATCAGCCGATCTGGTGCCTGACCCACAAGATCGCCCTGCGCGACCGGCACGGCGCGATCATCGGGCTGGCGGGCATTTCCCGGGACCTGCAGATCCTGCAGACGACCCATCCGGCGTATCAGAAGCTGGTCGAGGTGGACGCGTACATTCGCGAGCACTTCGCGCGGCCCATCACCCTTGAGCAACTGACGGCCATTGCCGGGCTGTCCATCGCCCAGCTGGAGCGGCACTGCAAACGCATCTTCCAGTTGACCCCACGGCAGATGATTCACAAGGCGCGGCTGGGTGAAGCGTCGCGGTTGTTGCAGGAAGACCTGTCGATCACCGAGATCGCCCTGCGCTGCGGGTACACCGATCACAGCGCGTTCAGCCGCCAGTTCAAGGCGCTGACCGGGGCTTCGCCGAGTGAGTATCGGGGTTCGCGGAAAATAGCTGAGTGAACGCGGTTTCGTAGGACCGGCTTTATCCAATGCCACTGGATAATCGCGGTGCCTTTGCAGGACTGGCTTTAGCCGGGAAGAGGCCCTTGTGTGCACCGTTGATTTTGCAGTGTGCCGATTGACGCTTTCCCGGCTGAAGCCGGTCCTACGATGATTGCAGTCCCGCTGGATGATTGCGGTGCGGCGCAGTCTGCGTCTTTCCCGCACCGCAACGTGCATCAATGAAGCACGCCCCACATTCCTGCTCCTTTATGTAACACCCCTCTCCTCTCCCAAACCACGCCGCTCTCCACGAGCCCGCTGATCCAGAGCCCTGCACGGCGTACCGGCAAAACGGGCACGCTGCATGCATATCAAATATCGTATACGAAATTACTTATCCGACCGTTCTTCCATCTGCACGCACCGAGGCTTCTATGAAAAACCAAGCTGTCGCCGTCGCCCTCCTCGCCGTCATGAGCTCGTCTTTTATCAATACCGCGCTGGCCGACAAGCTCGATGACATCATCGATTCCGGCAAGCTGCGCTGCGCCGTCACCCTGGACTTCCCGCCCATGGGCTCCCGTGACGACAAGAACAACCCGGTCGGATTTGACGTTGATTACTGCAACGATCTGGCGAAGGTGCTGGGCGTCACCGCAGAGGTAGTGGAAACGCCGTTTCCGGACCGCATTCCTGCGCTGGTTTCAGGCCGCGCGGACGTGATCGTGGCGTCGACCTCGGACACTCTGGAGCGAGCAAAAACGGTGGCGATGACCATCCCGTATTTCGCCTTCCAGATGGTGGTGCTGACCCGCGACGACGCCGGCATCAACAGCTACGACGACCTCAAGGGCAAGGACGTCGGCAACACCAGCGGCACGTTCGAAGCGATCGCCCTGGAGAAGGATCAGAAGAAATGGGGCAGCGGCAGTTTCCGCGCCTACCAGACCCAGAACGACACCATCCTCGCCGTCGCCCAGGGCCACATCAAAGCGTCCGTGGTCACCAACACCGTTGCCGCCGCCTCGATCAAATCCGGTAAGTACAAAGGCCTGAAGATTGCCGGTAACGCGCCCTACACCATCGACTATGTTTCCCTTGCGGCCAAGCGTAACGAGTACGGGCTGATTCATTACCTGAACCTGTTCGTGAACCAGCAAGTGCGCTCGGGTCGCTATGCCGAGCTGTATGAAAAGTGGGTGGGCGGCAAGCCGGTCGACCTGACGGTGCCGGGCGTCTATTACTGAGGGGACCGATCAGAGGGAGCGGACCGCGTAGGAGCGTGGCTTGTCCCGCGATCGGCGGGGAACCCGTCGTGAAACCCGGCAACCGGCTGGATCTGACACACCGCGTTTTCCGGTCCGCTGCCGGTTCCCGGCAGATCGCGGGACAAGCCACGCTCCTACGAGGTGATCGTCCCGCGCCCTGCTGATCGTTCCCACGCTCTGCGTGGTAATGCAGGGCCTGACGCTCTGCGTCAGAAAAGCGCAACGCGGAGCGTTGAAAGCGGCATTACCACGCGGAGCGTGGGAGCGATCAAACAGGTTGCAGTGCAAATTGGTTCGGTTCATTACTCAGGAGCCCACGATGTCTGAAGCCTCGTTGAACGGGCGCTGTCTTGTCTCCGGCAGCGCCCAGGGCGAATTGCTGTATGCCGACGTGGGCCTGAGTTTCTGGGGCGGGGTCGAGCCGTTTACCGGTGAAGTCATTGATCGGCATCACCCCCTCAGCGGCCAGTTCATCAACGGCCGGGTGCTGGCGATTCCCAGCGGCCGCGGTTCGTGTACCGGCAGCAGCGTGTTGCTCGAACTGATCCTCAACGGCCACGCGCCGGCCGCACTGGTCTTCGAGCGCGTGGAAGACATCCTCACCCTCGGCGTGCTGATCGCCGAGCAGATGTTCGGCCATTCGATCCCGGTGATCAGCCTCGGCGAAGCGGGTTTTGCGGCGCTGCGGGACGTCGCGTTCGTGCGGGTCGAGGATGACCGTGTGAACGGCTTTGCTTCCCTGCCGCCGCCCCTGCCTCGCGATCAAACAAACCAGACAAGTCATCGCCCGATCAGTCAGATTTCTCTCACCGAAACAGACCAGGGTTTTCTCGACGGCGCCTACGGCAAAGCCGCGCAAGTGGCGATGGGCATCATCCTGCGCATGGCCGAACTGCAAGGCGCAACCGAACTGCTGGACATCACCCAGGCGCACATCGACGGCTGCATCTACACCGGGCCGGCCAGCCTGCGTTTCGCCCGGCAACTGGTGGCCTGGGGCGGCAAAGTCCGCGTGCCCACCACCCTCAATTCCATCTCCGTGGACAAGCGTCGCTGGCGCGACCTGGGTGTTGACCCTGCCCTCGGCGAGCCGGCCAGCCAACTGGGCGATGCCTATCTGGACATGGGCGCGCGGGTGAGTTTTACCTGCGCGCCGTACCTGCTGGACAGCGCACCGGAGCTGGGCGAGCAGATCGTCTGGGCCGAGTCCAATGCGGTGGTCTACGCCAACAGCGTGATCGGCGCGCGCAGCCTGAAGTACCCGGACTACCTCGACATCTGCATCGCCCTCACCGGCCGCGCGCCGAAGATCGGCTGCCACCTGACCCAACAACGGCTGGCGACCCTGCGCATCGACGTCCCGGCACTGGACGGCCTCGACGACAGTTTCTACCCGCTGCTCGGCTATCACGTCGGGCTGCTGTGCGGCGCCACGATCCCGGTGATCTGCGGGCTGGAAAACAAGGCGCCGACGCTGGATGACCTGAAAGCGTTCGGCGCTGCGTTCGCCACCACGTCCGCTGCGCCGATGTTTCATATCGCCGGCGTGACACCCGAAGCCACCACCGCCGAACTCGCATTGGGCGGGCACGCGCCGGAGAAAACCCTGAGCGTCAGCCCGGCGGGCTTGCTGCACAGCTGGCGCGAACTGAACAGCGCGCAGACGCCGGAAGTGGACGCGGTGACGTTGGGCAACCCGCATTTCTCCCTGAGCGAATGCGCGACCCTGGCGCACCTGTGTGGCAGCCAGCGCAAGCATGAAAATGTGGCGATCGTGATCACCTGCGGCCGCGCCACCCTGGAGCGCGCGCGACAGGCCGGCTATGTCGCCACGCTGGAAGGCTTCGGCGTGCAGTTCGTCACCGACACCTGCTGGTGCATGCTCGGCGAGCCGGTGATTCCGCCGACCGCGCGCAACCTGATGACCAACTCCGGCAAGTACGCCCACTACGCTCCGGGGCTGGTGGGGCGCCGCGTGCATTTCGCCAGCCTGGCCGAGTGCGTACACAGCGCGATCACCGGGGTTGCCAGCGGGCGCCTGCCGGTCTGGTTGATGGCGGCGCACCAAGCGGAGGTCAGCGCAGATGTTTGATTACAACTTCCACTGGCGCGCGGCGTTCAAGGCCCTGCCCGATATGCTCAACGGCGCCTGGGTGACCTTCGAAACCGCCGCGCTGTCGATGATCCTCGGCGTCACCATCGCGCTGTTTCTGGTGTTCATGCGCCAAGGCAAAAACCGCCTGTTCCGGGGCTTCGCCGCCACCTGGATTTCCATCGCGCGCAACACGCCGTCCCTGTTCCAGGTGTACATCCTGTATTTCGGCCTGGGCTCGTTCGGCCTGCACATCAGCTCGTGGGCCGCGTTGCTCGCCGGCATCACCATCAACAACGCGGGCTATCTGGCGGAGAACTTTCGCGGCGGTCTGAAGGCCGTGCCCGACACCCAGTTGCGCGCCGCCCGTTCGCTGGGCATGAGCGCGCCTCAGGCCTACCGGCTGATCGTCATTCCGCAGTTGCTGCGCATCGTTTTCTATCCGCTGACCAACCAGATGGTCTGGGCCGTGCTGATGACCTCGATGGGGGTGATCGTCGGCCTCAACAACGACCTCACCGGCGTGACCCAGGATTACAACGTCAAGACCTTCCGCACCTTCGAATTTTTCGCCATTGCGGCGGTGCTCTATTACCTGATCGCCAAGCTGATCGTGGCCGTTGCCCGGCTGCTGTCCTGGCGGCTGTTCCGGTACTGAGGAGATGGGCATGTTCGAGAGCACGTTCACCTGGAACGACCTGCAATTCATGCTTCAGGGCGCCTGGGTCACGATTTTGCTTACCGTGGTGTCGATGTTCATCGGCACGCTGGCCGGGGTGGTCTGCGGCATGGCCCGCGCCCTGCTGCCACGCAGCACGATTCCGCTGGCGTGGGTGCTGGACGTGTTTCGCAGCGTGCCATTGCTGATTCAGTTCGTGCTGTTCAACGCGCTGAAAAGCATTGTCGGCCTGAACTGGAGCGCCTTCGCCGTGGCCTGCGTGGTGTTGGGCCTGTACGTCACCGCGTATTGCACGGAGATTGTGCGCAGCGGCGTGTTGTCGGTGCCGCTCACGTTACGCCGCGCCAGCCGTTCGCTGGGCCTGACGTACTGGCAGGACCTGCGCCAGATCGTCATGCCGATGGCCACCCGCGTGGCGTTTCCCGGCTGGATCAACCTGCTGCTGGGGGTGATGAAAGACACGGCGCTGGTGATGTGGATCGGCATCGTCGAACTGCTGCGCGCCTCGCAAACCATCGTCACGCGCATTCAGGAGCCGCTGTTGGTGCTGTGCATCGCCGGCCTGATTTATTACGTCATGAGTCTGGTGGTCGCTCGCCTGGGCGCCCGGCTGGAAACGAGGTGGCAGGAAAATGATTGAGATCGACAACGTGCACAAGTCATTCGGCGAGCTTGAGGTCATCAAGGGCGTGAGCCTGCAGGTGAACAAGGGCGAAGTGGTGTCGATCATCGGCGGTTCGGGCTCGGGCAAGTCGACGCTGCTGATGTGCATCAACGGGCTGGAATCGATCAAGAGCGGCAGCATTCGCGTCGACGGCACCGAGGTTCACGCCCGGGGCACGGACATCAACAAGCTGCGGCAGAAGATCGGCATCGTCTTTCAGCAGTGGAACGCGTTCCCCCATCTGACGGTGCTGGAAAACGTGATGCTGGCCCCACGCACGGTGCTGGGCAAAAGCAAGGCCGAAGCCGAGGCGCTGGCGGTCAAGCAACTGACCCATGTCGGCCTGGGCGACAAGCTCAAGGTGTTTCCCGGCAAGCTCTCGGGCGGTCAGCAACAGCGCATGGCGATTGCCCGGGCGTTGGCGATGTCGCCCGATTACATGCTGTTTGACGAGGCGACCTCGGCCCTTGATCCGCAGCTGGTGGGCGAGGTGCTGGACACCATGCGCATGCTGGCCGAGGACGGCATGACGATGATTCTGGTGACCCATGAGATTCGCTTCGCCCGGGACGTCTCCGACCGCGTGGCGTTTTTCCGCAACGGGCTGGTGCACGAGATTGGCACGCCGGATCAGGTGATCGGCCACCCGCAGCGTCCGGAGACGGCGGATTTTTTGAGATCGATCAATTAAGTAAATGAGGATTCAGCAGGAGGTCAATCCACGTTGTGGTGTTTGACATAACACATTTGTAGGAGCCGGCTTGCTGGCGAAAGCGTCCGTTCAGTCACCAGGGCGGTGAATGACACCACGTGTTCGCCAGCAAGCCGGCTCCTACAGGTCGATCTCCTTTATCAGTTCAACCGTGTCCGACAGAAGGGCCTCAAGGTCATGCGCTCATCGAAAGTGATTCACGTGGTCAGTTGTCACGCCGAGGGTGAGGTGGGCGATGTGATTGTTGGCGGGGTTGCGCCGCCGCCGGGGGACACGATCTGGGAGCAGTCGCGCTGGATCGAGAAGGACAATGTGCTGCGCAATTTCATGCTCAACGAGCCCCGCGGCGGCGTCTTTCGCCACGTCAATCTGCTGGTGCCGCCCAAGCACCCGAAAGCGCAGATGGGCTGGATCATCATGGAACCGGCCGACGTGCCGCCGATGTCCGGCTCCAACTCCCTGTGCGTGGCGACAGTGCTGCTGGACAGCGGAGTCCTGCCGATGACCGAGCCGGAAACCCGCCTGATCCTGGAGGCGCCGGGCGGGTTGATCGAGGCGATCGCCCAGTGTCGTGACGGCAAGGTGACGAGCGTCGAGGTGCACAACCACCCGTCTTTCGCCGATCAGTTGGACGTATGGATCGAGGTGCCGGGGCTGGGTTCGATTCAGGTCGACACCGCCTATGGCGGCGACAGTTTCGCCATCGTCGATTCGGTGAAGCTGGGCTTTTCCCTGACCGCCGATGAAGCGAAGGATCTGGTGGAAACCGGCCTGAAAATCACCAAGGCCGCCAATGAGCAATTGGGTTTCAGCCATCCGTTGAACAAGGACTGGAATCACATTTCGTTTTGCCAGATCGCCGCGCCGGTCAGCTTTGACGGCGGTGTGGCCCATGCGGCGAACGCGGTGGTGATTCGCCCGGGCAAGATCGACCGCTCGCCGTGCGGCACCGGCTGTTCGGCGCGGCTGGCGGTGTTGCATGCGAAGGGCCAACTGAAGGTGGGCGACCGGTTTATCGGGCGTTCGATCATTGGCTCGGAGTTTCACTGCAAGATCCAGAGCGAGACCGAAGTGGCCGGGCGCAAGGCAATCATCCCGAGCCTGTCCGGGCGGGCGTGGATCACCGGGACGCACCAGCACATGCTCGACCCGAGCGACCCGTGGCCGGAGGGGTACAAGTTGAGTGATACGTGGCCGGTGGGGTTGAAGCTGTAAATGCTGCGGCTGCTTTCAATAAATGCGAAACCGATTTTTCTGAATGAATGCAAAACCCTGTAGGAGTGAGCTTGCTCGCGATGCGTTGTGTCAGTCACCGCATCCGTCGCAGACACACCGCATCGCGAGCAAGCTCACTCCTACAGGGTATCGGGGCGGCCTGAAGTACTGATTAAACGCAGCAATCGTTGGGCGTGATTCGTCCGAAATTAAACGTATACGAAATACCTTTACTCAATCAGGAGTCAATCATGAGCCAGTCTGTATCCTGGAGCGGGGTCTTCCCTGCCGTTACCACGCAATTCAACGACGATTTCTCCCTCAATCTGGAGGCGACCCACAAGGTCATTTCCAACCTGGTGCGCGATGGCGTGTCGGGCCTGGTGATCTGCGGGACGGTGGGCGAGAACACCTCGCTGAGCGTCGCTGAAAAGATCAGCCTGGTGGAAGCGGCCAAAGATGCCTCGGCCGGGCGCGTGCCGGTGATTTCCGGCATTGCCGAGTTCACCAGCGCCAACGCCAGCGCTGTCGCCAAGGAAGTGCAGAAAGCCGGCGCTGACGGGATCATGCTGATGCCGGCGCTGGTGTACTCGGCCAAGCCCTTCGAAACCGCCACGCACTTCCGCACCGTGGCCGCCGCCACCGACCTGCCGATGATGGTTTACAACAACCCGCCGATCTACAAGAACGACGTGACGCCGGACATCCTCATCTCCCTGGCGGACTGCGACACCATCGTGTGTTTCAAGGATTCGTCGGGCAACACCAACCGCTTTATCGACGTGCGCAACGAAGTCGGTGATCGCTTCGTGCTGTTTGCCGGGCTGGATGATGTGTTGGTGGAAAGCGTCGCGGTGGGCGCGGTGGGCTGGGTGTCGGGGATGTCCAACGCCTTCCCGAAAGAGGGCGAGACGTTGTTCCGTCTGGCCAAGGCCGGGCGTTTTGCCGAGGCGATGGCGCTGTATGAGTGGTTCATGCCGCTGCTGCACCTGGATGCGCGTCCTGACCTGGTGCAGTGCATCAAGCTGTGCGAAGCGATCATGGAACGCGGCAGCGCCCTCACCCGCCCACCGCGCCTGGCGCTGCCGGACAGTGATCGGGAATATGTCGAGAAACTGATGAAGACCGCGTTGGCGAACAAGCCGGTGTTGCCGGATGTGGCGTTGTAACACGCGCTTTGATGGGGTGAACGAATACGTGAGCCCCGCACCATCTACGGTAGGAGCGTGGCTTGTCCCGCGATCTGGCGCGAAGCGGCAGCAAACTGACAACTGCGGGGAGTCAGGTGCCCCGCGTTTGCAGGTTTCACGACGACTGCGTCGCCGATCGCGGGACAAGCCACGCTCCTACGGTTTTGCGGCGGATGAGCCGGCGCATTCGCCCTTACACATTCACCACATTCACAAACCGCGAGGCGGCGGTTTCGTCGATGCGCAGGTGGGTGAAGTCGAACAGGTTGCGGTCCGCCAGTTGCGACGGCTGGACGTTCTGCAGGCTGCGGAAAATCATGTCGGAGCGGCCCGGGGTTTTGCGGTCCCAGTCCTGCAGCATGTCCTTGACCACCTGACGCTGCAGGTTTTCCTGGGAACCGCACAGGTTGCACGGGATGATCGGGAACTGCTTGAAGTCCGAATACGCCTGAATGTCCTTCTCGGCGCAATACGCCAGCGGACGGATCACCACGTTGCGGCCATCGTCGGCGCGCAGCTTGGGCGGCATGGCCTTGATGCTGCCCTGGAAGAACATGTTCAGGAAAAACGTCTCGACGATGTCGTCTCGGTGGTGCCCCAAAGCCATCTTGGTCGCGCCGATTTCATCGGCAAACGTGTACAGCGTGCCGCGACGCAAACGCGAACAGAGGGAGCAGGTGGTCCGACCCTCCGGGATCAATTCCTTGACCACCGAATAGGTGTCTTTCTCGACGATGTGGTACTCGACGCCCAATTGCTCCAGGTACGCCGGCAGGACGTGCTCGGGGAAACCCGGCTGCTTCTGATCCATGTTCACCGCGACGATGTCGAAGTGGATCGGCGCGACTTTCTGCAAATGCAGCAGCACGTCCAGCAGCGTGTAGCTGTCTTTGCCGCCGGACAGGCAGACCATCACCTTGTCGCCCTCTTCAATCATGTTGTAGTCCGCCACCGCTTCGCCCGCGAGGCGACGCAGACGTTTCTGCAGTTTGTTCTGATTGACTGAAAGGGTGCCCATGGCGCTGGTATCCGCTCGCTGTGGTGGGAAGAGACGTGGGGAAAGGGTCGGCATTTTACGCAAAAAGCCCCGGTTGGGTAATGCACAGCCATCGTGAAGCTCCCCCTGCTGTGGGAGCCGGCTTGCTGGCGAATTCCCGCGTCCAGTCGACAACGAAGTGTCCGCCGTGCCAGGTTCGCCAGCAAGCGGGCTCCTCCAAAAGCCCTACTCGTGCATCGGTTTGAATGGGCGGCTGATTACCACCCGGTATTAGCAGAGCCCTTGAACACCTCAATCGCTCTAAGCCCGCCGGTTTTCGGGTGCTCAGGTTTCTATACTGACCTGAGAGGTCGCAGCCATTTCCCTTGATCGATTGTGGCCTTGTCCTGACGGCATCTGGCGGTCGGGCGCTTCGTCGCAAGCGCTGGCATACATCACGGGAGTAACGGACATGATCCATCACGTCTTGGGGCTGTTCACCCACCCCGATCAGGAATGGCAACAGATACGTGGCGAAGATGAAGAAAGCATCGGCCATATGTACCTCACCCATACGCTGATCCTCGCGGCGATCCCGGCGGTGTCGGCGTACATCGGCACGACGCAGGTGGGCTGGCAGATCGGCGACCGGGCGCCGGTCATGCTGACCAGCGGCAGCGCAGTATGGATGGCGTTGATGTCGTACGCCGCCATGCTCGCCGGGGTGGGCGTCATGGGCGGTTTCATCCACTGGATGGCCCGCACCTACGACGCCACGCCCAGCCTGGCGCGCTGCGTGGCGTTCGCCACCTACACGGCGACGCCGCTGTTCCTCGGCGGGCTGGCCGCGCTGTACCCGCACATGTGGCTGGGGATGATGGTCGGGTTCGCGGCGGTCTGCTACACGGTGTATCTGCTGTACGTCGGTTTGCCGGTGTTCATGGGCGTACACCCGGACGAAGGCTTCATGTTCTCAAGCTCGGTGCTTGCGGTCGGGCTGGTGGTGTTGGTGGCGATCATGGCGTTTACGGTGGTGCTGTGGGGCGTCGGGCTCGGGCCGGAGTATACGAACTGATCAGGCCCCGATCCGCCGGAACACTGCATCATGTCGGCAATACCCCGCCCCGGTAGGAGTGAGCTTGCTCGCGATAGCGGTTCGACGGTTACGTGGTTTTACCTGACAGATCGCTATCGCGAGCAAGCTCACTCCTACAGAGGGTGCGCGGTGCCAGGCCAGGCCAGGTTGTCTCGTGCCGGATCATGTCGGGCCGGACGTTTTCGGTGCGAGCGCGCGCCTTCCATTCCAGCAGACCATTCGGCGCTTTGGGTTTTGGCGGTGCAGAAGCTTGCGGCATACTCGCCTCCTCTGGAGACCGATGAAGCATGCTCGAACCACTCAACACCCGCGTCGAATCCTGCTACCAACAAGCCGAAGACTTCTTCAAACGCCCCTTCAAGCGGCCGGTCGTGAGCGTCAAACTGCGCGGCCAGAAAGCTGGTGTGGCGCACCTGCACGAGAACATGCTGCGCTTCAATCCGCAGCTGTACCTCGAAAACAGCGAAGACTTTCTGCGCCAGACCGTCCCCCACGAGGTGGCGCATCTGGTCGCTCATCAATTGTTCGGCGACACCATCCAGCCCCATGGCGAGGAATGGCAGCTGATCATGCGCGGCGTCTACGAGCTGCCGCCGAACCGCTGCCACACCTACGAAATCCAGCGCCGCAGCGTGACCCGCTACATCTACCGCTGCCCGTGTCCGGAAAGCGATTTCCCATTCACCGCCCAGCGCCACAAGCTGGTGCGCAAGGGCCGCCGCTATCTGTGCAAACGCTGCCGGGAGATTCTGGTGTTCAGCGGCGAGACGCGGGTGGAGTGATTGCCCGCTTCAACCAAACACCCCCGCCTCCCCCATCGATTCAATCTCCTGCGCGGAGAACCCCGCTTCGGCCAGCACCTCGGCGGATTGCGCGCCGGCGGCCACGCCGATGTGCCGGGGCGCGGGCAGTCCTTCTGAAAACTTCACCGGGCAGGCCATCTGCACTTGAGTGCTGCCATCGCCCAGGGGCACCTGCGTCAGCATATCTCGCGCCTGAATGTGCGGGTGCAGGGTCGCTTCGGAGAAGCTGAGCACCGGCTCGACACAGGCATCGATCCCGGCGAACAGCGCTTCTAGCTCATCAGAACTGCGGCGCTCGAACTCGATTTCCAGCTCTCGCTTGAGGGAGGCCTGTTCGTCGGGCACCCACGACAGACCCAGCCGCGCCAGCTCCGGTCGCCCCAGCGCGGCGCACATCCCGTGGAGAAACGCCGGTTCCAGGCCTCCCACCGAAAACCATCGGCCGTCGCGGCTGCGGTAGTAATCGTAGAAACTGCCGCCGTTGAGCATCTGCGCCTCCCGCTCGGGCTCGACGCCGGCCGCCAGATACCCCGCGCCGGCCAGGGCGTTCAAGCTGAACGCGCAATCGGTCATGCTGACGTCGACGTACTGACCCTGCCCGGTCTGATGACGGGCGACCACCGCCGCGAGCAAACCGATCACCCCATGCAGCGAACCACCGGCGACGTCCGCGACCTGCACGCCCAAGGGCAACGGCCCGCTGTCCCTGCGCCCGGTGTGGCTGGCCAGCCCGGCCACGGCCATGTAGTTTATGTCGTGGCCGGCGCGATTGCGATACGGCCCGGTCTGGCCGTAACCGGTGATCGCGACGTAGATCAGCCGCGAATTGATCGCCTTCAACGCCTCATACCCGATCCCCAGCCGGTCCATTACGCCCGGCCGAAACTGCTCCAGGACGATGTCGTAATCCGCCACCAGTCGCTTGACCACCTCAAGGGCCTGGGCCTGCTTGAGGTCCAGGGCCAAGCTGCGTTTGTTGCGGTTGAGGTAGGCGTGACTGGCGGAGACGCCGTGGTCATGGGGCGGCAATTCCCGCAGCAGGTCCGGCCGGGTGGGTGATTCGATGCGCAACACTTCGGCGCCCATGTCCGCCAGCAACAGCGAAGCGAATGGCCCGGGCAGCAATGTCGAGAAATCGAGGACTTTGAGCGATGACAGCGGACCGTGCATGGGGCGTTCTCGGATAGCCAACGGGTGGCTCAGAGTAGGTGCACGCACGGCGAGGGGCAATACGCTGGATGAACCGAAGTACCCACTGTGGGAGCCGGCTTGCTGGCGAATGCAGTGTGTCAGCCAACATCCGAGGCTCTGACCCACCGCTTCCGACAGCAAGCCGGCTCCCACAAAGAATCGCATCGCGTTAACCCATAAAAAAGCCTGTCCGAAGACAGGCTTTTTCAACAACGTTTACCGCTAGTGCAGCTTACGAACGTACAACAGGGGTTGGCGCGGTTTCGGCCACACCCAGGTCGTCGGTCGGCGCGGTGTTGTCGATGGCACGACCACCAGACGCCAGCTCAGCCTGCATTTGCGGAACGTCCAGCTCGCCGACCCACTTGGCGACAACCAGGGTTGCCACGGCGTTACCGCACAGGTTGGTCAGGGCGCGGGCTTCGGACATGAAGCGGTCGATGCCCAGAATCAGCGCCAGACCGGCCACCGGCAGATGGCCCACGGCGGACAGCGTCGCGGCCAGTACGATGAAGCCCGAACCGGTCACGCCTGCCGCACCTTTGGACGACAGCAGCAGCACCAGCAACAGGGTGACCTGATGGGTGATGTCCATGTGGGTGTTGGTGGCCTGAGCGATGAACACTGCGGCCATGGTCAGGTAGATCGAGGTACCGTCGAGGTTGAACGAGTAACCAGTCGGGATCACCAGACCGACGACGGATTTCTTCGCGCCCAGACGCTCCATCTTGATCAGCATGCGTGGCAGCGCCGACTCGGACGACGAGGTACCCAGCACGATCAACAGCTCTTCACGGATGTACTTGATCAGCTTGAGGATGCTGAAGCCGTGAGCTTTTGCGATGGAGCCCAGCACCAGCAGCACGAACAGCAGACAAGTGATGTAGAAGCACAGCATCAGCTGACCCAGTTGCACCAGCGAGCTGACGCCGTAGGCACCGATGGTGAACGCCATGGCACCCAGCGCGCCCAGCGGGGCGAGCTTCATGATCATGTTGATGATGTTGAACATGATGTGGGCGAAGCGATCGATGAAATCCAGGATCGGCTTGCCGTACGCGCCCAGGCGATGCAGGGCGAAACCGAAGATCACCGAGAACATCAGCACTTGCAGGATGTCGCCGTTGGCGAATGCGCCGACGATGGTGTTCGGGATGACGTTGAGGATGAAGCCGACGATGCTCTGGTCTTTACCGGCGGTCACGTAGGCCGCGACTTTGGACGCGTCGAGGGTGGACACGTCGATGTTCATGCCGGCGCCCGGCTGGACGACGTTGACCACGATCAGGCCGATGATCAGCGAGATGGTCGAGACGATTTCGAAGTAGAGCAGCGCGTAGCCGCCGGTCTTGCCCACGGATTTCATGCTCTGCATGCCAGCGATGCCGCTGACGACGGTGCAGAAGATGATCGGTGCGATGACCATTTTGATCAGTTTGATGAACCCGTCACCCAGCGGTTTGAGCGTTACGGCAGTTTCGGGGTACCAGTGGCCAAGGGCGATACCGACGATGATCGCGACGATCACCTGGGCGTACAGGGATTTATAGATGGGCTGACGAGTCGTCATTGCAGTTTCCTCAAGAGCATCGGTCTGCAGCATTCCTGTTGCAGAGACGCCTAAAGTGCGAACCCTCCTGCTCGGAGGGATTTGTTTTTGTCGAGCTGCGCGCGGCAGACCTCTGCCCAGTGCATCGCAAGCACCGTGCCATAGTTGTTAAATCGTGTGACAGGCCCGGATTCCGTAAACCGCGTGGTTAACAGTAGACCTACTGGAGGGAAGGCAGTGGCGGTTTTCCGCCGTTTGCCGGCAAATCACCCGCCACACTGGCGGGTATCCGCCTCGAACGCAGTGCTCTTGGTGAGGATTAGATCGCGAACTGAATGCGGAAGGCCGCGCCGCCGAGTTCCGAATCGCCGAGGGTCAGCTGCGCGCCGTAGCTTTCGATGATGTCCTTGACCACCGCCAGACCAATGCCCTGCCCCGGGTTTTGCGTGTCCAGCCGCTCGCCGCGTTCGAGAATCCGTGCGCGCTGGCTTTCCGGAACACCCGGCCCGTCGTCTTCGATGCACAGCTCGTCGCCCATCATCGAAGACCGCCAGCTCACGCGCACCTCGCCGAGACACAGGCGGTAGGCGTTTTCCAGCAGGTTGCCGAGCATCTCCAGCAAAGCGCCCTCTTCCATCTGCACCTGGCCGTTGTCCGGCAGGTCGAGCACGACGTTGACGCGCTTGTCGCGGTAGACCTTTTCCAGCGTGTTGCACAGGCTTTGCACCACGGGTTTCAGCGCAACGTGATAACGCACCAGCCCGCTTTTGCGCAGGCTGGCGCGCTGCAATTGGTAGCTGATTTGCTGGCTCATGCGCTCGATCTGCGATTGCAGAATCCGCGCTTGCTCCAGGTCTTCCGGCCGTTTGGCAAACTGTTCGCTGACGCCCTGCAACACCGCGAGCGGGGTTTTCAGGCTGTGGGCAAGATCGTCGAGGGAGTCGCGGTAACGAATACGTTGCTCACGTTCGCTGCGCAACAGGCGGTTGAGGGAATCGGTCAGGCGCAGCAGTTCGCTGGGGTGTTCTTCGCTGAGGCTTTCCCGCGAGCCGGCCTCGACCTGATCCAGTTCCTGACTCATGCCGCGCAGCGCGCGCAACCCCCAGGTCAGCCCGCCCCACAGCAGAATCAGCAGGACCAGCAGCGCGCCGCCGAAACCCAGATAGAGTTTTTCGCGCAGGCCGGAGATGGTTTCCTGGTATTCACGCACCGGTTGCAGGGCGACGATGCTGAAGGCGGCATTGCGCCCGCCGAGCAGTTTGATTTCGACGTCGTAGACGAAGAACTCTTCGCCGTTGGGTTGGCGGATCTTGGCGAATTCATTGCCGCGGCCGTCGTAACGGGGCTGGTAGTCGATGGCTTCGTCTTCGGTGGCCCGGGAGCGCCACACCAGTTTGCCGGCGCGGTTATAGATATAACCGAGCAAGCGGCTGTCGGGCAGGCTGAATTGTTCGCCGGGCAGTAACGACGGCATCAGCAGGTGGTCGTCTTCGACGCGGGCTGCGGAGATCAGCGTGGTGACGTCCGACGCCAGACGCTTTTCGATGGAGCTTTCCAGCGCCAGGCTGAAAGCACTCTGCAGCGCCGGCAGCATGAGGAGCATGAAGATGACGGCCAAGGTCGCGGCGCCCAGCATCAGACGCAGGCGCAGCGAACGAATCATGTACAGCGCTCGGTGAACAGGTAGCCCAGGCCACGCACGGTGTCGATCGGTTTGAAGCCGGCAGGCCCTTCGAGCTTGCGCCGCAGTCGCCCGACCAGCACTTCGATCACATTCGGATCGCGCTCGTCGTCATCGGGGTACAGCTGTTCCATCAGGCGTTCCTTGGGCACCACTTGCTGGTGATGACGCATGAGGTATTCGAGAATCCGGTATTCATAAGCGGTCAGCGCCAGCGGCTGTTCGTCCAGAGAAGCCTGCTTGCGGTTGAGGTCCAGGCTCAGCGGGCCGGCAACGATGGTCGAGTGGGTGAAACCGCTGGAGCGGCGCAGCAGGGCGTTGAGGCGCGCTTCGAGCTCTTCGAACTGGAACGGTTTGACCACGTAGTCGTCGGCGCCGGCAGCCAGGCCTTCGACCTTGTCCTGCCAGTTGCCGCGCGCGGTCAGGATGAGGATTGGGAAGGCCTTGTTCTGCACGCGCAGTTGACGGATCAGATCGAGACCGCCCACACCCGGCAGGCCCAGGTCGATGACCGCCAGGTCGTGGTTGAACTGACCTGCCTGATACAACGCTTCCTCGGCGTTGCCCACCGCTTCGACGACGTGACCGCTTTCGGTCAGGCGGGTCTGCAGGTGGTGACGCAGCAGGGCTTCATCTTCGACAACCAGCAATTTCATGACGCTCTCCCAGGCAAAGGCATACCCCTTGTTTCATGATTCTCTTGCTTAAAGAGTCTCTCGTTTCAAGAGTTCTCAACGACGCTGCCGAGCGCGTGCAGTGTGACGAGCCCGGCAGCGATTGTGCAATCAAGACACCGCGAAAAACAGGCTGGCGGCTTATAAAACCGGCTTATAAAACGTAGTGGACGGGTAAATAGGTGTGCTGACTCTCGCTCAGGCTCAGCGAGGGCGGCTGCTGCACGGTGCGGACCGGTAAGCGGGTGTCGAACAGTCTAGTCGTACTCGGCACGGGGATTTGCGCGACGTAAGCGGTCGGAAGATTGCCCGTTGGCAGGCTCACGCCGTTGACGCGGGCGGTGAGATTTCCGTAGCCGGCGGCGTAGGGATGATCCACAGGCTGCTGGGCGAAGGTCTGGCTCCAACTGCCGACTTGAGTGCTGCTGGCAAGGCTGCGGCGCAGGCCATTGAGGCGGTCGGCGCGTTCGGTGTTCTTGCCGAAATCGGTGCGAGACAGGTCCGCGTTGCCATCAGCCGCTTGCGCCGCCGCGCTGCTGCCAAGAAACGCCAGCGCCAGAAAGAGCTTGTTGAACGTCAGCATGAGCAGGTCCTCCGGCGCCAGGCGCCTTGTTGGGTACGGTGTGGAGCATACCCAGCCAGCGCTGAACCCCTCCTGAACATGTACTGAACCACCGCATTCGTCAGCGAGCTGACTCCCACAGGTTTTGCGCAGGCCGTTGGATTTTGCGGTCGCCGCCCATCGATTTGCCCGCAACCGCGATTTCCTGATCCGACGCCGATCCACTGTAGGAGCGTGGCTTGTCCCGCGATCTGGCGCGCAGCGGCAGCAACACAATGAATGCGGTGTGTCAGCAGGCATGGCGTCGTGAGGTTTACAACTGCTTCGCAGCCGATCGCGGGACAAGCCACGCTCCTACAGGTTTGCGTGTGCCTGCGCCTTGCGTTCGCCGCAAACCGGTGTTGCGGATGCCCACGATCTCGCGGTCGACGCAGCTCTACTGTAGGAGCGCGCTCGCTCGCGAAGGCGGTCTGCCTGTGCCATCAATGTCGCCTGACCCACCGCATTCGCCAGCAAGCCGGCTCCCACAGGTTCTGCCCAGCCGTTGGATTTTGCGTTCGCCACCAATCGATTTGCCCGCAACCGCGATTTCCTGATCCGACGCCGATCCACTGTAGGAGCGTGGCTTGCCCCGCGAATGCAATTTGCCTGTGCCATCAATGTCGCCTGACCCACCGCATTCGCCAGCAAGCCGGCTCCCGCAGGTTCTGCCCAGCCGTTGGCTTTTGCGTTCGCCGCCAATCGATTTGCCCGCAACCGCGATTTCCTGATCCGACGCAGATCCACTGTAGGAGCGTGGCTTGCCCCGCGAATGCAATTTGCCTGTGCCATCAATGTCGCCTGACCCGCCGCATTCGCCAGCAAGCCGGCTCCCACAGGTTCTGCCCAGCCGTTGGATTTTGCGTTCGCCACCAATCGATTTGCCCGCAACCGCGATTTCCTGATCCGACGCAGATCCACTGTAGGAGCGTGGCTTGTCCCGCGAATGCAATTTTCCTGTGCCATCAATGTCGCCTGACCCACCGCGTTCGCCAGCAAGCCGGCTCCCACAGGTTCTGTGCATGACGCCGAAATCCCGGCCAACACCGATCTACTGTAGGAGTGAGCTTGCTCGCGAAGGCGGTGGGTCTGCCACATGGATTTCGTCTGACACACCGCGTTCGCGGGCAAGCGCGCTCTTACAGGTTGTGCGCTGGCCGTGGATTAGCGTTCGCCACAAACCGGTGTTGCGGGTCCTACGCCTTTGCGTTCGGCGGCAAACCGGTTTTGCGCACGATGCCGCGGTTCCGGCAGAATGCCGGGCATGACCCGATCCCCGACACTCCCCGACTGTTGCCCTGCCCTGACCGCTCACTGGCCGCTGCCCCACGGGCTGGCGGATGTGGTGTTGGTGAGCAGTCGGTTCGATCCGCAAAAGCTCGTCGACGGCGATTTTCAGCGCTGTCTCATCGAGCCGCCCGCCTCCATTCAGCGGTCGGTCGCCAAGCGGCAGACGGAGTTTCTCGCCGGTCGTTTGTGCGCCCGTGAGGCGATGCGACAGTTGGACGGCCGCTCCCACGTCCCCCTGATCGGTGAAGATCGCGCGCCTATCTGGCCCGCGGACGTCACCGGTTCGATCACCCACAGCACCGGCTGGGCCGCCGCGATCGTCGCGCGCAAAACGGACTGGCGCGGACTGGGCCTGGACGTGGAACAGCTGATGAGCAACGAGCGCGCCGTGCGTCTGGCCGGAGAGATTCTGACACCGGCGGAAATGCAGCGCCTGAACGCCGGGCCCGAGCATGAAGCGGCCAAGGTCGTCACCCTTACCTTTTCCCTGAAAGAAAGCCTGTTCAAGGCGCTCTACCCCATCGTGCTCAAGCGCTTCTATTTCGAAGACGCCGAACTGCTGGAATGGTCAGACGAAGGCACCGCGCGGCTGCGGCTGAACATCGATCTGTCGGAGGAATGGCACAACGGCAAGGCGCTGGACGCGCAGTTCAGCGTGCAGGAAGGACAGCTGTTGAGTCTGGTGGCGATTCGGGGTTGACGGCCGCGCCCAGAGGACAATGCTCACACCGCCCCACCCATTCCACCCGATAACTCAAGCAGCACGTTCGCCTCTGCCGAACCGTCTGCCCGTCCCTCTCTATATAGCGAACGGATTGGAACAGCGGATTGCGCCGCCCATCCGGCCTCAGCCTTTCACGCAACAAGCCATACCCCGCAACAACGGAAACGTCACTCGCCGCAGACAACTGCCGCAAGCAGGTTTCCAGATAATCCCCGGCGTTGCCCCACAGCACGGCCGCCGGCACATCACCGTAGGCACTCAAGCGGTCGATCACCTTCTGGAGATTCTCCAGCAGCGGCGCAAACCGCTCGAACGGCTCATCTGAAACCGGCACCTGCGTAACGGCCCCCTCAAACCGCACCCCGTCCAGATAGCCACGTTCGTGCAGGGCGAAACTCAGCCGGCCCAAGCTCAGCGGCCACCCCATGCCATGGGCCAGACTCGCCACCACCACCGGCGGAATCAGCTGCATCGCGTAGTACTTCATCCACTGCGAGACCAGCACCGGCAACTGCTCCCTCAGCAACTCCGGCCCATACACCTTCAGCAGCAAGCGATCCAGAACCTCATCCCGCAACAGCTCGGTCAACCGCAACACAGGCCGCGTTTGATCGAACACCACCGTGCGGGCAAACCCGACCAGCGCGCCGTCGAGCATCACGCCTCCCCCTGCTGGCGGGGCCAGGCCAGGCTGAAACACGCGCCGCCGAGGATCTGGCTGCGCCCGATCAGCGCGCGCCCGCCGTGCCAATGGATGATGCGGCGCACAATCGACAACCCCAAACCGTGGCCGCCCGACGCCCGGGTGCGGCTGTCGTCCAGGCGCATGAACGGTGTGAAGATCCGCTCCCAGGCACTTTCCGGTACGCCGGGGCCGTCATCTTCAACGTCGATGCGACAGCGCTCCTCACTCAACTGATAGCCAATGCGCACCTCCGACTCGGCGTGGCGCATGGCGTTGCTCACCAGATTCTGCAGCGCACGGTGCAAGTAACGCGGCTCGGCCTCCACCCAGTGCTCTTCGCCCGATCCGACACGATGCAGCGCATCAACACACTCCCCGCGCCTGACGCTGATATTCGGCCGCAGCGGCGCCAGTTCGGCAATCACTTGCTCGATCAGGGCGTCGAGGTCGATGCGCTGGAAATTCAGGGTCGGCGCACCCTGCTCCAGGCGCGCGTAGGTGAGCATCTCGTCGACCAGCTTGTCGAGGTCCTGAATATCGCTGTCCATGCCGACCATGTATTTATGTCGCGCTTCCGGGGTCGTGGCGTCGTTGATCATTTCCAGCCCGAAACGCAACCGCGCCACCGGCGTGCGCAGCTCGTGGGACACCGCACGCACCAATTCGCGCTGGATCATCAACGACCGCTGCAAGTGCTCGGCCATGCCGTTGAACGCCGACGCCAGCCGCCCGACCGAATCCGCGCCCGCCCCCGCACTTGCTACAGGAACGCGGGTTTCCAGGCTGCCTTGGGCGATCTGCGTGGCCGCCGCTTCCAGCCCGCGCAGCCGGTGCTCGAGCCGACGCACCAGCAGGTACACCACCAGGCCGATCAGGCACAGACCGAGAAACGCGATGAGGATCAGCAGCTCCGGCGGATAGGGGTTCATCTGGAACAGCGGGCCGATCTCCAGGACCCACGGGGTTTCGCCGACGCCGGACAGCACGCGGATCGAGTCGCCGCCCTTGCCCAGCGCCATCACCGTGTCGCCCTCGTCGATGCGCCGACGCTGGTCATCGTCGACGTCGAGCTTCTCCAGCCGGATCAGCTGCATGTCGAAGCCGAACCCCTTGCTCTGGCGCAACGTTTCCAGCCGCGCCGGCTGCTCATCGACCGGCAGCCGCACCAGTTCGTCGAGCAACAGAAAGATCGTCGCGCGGGCCAGTTGCTCGCTGATCTGCCGCACCTCGCCGGTCAGGAGCAAACCGCTGGACGGATTGCCCGACACCGCTGGCTCGACCTCCCGAAACACCTGCGCGGCATGGGGTCCGGTCTGCTCGACCACCACCTGCCCGCGACTTAGCCGACTGCGGGCGCGGCCGTCCAGATGGGCGTGCTCGGCGGTTTCCAGCGTCAGCGGAATGCCCAGCAGGCGCTCCCACACGGCAAGGGCGCGGGTGCGTTCAATGTCATTCATGCCGCGCAGATTGTCGGCCATCAGCGTGAAAGTGCCGTGGGCCAGTTGCTCGCGGTACTGATCGGCGCGCACGGCGTTGACCAGGTGCAGGGTCAGCACGCCGAGCAAGGCCACCAGCACCAGAACGCCGAGCATGCCGCCATAAATGCGCAGGAAGATGGAATTCATCGGTCAGCCATCGCGCTTGAGGGAGGGCAGTTGCGCGCCGGCGTGGGGCACGAACAGGTAACCCTTGTTGCGCACGGTCTTGATCAGGCGCGGGTGATCGGGGTCGTCGCCGATGCGCGGGCGGATTTTCGAGATGCGCACATCAATGGAGCGGTCCTGGCCGTCATAGCCGACGCCGCGCAGGGCCGTGAAGATCTCTTCGCGAGAGAGAATGCGCCCGGCGTTGGCGACCAACAGCCACAACAGGTCGAATTCGGCGCTGGTCAGTTCGACGCTCTGGTCGTTGAGCCAGGCTTCGCGCAGGGCGTTGTCCACCACCAGCGCGCCGAATTCCAGACGGTGCTGTGCCTGGACGGGACTTTCGAGGGTTTCGCTGCGCCGTAACAGCGCATGGATGCGCGCGAGCAGCACACGGGGGTGCACCGGTTTGCCGACGTAATCGTCGGCGCCCATGTCCAGCCCCTGAATCTGGTCGCTGTCGTCGGTGCGCGCGGTGAGCATCAGGATCGGGCCGTCGTAGTGGCTGCGCACAGTGCGGCAGATGCTCAGGCCGTCTTCGCCGGGGAGCATGAGGTCGAGGATCACCAGATCCGGCTGCTCGTCGATGATGCGCCGGGCCGCCCGCGCGCCGTCCCCTTCCAGGCTCACGCGCAGGCCGTTGTTTTCGAGGTAATCGCGAGTGAGTTCGGCCAGCCGCTGGTCATCTTCGACGATCAGCACCTGCCAGGGTTGTGGCTGCACGGTGAGGCTCCTTGTTTTTTCTTATTAAAAGTGCTTGCCCGACGGGCTTTTGCGATGGCGTTCACGCCCGCAAAATTCCCGAAAAAATGATTTAGGCCGCCGACAAAGCGCTCATCCCAGACGCCATGCGGCCTACACGGGTTTTACCTGTTTCACACACAAATTACACACAGCTTTATCCACAGGTCATGCGTTGCAATTAGTGTCACAAACGCATTATCTTGTAGCCCTTCGACGGTGGAGCCCCTACATGTAGGGTTTTCGCCTAAATCTCAAACACAAGTCAGGGCGCAATTTCAAGGTTTTTTTCGCGCCCATTGCCTGTGTATGAAGGGCTGAATAACCCCCGAATCTACCGCTCTACCCCGCCAGCGCGAATGGCAGACCACCCAGCCTTGGGATCTGCGCGCAGCGGCACACGTGTTGCAACATCACACGCGCATTCTGCAACAGTTTTTCGGGTGACGGGCTCAAGTCCGGCACCCTTTTCGACTTCAACGCCAGGGAGGGTAAATCCACCTTCCCATTCGTCTTGAAGTCATGGCCTGACATTTGTCAGTCCACTGCCGCAAGACGAAACGGTGGGCGTGCATTTTGCGCCCAAACAAACTTAGAGAACGTGGAGACACCCATGCAAACCGACACAACTCGCGAGAATCCGCAGGCCACCGCGCCGCAGACAGGTGCGACCCAGCAGGACCTGTCCGCCACCGCACCGGGTCAGCTGCGTGTGATCAAGCGTAACGGCACCGTCGTTGCGTACACCGATGACAAGATCACCGTCGCCATCACCAAGGCCTTTCTCGCAGTTGAAGGCGGCACCGCTGCCGCTTCGTCGCGTATCCACGACACCGTTGCGCGCCTGACCGAACAGGTCTCCGCGACCTTCAAGCGCCGCATGCCGTCGGGTGGCACCATCCACATCGAAGAAATCCAGGATCAGGTCGAACTGGCGCTGATGCGCGCCGGCGAGCAGAAAGTTGCCCGCGACTACGTGATCTACCGCAACGAGCGCTCCAAGGAGCGTGCCGGTCGCACCGCTGGCGAAACCCCAGTGCAGGCGCACCCGTCGATTCGCATCACCGCCAAAGACGGCAGCCTCGCGCCGCTGGACATGGGCCGCCTGAACACCATCGTCACCGAAGCGTGCGAAGGCCTGGCCGAGGTCGATGCCGACCTGATCCAGAGCGAAACCCTGAAAAACCTGTACGACGGCGTTGCGCTGACCGACGTCAACACCGCACTGGTGATGACCGCGCGTACTCTGGTTGAGCGTGAGCCGAACTACTCGTTCGTCACCGCCCGCCTGCTGATGGACACCCTGCGTGCCGAAGGTCTGGGCTTCCTCGGTGTCGCCGAAAGCGCCACCCACCACGAAATGGTCGACCTGTACGCCAAGGCGCTGCCGGCTTACGTCGAGAAAGGCATCCAGTTCGAACTGCTGAACCCTGTGCTGGCCGAATTCGACCTGGAAAAACTGGGTAAGGCGATCAACCACGAGCGCGATCAGCAGTTCACCTACCTGGGCCTGCAAACCCTGTACGACCGTTACTTCATCCATAAAGACGGCATCCGTTTCGAACTGCCGCAGATTTTCTTCATGCGTGTGGCCATGGGCCTGGCGATCGAAGAGAAAGCCCGCGAAGACCGTGCCATCGAGTTCTACAACCTGTTGTCATCCTTCGACTACATGGCCTCGACCCCGACACTGTTCAACGCCGGTACCCTGCGTCCACAGCTGTCGAGCTGCTACCTGACCACCGTTCCGGATGACCTGTCGGGCATTTACCACGCCATCCACGACAACGCCATGCTGTCCAAATTCGCAGGGGGTCTGGGCAACGACTGGACCCCGGTTCGCGCGCTGGGCTCTTACATCAAGGGCACCAACGGCAAATCCCAGGGCGTCGTGCCCTTCCTGAAAGTGGTCAACGACACGGCCGTGGCCGTGAACCAGGGCGGCAAGCGCAAAGGCGCTGTCTGTGCGTACCTGGAAACCTGGCACATGGACATCGAAGAGTTCATCGAGCTGCGCAAGAACACCGGTGATGATCGTCGTCGTACCCACGACATGAACACCGCCAACTGGATCCCTGACCTGTTCATGAAGCGTGTCTTCGACGACGGCAAATGGACCCTGTTCTCGCCGTCCGAAGTGCCGGATCTGCACGACCTGACCGGTAAAGCCTTCGAAGAGCGCTACGAGTACTACGAAGCGCTGACCGAGTACCCGGGCAAGGTCAAGCTGTTCAAAACCATCCAGGCCAAAGACCTGTGGCGCAAAATGCTGTCCATGCTGTTCGAAACCGGCCACCCATGGCTGACCTTCAAGGACCCGTGCAACCTGCGTTCGCCGCAGCAGCACGTCGGCGTGGTTCACAGCTCGAACCTGTGCACCGAGATCACCCTGAACACCAACAAGGACGAGATCGCGGTCTGCAACCTGGGCTCGATCAACCTGCCGAACCACATCGTCGACGGCAAGCTGGACACCGACAAGCTCAAGCGCACCATCGACGTTGCCGTGCGCATGCTCGATAACGTGATCGACATCAACTACTACTCGGTGCCGCAAGCGAAGAACTCCAACTTCCGTCACCGTCCGGTTGGTCTGGGCATCATGGGCTTCCAGGACGCGCTGTACCTGCAGCACATTCCTTATGGTTCCGATGCGGCCGTGGAATTTGCCGACCGTTCGATGGAAGCCGTCAGCTACTACGCGATCCAGGCTTCCTGCGATCTGGCGGACGAGCGCGGTGCCTACGAGACGTTCCAGGGCTCCCTGTGGTCCAAAGGCATCCTGCCGCTGGATTCGCAACAGATCCTGATCGAACAGCGTGGCCAGAAGTACATCGACGTCGACCTGGAAGAGAGCCTGGACTGGGCGCCTGTGCGTGCCCGCGTTCAGAAAGGCATTCGTAACTCGAACATCATGGCCATCGCACCGACCGCGACCATCGCCAACATCACCGGCGTGTCGCAGTCGATCGAACCGACTTACCAGAACCTGTACGTGAAATCGAACCTCTCGGGCGAATTCACCGTGATCAACCCGTACCTGGTTCGCGACCTGAAAGCCCGCGACCTGTGGGACTCGGTCATGATCAATGACCTGAAGTACTACGACGGTTCGGTGCAGCAGATCGAACGCATCCCGCAGGAGTTGAAAGACCTCTACGCGACCGCCTTCGAAGTGGACACCAAGTGGATCGTTGACGCGGCCAGCCGTCGTCAGAAGTGGATCGACCAGGCCCAGTCGCTGAACCTGTACATCGCCGGCGCATCGGGCAAGAAGCTGGACGTGACCTACCGCATGGCCTGGTACCGTGGTCTGAAAACCACTTACTACCTCCGTGCCCTGGCCGCGACCAGCACCGAGAAATCGACCATCAACACCGGCAAGCTGAACGCCGTTTCCAGCGGTGGCCACGGCCCTGACGACTCGGCGATCACCGCCCCGCGTCCAGCCGAAGCGGCACCTGCCGGTCCAGCGCCAGTGCCTAAAGCCTGCGCGATCGACGAGCCGGACTGCGAAGCCTGCCAGTAAAACCCGCTGGCAAGCGCCTCCACCTGTAGGAGCGCGCTTGCCCGCGAACAGCTCGCTCTAATTGTAGGAGTGAGCTTGCTCGCGAAGCGGTTCACGCAACACCGCGACCCGGGAGCCTAAACGCTCCCGGCCCTCGCTCCCCTTCCCCCCTTTCCGCTACACTCACCTCTTGCCAAGCCAGGAGATCGCCCCATGCCAGCTGCCTCGCTAGAGTCCAAAAAAGCCTATTGCGCCAAAACGCGCCGCTCCAACTACGCCGCCAGCCTGCGTCTGGAAGGTTTCGAGAGCTCGCCCGCCGACTCCGAACGCCGCCTGCCCTCCCGGGAAGAGCTGCTCACCAGCTACCGCAAAAAACAGGCCTGATGGTCGACAAATACGGCGTCGGACAAGACCCTTACTGTCCGCCCGGCAGCACCGTGCTGCGCAACCGCCTCGACCTCACCGACGCAAAAACCCTGGCGCAAGCCGAGCGCGACCTTTCCGAAGTCGCCGCTGAAGCCATCGACTTCTCCCCTCCTCCGTACGACCTGCCCTACCTGCAAGTCATCCACCGCCAGCTGTTCGCCGATCTCTATGACTGGGCGGGCGAACTGCGCACCGTCGACATCTCCAAAGACCAGACCCACTTCTGCGTGACCCACCGCATCGAGCCCGAGGCCAACAAGCTGTTCAAGGTGTTGGCCGACGCGAACTGGTTTCAGGCGCTGGATCGCGGGCAACTGATTGCGGCGAGTGCGGAGCTGTTTGGGGATTTGAACGTGATTCATCCGTTTCGCGAAGGGAACGGACGTGCGCAGCGGATTCTGTTCGAGCACATCATTGTGAATGCGGGAAAGCGGAGGAATGGATACGGGCGAATGTGGATGCGGTGGGGTGTGATTACGAGGGGATGGTGCGGGTGTTTGAGCGGTGTGTGGGGGGGGCAATTGGGGCGGCAGTTGAGTGATGACGCAGGCGCCTGCCGCTTGGAGCGCCGACACCATTTGTCAGGTCAGCCGTCCTCGAATTTCAGAGCGGGATGCGTCGCTTTTTCGCGAACCTCACGTATCACGGGGCTCTGCCAGCATGAGGTCGTTTGTCGCACATTGATCCGGATCACAAACCCAGTCACATATTGAAATAGCCGGTTTCGCAAACACCATATCGTGTGTATTCTTACGCCTGCCACCACAACATAGGCGATTCGCAATCAGTGAATCGTTGGTAGGTCAAGAAGAATTCAGCCCGCGTTCGTGATGTCGGACAACGACTGAAAGGGATGGATAGAAGGGCCTTCAGCAGAGACGTGCGGAGCAAATTTCCGTATACTCGCGCCCCCCAATCAAGGACAACGCCATGACCCACTGCGCAGCCAAAACCGACCGGATTTCTACGGTCATTCCGCATGTGCCGTGTCAGTGCTCTCCTTCTCTCCCGGGTGATGGCCCTAGCGCCTGACAGCCTCCACCGGAACCCCGAACACACAAGTTTCAAGAGAGCCTTCTCTCGACCGCTGTATGGCGTGACCCGTGTCACAACAGCAGCAAACCGATTACTCAAATCCACAGGCCGCGTAAAACCGGTCCTCTAGCAGGAGCCTCCTCACCATGCTGAGCTGGGACGAATTCGACAAAGAAGACGCCGCTGAACCCGCCAAAGGCGCCAACGCCGGCCATGCTTCGGAAGCTGCGATGGACAAACTCGACAGCGCCGGTGGTGCTGCTGCGCTTGAAGCCCGCGCCGTCAGCGCAAACGACTCCGACGCCATTGCCCGCGCTAAAGCCGCGCTGGACAAACTGGACGTAGCCGAAGGTCTTGCCGAACTCGAAGGCTCCGCCGCCCGCGTCGCGGTCGACGAAAAACGCATGATCAACTGCCGCGCCGATCTCAACCAGCTCGTGCCTTTCAAGTACGACTGGGCCTGGCAGAAGTATCTGGACGGCTGCGCCAACCACTGGATGCCGCAAGAGGTCAACATGACCACGGACATCGCCCTCTGGAAAGACCCGGAAGGCCTGACCGACGACGAGCGCCGCATCGTCCTGCGCAACCTGGGCTTCTTCTCCACCGCCGACTCCCTGGTTGCCAACAACCTCGTGCTGGCCGTGTATCGCCTCATCACCAACCCTGAATGCCGCCAGTACATCCTGCGCCAGGCCTTCGAGGAAGCGATCCACACCCACGCCTACCAGTACTGCATCGAATCGCTGGGCATGGACGAAGGCGAGATCTTCAACATGTACCACGAGATCCCGTCGGTCGCCAAAAAGGCAGCTTGGGGCTTGAAGTACACACGTTCGATCTCCGATCCGAAGTTCGAAACCGGCACCGTCGAGACCGACAAAGAACTGCTGCGCAACCTGATCGCCTACTACTGCGTTCTGGAAGGCATCTTCTTCTACTGCGGCTTCACCCAGATCCTCTCCATGGGTCGCCGCAACAAAATGACCGGCGTCGCAGAACAGTTCCAGTACATCCTGCGTGACGAGTCCATGCACCTGAACTTCGGCATCGACGTGATCAACCAGATCAAAATCGAAAACCCACACCTGTGGGATGCCGAAATGAAAGAAGAAGCAACCCAGATGATCCTGCAAGGGACCCAACTGGAAATCGAATACGCCCGCGACACCATGCCCCGCGGCGTACTGGGCATGAACGCAGCGATGATGGAGGACTACCTTAAGTTCATCGCGAACCGTCGTTTGAGCCAGATTGGGTTGAAGGAAGAGTATCCAGGGACGACCAACCCGTTCCCATGGATGAGCGAGATCATGGACTTGAAGAAAGAGAAGAACTTCTTTGAGACGCGGGTTATTGAGTATCAGACCGGTGGGGCGTTGAGCTGGGATTGATTTGATCTCGATTCAGTAAGCTGCACACGAAAGGGCTGCCAGGAATGGCGGCCTTTTTTATTATGAAAAAGTGCTCGCCGTATCCTTTATCAAGACGCTGATCGTTCCCACGCTCCGCGTGGGAATGCAGCCCTCGACGCTCCGCGTCCATCGCGCCGGAGCTAACTAACCAACCTGAAGCACCCAGCAACACCAACCCGGTTCTACCAAACGCCCGCTTCCACTAGCCTCCGACGCTCCGCCCCCATCTCAGATTAAAGGACGAATCCATGGGCCGAAGCCGTTACACGATTACGGAAATCGACAAACCCCACTTCCTCACCTGCACCATCGTTGAATGGCTGCCGCTCTTCACCCGACCGGCCTTGGTCGACATCGTGCTCAACGCGTGGCGCTTTCAACAAGCGAATCAAGGTCTACAGCTCTATGGTTATGTCGTTTTAGAAAATCACCTTCACTATCTCGCTCAGTCTCCAGACATTGCAAAATCCGTGGCTGGCTTCAAGTCCTACACGGCGCGAAACATCATCGACTACCTCCAACTCGCGCATGCTGAAAGCACTCTTCAGAGACTTCGATTCGCTAAGCGTGCGCATAAGGTGGACCGCGTTTATCAGGTCTGGCAGGAAGGCGTGCACGCGGAGATGGTCTACACCGACAGTGTCATGCAGCAGAAGCTCGACTACATACATCAGAATCCTGTAAAGCGAGGGTATGTGGACTTCGGGGAGCAGTGGCGATATTCGAGTGCGCGGGATTATCACGGTGAGTCGGGGTTGATCGAGGTGCAGCGTTGGTGCTGAAGGACGCGGAGCGTCCTGGGCTGCATTCCCACGCAGAGCGTGGGAACGATCACTAGCGCAGGAAAAACAGCTGTCTTATGTAGGAAATTTCCTAGACGAAGATAATGGCCATTCAGTATCGTTCGGGGGTCTAGAGCCTTCGGCGGTTGCATGGAAATTAAGAAAGGCAGTCTCAGATGGACTGATGTCGAGATAAGAGCATCCGTCGATGCTTATCTCGACATGCTGGAACGCGAGCAGAATGGCCAAAAAATTAACAAAGCTCACGAGAATCGCACCCTGCGCGCGGGGCCTCTAGCGGGGCGCAATGCCAGCGCCGTCGAGTACAGAATGCAAAACATCTCAGCGGTTTTGAGTCAGATGGGCCGTCCCAGCATCGTTGGCTACAAGCCCGCAGGCCACGCTGGCGCTAATGTCGAAAAGATCATTCGCGAGAGGCTTACCGAGTGGGACAACAAACCCAATCCTGAAGACTTAGAACCTACAGCTGATGACGCGACGCTTGAACGACGAGCTACTCAGCTTGAAAAGTGCCCGATTAAGAATCCTCCGGAAGGTATCGCGAAGCCTCAACAATCAGCCTCATCTAGATCGATGTTTGTTCGCGATCCGGCGGTAAGAGCGTGGGTACGTCAGCAAGCCCGAGGCATCTGCGAAGGATGTGGTGAGTCAGCTCCGTTTCTTATGAACGGGGTCCCATTCCTCGAAGTTCATCATGTGAAGCATCTAGCAGACCAAGGTTCGGATCGCATAAGCAACGCAGTCGCGCTTTGCCCTAACTGTCATCGCCGTTGCCATCATTCAAGCGACAGGGAAGCGTTCACCGCGTCGTTGTATGAAAAGGTGCCTAGATTGACGCGAGAAGATTAGGTCGGCTGACCCACTATTTACGAACTGAATCGGACCGCGGTTCACTTGAGTCTTCATGCGAGCGAAGGTAGGCCTATCGCAGCGGTGCAACCCGCCGATATATCGATATCCGCCTCACCGCATCGCGAGCAAGCTCACTCCTACAGGTCGTGCAGCGCTCACGAAATCTCCACCCCCACGGACTAAAGAAAAGACCAAGGACATGGCCAAGAAAACCTCGCTCTTCGAAGACCTGTTTAAGATCGCCAGCAAACTACCCTGGTGGCTCAGCGCACTGATCGCGATCAGCTCCGGCGTTTACTTGCACTCGGTAGCGACCGCGCCGATGCCCGTCTACTCCGACCCTCAACATTTGCAGTCAGTGGTCTTCAGCACCATGGCGCACACCGGCGCTTTGTTTGGGCAATACCTGCTGCCATTGATCTTCACCGCAGGCGCCATCGCCTCAGTCATCGGCCGCCGCAAACGCCGCAATCTCCTCGAATCCGCCGCCACCACCAAAGGCAACCCTCTGCTGAGCATCACCTGGCATGAGTTCGAATTGCTGGTGGGCGAAGCCCTACGCCGGCGTGGCTTCTCAGTTCGAGAAACAGGCAAGAACGGCCCGGACGGCGGGATCGATTTGATCGCGCGCAAGGACGGTGAGACGTACGTGGTGCAGTGCAAACAATGGCGTTCAGTGCAGGTTGGCGTGCCGGTGGTGCGGGAGTTGTATGGCGCGATGGCGGCCGAGGGCGCTGTCGGTGGCTTCGTGGTCACCAGTGGGACGTTTACCAAACCGGCGAGAGATTTTGCAGCAGGGCGCAACGTGCAACTGGTCGACGGCACGCTGCTGAAGCAGTGGATCGCCGAGGCGAAGAAGACTGGTCCACGGCCAACTGTCGAGGTGGCGCCAGAGCGTGTCGAGCCAGCCATCGTTGAGCCGGAGGTGGTCGTCACGCCAAGTGCCGCTCCAGCTCCGATTCCCGTTCAAGCGCCCGCTCCAACCGCGACGCAACCCGTCATACGCGAAGCCGAGCCTGAACCTGCTGCACCCCTCTGCCCGCACTGCCGCAAAATCATGGTGATACGTGTCGCCAGAACAGGCGCCAACGCTGGAGGGGATTTCTGGGGCTGTGTGGCTTATCCGAAATGCCGCGGAATCCGGGCGATTTTCGCGCCGATGACGGCGAAATAACGCCGCCAGACCAAATGAGCACGTCAGCCAACCCCTGACGTGCTCCACGCGAATCTCGCACCAACAAGCCCCCGCGCGAACACGCTAGCGACGTTATCAGACGGCGGTGTGTCAGTGACGAATCAGGTGCTGACACGATTTTCGCGGGCAAGCGCGCTCCTACAGTGGATGTGTGCCTGGCAGGAACTATCTGGCGGCCCTCATACAAAGCGCCGTGCCGCGAAGCACCACGAAGCCCTGAAAGTTCCCGCCCAAGCCCCCTTCCCCACATAACATTTTCGCTAACAAATAGTTACCCGGGTTTCATTTGCCCCTGCGTTCGATGCTTCGTAAGCTGGCTTCACCCCATCGAACCCGCCCAGCGCAGGAACGGTGAACCTCCACACCCAAGCCGGAGAACGCCAAACGCCCGATCAGCTTTTAGCATTTTGTTTCTGTCGTTTCGCTGCGTCGTTGCTCCCGACGTGGTGCCTCCAAGCTCCAAACTTCAGCCGCTCCCCAGCGGCTTTTTTTTGCTCAGCATTTGCTGAATCCGACCTGCCATCTGCGCGGTATCAGCGACCGGGCGCGCATGAAGCCGACCGCAAACACCCACATGCAAAACATCGCCCAGTAATCGCGCAACCTCTGCCATGTCCAAGACCTCCATCCCCTGCCGCGTGATGAATTGCGTCCCCAACCGCAGCGCCTGGTGCCCGGACCGTGAAGGATCAACACAGGTCCCGATGAGAATCCCCTGCGCCTGCAGCGCATGCATCACCGCGCGCGGATCAGCATCCAGTGACAGCGGCAGCAACAGTTGATGGGTATGCACCTCGCCGTCATTCGCCCCGATGACAGGCAACCCGGCATCGACCAGCGCGCGATGCAGCGCCGCGCTGTTGCCGACAATGCGGGCGGCGTATTCACGGCCGCTGGTCTGGGCTTCGGTGAGGGTGACCGCCAGGGAGGGCAGCCGGCCGGCGTCGTAGTTGGCGAGCATCCGGGTGTCGAGCAGGTTGCGCAGCGCGGGGGCGTCGTCAGGGTCGCGGCCGAGCACCAGCCCTTGGGGGCGGCCGGGCAGGGTTTTGTAGGTAGAGCTGCTGATGAGGTCGACGCCGGCGTCAAACGGATTGGGGTACGTGCCGCCAGCAATCAGGCCGAGCACGTGGGAGGCGTCGAACAGTGTTCGGGCACCGACCGCGCGGGCGGCGCTGACCACCGGGGCGATGTCGTCGGCCTTGATCATGACGCTGCGTCCGAGCACGACGAGCCGGGGGCGGGTTTGGGTGATCATTTCCGCCGCGCGCGCTGCGTCGAGCTGGCAGTTGCGGCGGTCGAACGGCAGGTCTTCAACCACCAGACCCGCTAATTCTGCGGTGCCGCCCCGGCGCTGGCTCAGGTGCCCGCCGTGCTCGGCAGCGGGTGCCAGCACGTTGTCGCCCGGTCGGCAGTAGGCGTGGAAGATGGCCAGGTTGGCGAGGGTGCAACTGGCCAGGCGGACTTCCGCCCATGCCGCGCCGAACAGGGTCATGGCCGCTTGGCTGGTGAAGGTTTCAAGCTCGCTGACCAGTTCGGTGTCCGGCTGTTCTTTGTGACCGGTCGGGCCCATCGCCGGGTAGGCGCTGAACGCGGGATTGTAGGCAGCCATGGCGCGGTCGCTGGGGAGATTGGCGCCGGCATAGAGCATCAGGCGCCGGGTCTCCAGTTGCGGCAATCGGTCGGCACAAGCGGCCAGCAAGGCATCGAGATCACGGGGCATGGTCGGCAGCTCCCTTAATGACGAATCAACGACGAATGGAATCCGGGTGCTCGGATTCATCCCTGACGAGGAGCATCAGCGCATCGCGTTTCTCCAGCAGGTGGTGGCGCAGGATGCTGCTCAAGCGCTTGCCGTCCCGGGCTTGCAGGGCCTCGATCATTTCTTCGTGGTCGTGCAGCGCGCGGTCCCATTTCGGGGCCTGGTGGTTGGAGAGAAAGCGTAATGCGTGGATGCGCCGGTTCAGCGACAGGTAGACCTGACGCAGCGCCGAGTTGCGCGCGGCCAGGTTGATCAGGTCGTGGATGGCGCGGTTGCGCTGGTAGTAACCCGGCAAGTCGTTCTGGTTTTTGCTGACCACCATGGCGTAGTGCAGCGCTTTGATGTCGTCGATTTCCTGCGCGGTGATGCGCTCACAGGCCAGCTCTCCGGCGAAGGCTTCGATGCCGCTCATCAGTTCGAAGGTTTCGCGGATCTCCAGCTCCGACATGCGCGCGACGCTGGCGCCACGGTTCGGGCTGATTTCGATCAGACCCTCCATCGCCAACACCTTCAGCGCTTCACGCAAGGGCGTGCGGGAGATGCCAAGGGTTTCGCACAGCTCGCGTTCGTTGAGCTTGGTGCCCGGGGCGAGCACGCCTTCGGTAATAAAGCCGCGCAGGTGATCGATGACAATGTCGTGCAGACGCTGGCGTTCAACCTTGGGAATCAGTCGTGCAGCCGGTTGATCGCGCGGTTGGTCGGTTATTTCGTCAAAATTTTGCATACAAAATCCTTATCGGACCCGCTCTGGCACCGAGCCCTTATTCGAAAATGCTCCAGTTCGCTGGGAAGATTAGCGTAATTAGGCCGTTTGACACAGCATTGCCCTGTGCTAAGTTAATTTTGAATTCAAAATACAAAATTATAAAAAACGAGGAGACACCGATGCTGAAGCTCGATTTCCACCCTGCCGGTCGCCACTTCCTTCAGATCCCGGGGCCTAGCCCGGTGCCGGATCGCATCCTGCGCGCGATGAGTTACCCCACCATTGACCACCGTGGCCCGGAGTTCGGCGAGTTGGGGCTCAAGGTGCTGGAAGGCATCAAGCAGATCTTCAAGACCGTGCATCCGGTGGTGATCTATCCGGCGTCGGGCACCGGTGCCTGGGAAGCGGCGCTGTGCAACACCCTGAGTTCGGGTGACGAAGTGCTGATGTTCGAGACCGGCCACTTCGCGACCTTGTGGCAGAAGATGGCGCTGAGCCTCGGCCTCAAGCCGCAGTTCATCGGTCGGCCCGGTATTGAAGGCTGGCGCGGCGGCGTCGATGCGCAAATGATCGAAGACCACCTGCGCGCTGACGGCGGGCATCGCATCAAGGCCGTCTGCGTCGTACACAACGAGACCAGCACCGGCGTGACGTCGGACATCGCTTCCGTGCGCAAGGCCATTGATGCGGCGGGCCACCCTGCCCTGCTGCTGGTCGACACCATCTCCGGTCTGGCGTCCGCCGACTATCGTCATGACGAATGGGGCGTAGACGTGACGGTTTCCGGCTCGCAGAAAGGCTTGATGTTGCCGCCGGGCATCAGCTTCAACGCCCTGTCGCCCAAAGCCATCGAGGCCAGCAAGCGCGCCGGTTTGCCCCGCAGCTTCTGGGCGTGGGACGAGATCATCGAGATGAACAAGACCGGTTACTGGCCGTACACGCCGAACACCAACTTGCTGTACGGCTTGTCCGAAGCGCTGGACATGATCCTCGGCGAAGGCCTGGACAACGTGTTCATTCGTCACAACCGCCTGGCGAAGGCCTGCCGCACCGCCGTAACGGCCTGGGGCCTGGAAATCCAGTGCGCCGACCCGAGCGTTTACAGCCCCGTGCTCACCGGCGTGATGACGCCCGAAGGCATCGACGCCGATCAGGTGCGCAAGACCATTTACGAGCGCTTCGACATGTCCCTGGGCACCGGCCTGGGCAAGATGAAAGGCCGCATGTTCCGCATTGGCCATCTGGGCGACTGCAACGACCTGATGCTAATGGCCACCCTCACCGGCTGCGAAATGGGCCTGCAAATGGCCGGCGTAAAACTGCAGTCCAGCGGCGTGCTGGCGGCCATGGATTACCTGGGAGGCCAATCGGTGCCGCTGCGACGCGACTGACGCTACACCCGGCTGCGGCACGCCCGCAGCTTTTTTGACACATCTCACTATCCCGAATCATCGCGTTGTCAGCGAACACAATAAGAAACTGGAGATAGCACATGAAGTTTTTACGTCTGCGCCCCACCACGGTGGTGCTGTTCATGCTGTGCGCCATGTATTTCATTACCTACCTGGATCGCGTCAATGTCAGCACCGCCGCCGTCGGTTTCGGTAAAGAGTTCAACCTGAGCAAAACCGAGATCGGCATCGTCTTCTCGGCCTTTGCGTACCCTTACCTGATCTTCCAAATCATCGGCGGCTGGGTCAGCGACCGATTCGGCGCCAAGCGAACGCTGGTGGTGTGCGGGCTGATCTGGGCCAGCGCCACGGTGCTGACCGGTCTGGCCGGCGGCTTTGTTTCGCTGATTGTCGCGCGGATCCTCCTCGGTCTGGGTGAAGGCGCGACGTTCCCCGCAGCAACGGCGGCAATGTCACGCTGGATCCCCAAGGAAAAACGCGGCTTCGCCCAGGGCATCACCCACGCCTTCGCCCGCCTCGGCAACGCATTGGCGCCGGCAGCGATGATCGCGGTGATGGCCACCTACGGCTGGCGCGAATCGTTTTATGTCTGCGCGGCCACCAGCTTTGTGTGGGTTATTCTGTAGATGTTTTTATTTACCGAGCACCCGAAAGACCACCCGCGCATCTCGAAACAGGAACTGGACACCCTGCCGCCGCCGAAAGTGAAGTCCACCGTCGTGCTGCCGTGGGGCCGCCTGTTCAAGCGCATGGCCCCGGTCACGATCGTTTACTTCTGCTACGGCTGGACGTTGTAGCTGCTGCTCAGTTGGGTGCCGATGTACTTCATGAACATGGGCCTGGATTTGAAGGGCACGGCGATTTTCGCATCGACGGTGTTCTTCGGCGGCGTGGTCGGCGACACCCTGGGCGGCATCGTCAGTGACCGCATTTATGCGCGCACCAAGGACCTGAACAAGGCGCGCAGCCTGATGGTTGCGGTGTGTCTGGGCCTGACGCTGCTGTCGCTGGTGCCGTTGATGTTCACCAAGGACATGCATATTTCCCTGGCCTGCCTGGCCATCGGGTTTTTCTTCTCCGAGATGACCATCGGCCCGATGTGGGCGATTCCGATGGACATCGCGCCCGACCATTGCGGCACCGCGAGCGGCATGATGAATACCGGATCGGCCATGGCCGCCATCGTCAGCCCGGTGGCCGCTGGTCTGTTGATCGACAAGTCTGGCAACTGGCAGCTGCCGTTTCTGGTCAGCATTATTCTGCTGGCGATTGGCGTGGTGCTGTCGTTCCGCATGAAACCGCAGAACAAGTTTGACTACGGGCAGCCGGCTGCGCCTCTGACACCGGGTGCGGAAACGGCGCCGGTGGTCAGTAAATAAAACGACAACGTGAGCCGCCTTCGGGCGGCGTTCCGATCCATAAAGCTTCAGCCCCGCACGCTTCAATCAAGCCACTTCAACGGAGCACCCTTTTGGACACTGACACCCAACCTTCGCGCCTGGCGCAGCTGATCGTCGATGCGCAGAACAAGCACAATCTGATAGGCGAGCTGGATTTTGACCTGAACCCGACAGACCGCGACGCGGCGTACCTCACGCAACAGAAAATCCTGCGCTTGCGTGGCGTTGAAGCCGGCGGCTGGAAGATTGGTTCGAAGTCCACGGACGGGCCGATCCAGGGTTCGCCTCTGCCCCGCGACTGCCTGTTCCCGTCCACCGGCACGCTGGACCGCAGCGTCTATCCGCCGGTGGGTCTGGAGCTGGAAATCGCCTTCCGTTTCAACCGCACGTTCAGCCCTCGGGATGAGGCGTACAGCGACGAGGAAGTCATGGCGGGCATCGGCGAAATGGCGGCGTCCATTGAAGTGGTCTCCAGCCGTTTTGCGGCGTGGCCGAAGATTGAGCCGCTGACGCAACTGGCCGATCTGCTTAATCACGGCGCCTTGGTGGTGGGCGATTTCGTACCCTACGACGCGTCCTTTCCCTTCGTTGAGCCGACGCTGACCTTCACGGTGAATGGCGAGAGCATTGTGCCGTCCAAAGTCGCCAATCCGGCAGGCGATCCCCGCCGGCTGTTGCCGTGGCTGGTCAACCATCACACCCTTAATGGACTGCCGTTGCCCAAGGACTTCGTGATCACCACGGGTTCTTACACCGGCATGCACTTCGCCCAGGGCATGGCTGAGGTGCTGGGGCAGATCAATGGGCTGCCACCTGTATCTCTCACGCTGGCATAACGTTTTACCTCGCTGTCATAAAAAAACCCGCCGGTGTGGCGGGTTCTTTTTTGGCTGTAAAGCTTTTAGTCATCTGCTTAGTCAGGGCGGCGAACATACGACCGGTAAACAGGCTGCCAGAAGTCTTTCTCGATGGCCGCTGACAGTTCAGCTTCCGATTGCGGCGGCGCCACACTGTCGCGCTGGGCCGCCATGCCGACGGCGAACGCGATGCGCTTGCTGACCGACTGAACGTCCCGCAACGGCGGCAACATTTGCCCCGCCGCAGCACACTCTGCCAGCGCCTGGGCCGACGCCATCAGCATGCCGTCTGTGACGCGGGTCGCCTTGCTGGCGATGGCGCCGAGGCCAATGCCGGGGAAGATGTAGGAATTGTTGCACTGGGCAATGGGAAAGGTTTTGCCCAGCACCTCGATGGGCAGAAACGGACTGCCCGTCGCCACCAGCGCCTGCCCGTCGGTCCATTGCAGAATGTCTTTGGGGTGCGCTTCGATCTGCGAGGTCGGGTTGGACAGCGGCATGATGATCGGCTGCGGGCAGTGGCTGTGCATGGTCTCGACGATCTGCTGGGTGAACAGTCCGGCCTTGCCCGACACGCCGATCAGCACCGTGGGCTTGGCATTGCTGACCACCTCATGCAGCGACGGCCAGTGGGCGCTGAACGCCCAGTCGTTGAGTGAATCGCTGGAATGGGCCAGGCGCTGTTGGAAATCGTAGAGGCCCGGCTGGCGATCGGTCAGCAGACCTTTGCTGTTGAGCAGAAACACCTGGCTGCGCGCCTGGGCTTCGCTCAACCCTTCAAGCTGCATGGCGGCGATGATCTGCTCGGCGATCCCACAACCCGCCGAGCCGGCGCCGACAAAGGCGACGGTCTGATCGGACAAGCGCTGCCCCTTCATCTTGCACGCGGCCAGCAGTGTGCCGACGGTGACTGCGGCGGTGCCTTGGATGTCATCGTTGAAGCAGCAGAGTTGATCGCGGAAACGCGCCAGCAACGGCATGGCGTTGGTCAGCGCAAAATCTTCGAACTGCAGAATGGCTTCGGGCCAGCGGCGCTGCACGCCCTCGACGAATGCCTGAACGAACGCATCATATTCGGCGCCGCGAACACGCTCCTGGCCACGGCCGAAGTACAGCGGATCCGCCAGCAGCGCCGGATTGTTGGTGCCCACGTCGAGCACCACCGGGAGTGTGTACGCCGGGCTGATGCCGCCGCACGCCGTGTACAACGACAACTTGCCGATGGGAATGCCCATGCCGCCAACGCCCTGATCACCGAGACCGAGAATGCGCTCGCAGTCGCTGACGACGATGACTTTGACGTTGTCCTTGGTGACGTTGTTCAGGATTTCGTCGATTCGGTCCTTGTCGGCAATGCTGATGAACAGGCCGCGATGGCTGCGGTAGATGCGGGAAAATTCCTGGCAGACCTTGCCGACGGTAGGGGTGTAGATGATAGGGAGCATCTCGTCGAGATGGTCGTCGACGACGCGGTAGAAGAGTGTTTCGTTGGAGTCCTGGATCGAGCGCAGGAGGATATGTTTGTCCAGATCGGTCGCGCAGGCCTGGTACTGGTGATAGGCGCGGCTCGCCTGTTGTTCGATGGTTTCGACGCGTTCGGGGAGCAGGCCCTGCAGGGCCAGGGCTTCACGCTCTTCGAGGCTGAACGCCGTGCCTTTGTTGAGAAGCGGAGTGCCCAACAACGTGGGCCCGGCGAAAGGGACTTGCAAGGTGCGATCAGTGGCATGGGTCATGTCTGTCTCCTGTGCTTATTGTATTTTGAATTCAATGTACACCTTTGGCCTGGAAAGCCAATGCTCGAATGGAAATCTGCGGTGCTTGAACTGGCCTCTTCCCGGCTGAAGCCGGTCCCACTAAACATCGCGTACACCCATTGAATTGGCTCATGCCGCATACCCTGTGGGACCGGGTTTAGCCAGGAAAGCGTCGGGTGTCTCGCTGCATATCATGTGTTGTACATACCGGCCTCTTCCCGGCTGAAGCCGGTCTCTACAGGTACACCGCGATCAACGCGTAGGTGGCATTAGCGAGTCCCGCTGACACCATCACCCTAACGACTATCAACCTGCCATCACCCTCAGGCAAAATGCCGGACCTATGTAGGAATCATCCCCAGGAGTGGTCGGAATGCGCTTGTTCAGTTTAAGAACCCTGCTGGTCTGCACCGCGCTAGTCTCGTGCCTGGGCATGGTCGGCGCGCAGGCGGCGACCAAAGCCAAACCTGCGCCGAAATCTTCCGGGCAAAAAGTCGCGATGCTCGGCGGCAAGTTCGCTTTCACCCTGCCGAAGGATTACGTCAAAGGCCCGATGGAAGAGATCGATGCCAAGGCCAGGGCCGCCGGCGTCACCGGCTCGCTGTACATGAACAAGCCGGCCAAGCGCGTGGTGATCATCACCGAAGCGCCGCTGCCCAATGACCAGAAGGTCGGCGCCAACGACAAGCAAACCCTAGACGGCATCATCGCCGACACGCTGCAACAGCAGCAGTCCAGCTACAAGGACTTCAAGAAGCTGGGCGAGAAGAAGATCGTACGAAAAGGCCTCGGGATGCGTCAGCTGGATATCTCGGGCAGCGTAGAGGGCGGCCGTGTGCTGAGTACGACGATTACCGCTGCCTACGGCAAGCGCACGGCGATGGTGAACGTGATCTCCCTGGCGAAGGATGCCAAGGCCCATGCCGAGGTGGTGAAGGGTGTGACCGGCGGAAAATGAGGATTGCTGCTTTTTCGGCAGCGATTGCAGCCGGAAAAGCAGCGATGTCAGATCATCAAACGATCACGTGGGCATGATTACTCGGGCAACGTCAGTTTGGCCCCGCCCGGATGCGCCTTGATGACGCTGTACGGCAGGACCGACCATTCGGGACTCTCGCACGCGCGCATCACCCGGGCGAAGGACGGGCCGAAGACGATGCCTTTTTCAGTGAAATACCACGACGGAAATTCCCACACTGACGGGTCGGTATAGTCGCAGTCGTCTTCGGTAGCAGGCTTCACCATGTCTGCCGGGTGCGCCGCTTTTAACTGGTCAACGAGCCAGGGGGCGAAGACTTTGCCGCGGTAGTCAGAATACGTGTCGAAACTCGTGCCACCTTCTTCATCACGTTCGTAATGAAACGGCGCGCCCTTGCCGACCCACACCACATCTTCCAGCGCCAAGGCCTTCCCCGTGCTGGCATCCAGATTAAGCGGCGAGTCGCCGAAGTCCGGGTGCGCACCGCCGCAATCGTAATCGGTGAAGACGCTTAAGCTCACGATGCCGGGCGTCAGCAAGCGCGGCGTGACCGTCTGCGCAAAATCACCGCCGTTGCGACTGGCGTTGAGCATGCACTGGTGGTGGCTGACAACCTCCTGCCACAAGCGCGAGCGCAGTTGCTGATTGATACGGGTGGCCTGCTCCGGCGAGTAACCTGAGGTGATTTCAAACATCGAAACGCCCGACTCCGGCTCGACCCACCATTGCAGTCCATGGCCCATGAACGTAGCGTTTTTATCCGCCTTGAGCTTCAGGTGCGTGAGCCGCAGGTAGTCGTACGCCGACTGTTTATAGATGTCCTGCCAACCCGGTTCGGCGGAAGCATCCGGCGCGGTGATGGCCTCTTCGGCCAGTTGCACCTTGTAGGACTTGCCCTTGCTGCTCCAGTCTCCGGTCCAGGTCGCGTCCGAATTCTTGTGAAGCACCAGCTTCGGCAACTTGGCTTCGTCGTCGTAGCTCAGGCCCTCGGTCAGCGTCAGATCACTTCCTTTCGAAGTACCGGAAAGCGGCAGGTCCTTGTGGTACTTCTCGTAGAAATACCGGCCCGACACATCTTCAGCGCTGGTGAGGTCCAGCTCGACGACGATGGGCGATTTACCCAGGGTGCCTGTCAGGACATGGACCGCATTCTCGGCGTGCAGGGTGAATGGGGCCATCAGCGCAGCTAGGCAGGTGATACGCAAAACAGAGAGGGAAACAGGCATCAGACGTCCCTTGTGATGATGCTAACGAGTCGGGGTGGTAATCTCGCGAATCGCGGAGCGTCTGGCAAGGGCCAGCCGTGTTTTCTTCACAGCGTGACCGCGTACTCACCGCCTGCCTTCAACCGCCATGCGCACCGCAAACCCGAACAACACCGTGCCCATCAGCCAGCGCTGCACCAACGCCCAACCGGGCTTCTGTGTCAGAAACACGGCGATGGAACCCGCCGCCATAGCGACCATGGCGTTGACGCTCAGGCTGACCACAATCTGCGCGCTGCCCAGGATCAGCGACTGGCTGAGCACGCGGGTGCCGTCGCCGACGGTGATGAACTGCGGCAACAGCGACAGGTAAAGAATCGCGACTTTGGGATTGAACAGGTTGGTCATCAGGCCCATCAGAAACAGCTGCCGGTTGCTGTCCTGGGGCAAGTCCTTTAATTGAAACGGCGACTGCCCGCCCGGTTTCACGGCCTGCCAGGCCAGGTACAGCAAATACACGGCACCGGCCATGCGCAGCGTGTCGTAGGCATAGGGAACCGCCATCACCAGGCCGGTGATGCCGAAGGCCGCGCACAGCATGTAGAAGACAAAGCCGACTGCCACGCCACCGAGAGAGATCAGACCGGCCTTGCGTCCTTGTGAGATGGATCGCGAAATGACGTAGATCATGTTCGGCCCTGGCGTCAGCACCATGCCGAGGGCAATAAGGGAAAAAGCGATGAGGTTTGAGAGTTCGGGCATCAGAGGCTCCTGCCGGGGTGACGGAATGCACATCCGGACAGCGCCGAATGGCCGCCATATTTCAGCCACCCTGCGTAGAACGGTCTATACACAGATGGCCGGAAAACACGCCATGACAGACGGCACCCGTCACTTATCCAAACGGCACCTGCGCCCACGCACCCTCCAATGGCGACCGGCGTGAATTATTTCTCCAATAGTGGCTAAATGCTCTTCCCAGTACCCCGTCGGCGGAGGACACTCGCAGCGTTGGTCGTGACCGATGTAGCCGTCGGGATGCTGCGTTATTACCCAGTAGAGCGCTATGAACACTTCGGTCCAAAAAGGTCTCTCCTTCGCCAAACGCATGCACTTGCCCCGCAGCATCGGCCTGGGCATTGGTTTCTTCGCGGTGGCTGCAGCGCTGTACCCTTCCCATCCGCCGGCCTGGGTGTGGATCGCCATGATCGCTCACGGTTACGGCTGGCCGCACATGGCTTACCTGCTCGCCAAGCGTTCACGTCAGCCTTATGCCGCCGAGCGCCGCAACCTGATCTACGACTCGCTGGGCGGCGGCTTCTGGGCGGGAGCAATGGGTATCAGCCCGCTACCCACCGTGACGGTGCTGTCGATGATGGCGATGAATAACATCGCGGCCGGTGGTTTACGTCTCTTCGTGTTGGGTTCGCTGGCGCAGATCGCCGGCGCACTGGTGGCGTACAGGATTTTCCTGCCGGCGCTATTCCCCCACGTCACTCAGCTGCAGCTGTTCGCCTGCCTGCCCATGCTGGTGATCTACCCGATGGCCATCGGTCTGGTCTGTTATCAGGTCGCGGTGCAACTCTCCAGAAGCAAGAAAGCACTGGAAAAACTCAGCGCCACCGACAGCCTCACCGGTCTTATGAACCACGGCGCGTGGAAGGATCGACTGGCGCTGGAGTTCGATAAGTGCCAGAAGCTCCACCGCCAACACAGCGTCGCGCTGATCGACATCGACCACTTCAAGACCATCAACGACACCTACGGCCACATCAGCGGCGATAACGTTCTCAAGCAACTGAGCAACGCGCTGTCCGCCAGCCTGCGGCAGACCGATCTGGCCGGGCGTTATGGCGGCGACGAATTCTGCGTCATCCTCCCCGACACCACCCTGGCCCAGGCCACCGAAATACTCGAACGCCTGCGCCGTACGGTTCATGACCACGCCCACTCGGCCCTTCCCGATCTCAAGCTGAGCCTGAGCATCGGCGTCGCGGCGTATGGCGCGCACCAGACCGACGCCGGCCTGTGGCTGCACGAAGCCGACATGGCCCTGTACGACGCAAAAAGCGCCGGGCGCAATCGGGTCACGCCGGCGCAGCCATCCAGCAAGGTGTGTGCGCGTGAAGGCGCGGCGTTGGAATGAGTCGGCATCGTTGTCGATCTCTCGAAGATTCGCTATTCGCTGCACGCCATGGCGTCGGTCGGTGCCTTAATCTGCTTGAGCAGCTCAAGAGGCGTCATTCGCGTCAGTAGGTTCTGCAGGCTGTCACCCAATATCAGCGGCCCATACAACCCTTCTTCCCTATCCAGATGCGTTTGCTGCACGTCGCGGTAGGCCTCGGGGTAGATGCTTTTCTCAATGGGCAACAGCCGGTCGTAATGTTCCAGCAAACCGTGGAACACGATGCGCCGCTCGGTGACGCCGCGGGTGGTGGCGATCAGTTTGATGAAGAAATCCGAGTCGCTCTGGCGCATGGCTTCGTACGCGGCGTAACGCTCCGCCAGGGTGTACGCGCAGGACTCGTCGAACACCACGCAGCACAGGTCCTGACGCGAGCGTGAGCCGAAGGGATTGTTGGTCGCGCGGCGGCGATTGCTCTGCGCCAGCGCAAAGGCCACCGCCCGTTCGGCCTCGTTCACACGCTCCGCGCTGCCCAGGCTGGAGAGATCATCCAGCGCGGGAGCCTGACGCCCCAATCGCTCGACCTCCGCGCTGAAGGTCGCAAACACGCCATGGGGCCCGAGCCATTGCTTGTGCAGCTCGCTCAACTGATCTCTGGACAGTCGGCTTTGCTCATCGACCAACTGCTGAAACGCGGTTGAAGTGTCCACATTAAAGTCTGCATCGATGCACGGGTGCTTCAAGGGCTCAGACGTTACGATTTGAAGGGTCATCGATTCCATCCTTATTATTGATCGTTATTGTGGGTGCATCATCGCGAACACGTTGACAGGCCACATCAACGTGCTGAAACAGGGTCATGATTTCAAAGACCGCTAATTACGACGCAAGCATCTTCAAAGCAAACAGGGCCGACGACGGCTTTGAAAGTTCAGCAATTAAATCGGGTTAATTATGCACTTGCTGCCCAACGGAACAATCCGTCAGATGTAGGGGTGCTGCCAGTTTTTTCTTGCGCACTGGCGAAATGTGCAGAGCAATGAGCTGCGCACGGTTTTCGACTTCGCTCTTCCTCAGCAACGACGAGACATGGTCGCGGGCCGTGTAATCACTGATCCCCAGACGCTGGGCGATCGCCTTGTTGGTGAGCCCCTGGAGCACAAGATGAAGAACTTCCTGCTCCCTGGGGGTGGTCTTTTTCAATGATTTACGCTTGCGTTGTTCTTCCGTCATTGGCTCTCAATAGTCTCCGCGACTTGCCGGCCCTGTCGTTAAATTAGCCAGGGCCATAACAGTGTTCTTATTGATTTTTAAGTCTCTAACCATCAGAGAATTTGCACAGTCAAGCCCGGTTAATAACCGAACCGTGATAAGTAAAGTTTCCTACAAATATTAGCGAAGCGTCCCCACTGACCCAGTAGACAAGCTACACAGGCACGACCCCGTGCAAAGCCATGGGGATATATAACAGCGGGTCAGTTGTATAGACGGGGACAATAAACGCTGCAAATGATAATTACAATCATCTGTTACAAATCAGCGGATCAATCGTTTCAAATGCTGCGGATTGCGAACCCGCAGCATTGAGTCATAAGAAGGGACGCCGTTGCGACGCCCCTCCCCCTTCAGTTTCCAGCCTGTACCACTCGCGGATCATCGACCTGCATGCCTTTGCGCAGGCCAAAGAACATGGCCGTCACCAGACCGACCGCGCCCATGATCACGCAATAACCGACGCACACCCACGGGCTCCACGGCATCAAGGCGATCAGCGCCAGCGGCGTGGTGCTTGCCCACAGGGCGTAGCTGATGTTGTAGGTCAACGAGATGCCGGAAACGCGAATGTTCGCCGGGAACAGTCCGACCATGACCGAAGGCACGACGCCGACGATGCCACAGGCCAGGCCGGCCACCGCATAAGCGAGGCTCAACGGCAACCAATGACTCACCAGGCTGGCGTAGAGCACGCCGACACCGACGGGCAGCAACAGGCTGTAGAGCACCACCCCGCGCCAGGCGCCGATGCGATCGACCAGCATGCCGGCCAACACGCAGCCGATGTTCAGGAAAACGATACCGACGCTGCTCAGGGCGAACGTGTCGCTGGGGCTCATGCCGAAGCGCTGCTGCATCACCGTAGGCGTAATGACCACCAGCGTCACGACGGCGGACGTCAGCACGCAGGTCAGTAACGCAGCCGGCAACAGAGATTGCCGATGCTGGCGCAGGACAGCGCGCAGCGGCAGCTCAGTCATGCCCTCGCGCTGGGCATGCATCGCCATGAACACCGGGGTTTCACTGAGCCAGCGTCGCAACCAAACACCGATGACGCCGAACACCCCGCCCAGCAGAAACGGGATGCGCCAGGCGTAATCGAGGATTTCCGCGTGGCTGAACACTTTCGCCAGCCAGGTCGCGGTCAGTGCACCGATGAGGTAGCCGAAGGTCAGCCCGGCTTGCAGAACACCCAGTGCATAACCGCGATGGCCCTTCGGCGCGTGCTCGGCGACGAACACCCAGGCGCTCGGCACTTCGCCGCCGACGGCCGCACCCTGAAGGATGCGCAGCGCCAGCAGGATCAGCGGTGCCCAGTAGCCGATTTCGGCATACGTTGGCATCACGCCGATCAGCAGACAGGGCAGCGCCATCATGAGAATGCTGAGGCTGAACACGCGCTTGCGACCCAGTTTGTCGGCGAAGTGCGCCATCAGAATCCCGCCCAGCGGGCGCGCCAGGTAGCCGGTGACGAAGATGCCGAAACTCTGCAGCAAACGCAGCCACTCGGGCATTTCCGGCGGGAAGAACAACTGACTGAGGGTCAGGGCGAAAAAGACGAAGATGATGAAATCGTAGATTTCCAGCGCCCCGCCCAGTGCCGCCAGGCCAAGGGTTTTGTAGTCTCCCCGGCTGATGGGTTGTGGGCGCGGTCGAAGAATGGCTGTCATGAAAGACCCCAAATCACAGGTTGAAACGCACGCGGGTGCGACAAAGGCGCGCAGGATAACAAAGCTGACGGCTCGCGGGCGGATCGCTGGCGGCTGACGCGTTTCAGCGGCTGATTTAAAAATTCACCGTGGCCGAAACCCGCGCTGTACGCGGTGCGCCGAGGAACAGGTAATCGTCCCCCAGGTATTCGCCCGCGTCGCGCCAGTAGCGCTTGTCGAACAGGTTGTCGACGGTCAGGCGCAAGACCGTGTCGTAGCCCTCGATTTTTGTGCGGTAGCGACTGCCCGCGTTGAACACCGCGTAGTCATCGACTTTCACTGAGCCTTCGCGGTTGGCGAACTTGCTGGCGCTGTATTGCACGCCGCCCAATAGCGCCAGCCCTTGAATCGGCAGCGCATAGTCGGCTGACAGGCTGCCGCGGAATTTGGGCACGTTGATCGCCTGATGATCTTCGTAAGCCGCGGTGCCGCTGTCTTCAACCCGCGCGCGAATGGCCGCGACACTGGCCGACATCTGCAACTGCGAAGTCACGTAGCCATTGGCGCTCAGCTCGACGCCAGTGTTTTTCTGCTGGCCCTGCTGAACGAAGGTCAGGCTGCCGTCGCCCTGGGGTTTCGAATACTGATACGCCTGACGGGTCTGGAATACCGCCGCAGTAAAACTCATGCGCTGCCAGTCGTATTTGACCCCGGCTTCCAGTTGGCGAGAGACCGTCGGTGCAAGGATTTCCCCGACATTGCTGTCAAACACCGACGCCGTGCCGCCCAGGGACAGGCCTTTGCTGTAGCTGGTGTACAGCGAAACGTTGTCGATCGGTTTATAGATCAGCGCAGCCTGGGGCAGGAAGATCGACCGCTCGGTGTGACGGTTATCGCTGCCGTCCTCGTTGTAGGCTTTTTCATCGAGCTTCACTTCACGCCCGCCGATCACCGTCTGCCAATGCTCGTTGAAACGGATGCGGTCGGTGGCGAAGAGCCCGTACTGGCGGCTGTCCAGTCGCCGCTCGGTGTGGCCCACGGAAAGGTCCGAAGGGGCGAAGCTGTCCGGCGTCTCGTGGATATTGCCGGAGCCGACGTATTCGCTGAAATACGGCCGGGTGTCGACCGTGCGCCGGAACGCGCTGCTGCCGAAGGTCAGCTCATGCTTGAGCGAGCCGGTGTCGAGCAGACCGGTCATCGACGCTTCGACTTCATCGTTGCGCCGCGTGTCGTCGGGGCTGCGGAAATCGTAGATGTCGTAGCCGCCACTGGGCGTGAAATGCCCGGTCAGCGGCTGGGCCGGGCAGTCGCTCTGGTAATAGCAGCCGTAGGCGAAAGCGCTGTAGTCGTCGATGACCACGCGGCTGCGCGACGCGCTGAGGCTGGCTTTCCAGTCGTCGCTGAGGCGGTATTCGTAACGGCCGTTCATGTTCAGCGAGTCGATGCCCACCGGGTTCGAGCCGTTTTGATAGCCCAGCAGTTTGCGCGGCGAGGCGTCATGGGGCAGCTCGGTGCCGCCCAGCAGCTGATAGCCCGGCACCGAGCGCTGTTCTTTGGTCTGGTATTCGACGTCGAGCTGCAGGGTGGACTGGTCGTTGATGTTCCAGTCGAACGCCAGCGAAGCGAAATCCCGCTGACCGTTGGCGTGCTCGACGTAAGCGCGAATGTCCTCGTGGGCAACGTTGGCGCGCAGGCCGAATTGCTTCTCGCTGCCGAACCAGCCGCCGACGTCCGTGGCGATGTAGCGCTCACCGTGCTCGTTGGTCGAGACCGTCACCGAGCGCACGTCTTCCGGGCGTTTGGTCTTGTAATTGATCACGCCCGCAGGCTCCGACACACCGCTCTGCAGGCCCGACAGTCCCTTAAGCAACTCGACCTGTTCCTTGTTTTCCAGCGCCACGTTCTGCTCGCCGGTGATGCTGCGGCCATTGATGCGGTAGCTGTTGGCCGCGTTGAGCGAGAAACCGCGCACGACGAAATTCTCGTAATAGCCCACCGGCGCATAACTGTCGCCCACCGACGCGTCGTTGCGCAGGACATCGCTGAGCAGCTTGGCCTGCTGGTCCTTCAGTCGCTCGGCGGTGAACACCGATATCGACGCCGGTGTGTCGCGCAGCGGCGCTTCGCTGAAACCGCCCACCGACGCGCCACTCGCCTGATAGATCGACTCCTGCTCCCCGGTCACCCGCAGCGCGTCCAGCGTCACCGGCTCGGCTTCCTGAGCCGCCAGCCATGGCGAAGCGAAAGCGATACTCAGCGGCAACAGCCGACGGGTGAAGCCGGCAGCGGGACGGGATGAGGTGATCATCGGCGGGTGAATTCCTGGTGATGGGCAGTCGGGCAGCGAGAAACGCAGGCCAGTTCGGCGGCGCCTCTTTTACGTTCTGCGCGGCATTTTTACAACCGGGATTGGTGTGGAATTCGGTGTGCAGGGATAAACGTGAAGTAGATCGCGAAGGTTCATCCGATACGGAAGTCTGGATGCAGATCTTTCCAGTGCGCCCGCAACGCGTCCTTCTGCGTGTCTGGCATGGGGCTATTTTCCAGCGCATCGGGCCACAAGGTGCGCGCGCTGTCGATCGTCGCTTTCAAGTTATAGAGCACTGGTCGCCAAGGAATGTCGCCGTATTCAGCCCACATCTTGAAGTGCTCGATTGACATGCCATACCAGTTTCTGGCCTTGGCCATGTTCAAGGCAGGCTTGGTTTCGTCGGCGATGTAGGCTTTGGTCGTGACAATGTCATAGGCCGGTGAAAGTTCGGCGTTTCGACCGTCGCGATAAATCATGCTCCAGTTCTTCAGATGCGCATCGCCATTGGCGAGCAGCACATTCACCAGCAGCCGCCTCGCCATCTGTATTGCATCACGCTGCGCGTGGAGCGAGCTGCGATATACCAGTTTCCCAATCTGGTCAGAGCTTGCATTGCGGTATTTATCATGTGCGTACGCGAAGAATATCTGCGCGAAATCTTCGGCATGCACCCGCACGTTTCCTGGCAGACGGTCGAAACGACGTATGCCGTAAGCAAGCGTTTCATTCGGCAGGTTTATATTTGGCAGCGCTTCGATGTCAGCCATCGGGATCAGTCTGATCTCCGGAATATCGACGCCGGCGAGCGCTGCCAGCGTCATTGCCGTGTATTCATTGAGCGGCACAAACGGGTGGATCGTCGAAGGCGTCTTGATAATCCAGTCGCCAGGCGCATCAGGATCACCGGTGATGTAACGCCCATCTCTGTCGCGCATGGAAAATTTCATCTGCACGCCGGCCAGTGAAAAATGCGCCTGGCTATCAGGAATGTCGATGACAGTCGGATCGATTTTCCCTCGGTGCTGCAGCGCAAGGCCGGGGATATCTGTAGCGTCCATTCGCTCTGCTACCAATGCGCCTGGCAAGTCACGACCCAGCCAGCTAAGCAGTGGAAATTCGTTGTCGCGGTGGACCTTCATCGCTTGCGAGAGGAAATCCCGCAATGCACCTTCTGGCAGGAGGTTGCTCAACACCGGATGCAGCTTATGGGCAGTGACATAGGGATGCCGTTTTGCCAATTGCTGTGCAAATGCCATAGGGTCAGTGTGCGACAGCGTCAGCGGAAGTCGGGCTTGATTCTCGATGTACTCGGGCGCCAGCGTGAATACGTTTTTGCCATTGGAGTACCCCGCAACGTAGCCCACGCGCTCCCCCTGAAGGGTCAGCTGCAAAGCCGCAACTGTTTCATCAGCCATCAGAGATCACCCCACGGACTCTCGTCAGTCTCATGGATCAAATGCTCTGGGCCTGAAGACTCATTCGCATGCGCCGCGTAAGGGCGATCACTGTCGTGTGCTGCTTCGCTGTCGAGGATTCGCTGCACCGCGGCAAGCTTTGCCTTGGGGACGAGAAGCAGAGCCGCATCGAGTCCTTCTGCAATCTGGTCGAGGGTTGTCAACCGCGGATTCCCACCCGCTTCTATCTTGCCGTACTGCTGACGTGTCAGGCCCGCACGCAGAGGCATCTGCTGAATTTGCAGGCCTAGCGCCAAGCGCCGCTTTCTAATTTGGTCCAGCAGGGTGGTTTTCATGGGAGCCTCACTGTCGAGCAGCGAGTATGTAATGTATATGGCTCAGGTCAAGCTATAAGAGCTTTATACGGCTCATTCCTCACAAATGAGCCTTATAGGTTACATTTGGGAAATGATGAACCATATTAGGCTCGCCCATTCAAAATGGGCCATATACGTTACAAGAGTCTATTGCTCCACCTTCAACCCGACCTTCAACAGCTTCCCGTTATCCTCGTCCGTCAGCACATACACATACCCATCCGGCCCCTGTCGCACGTCGCGGATGCGGGACTTGAGCTCGCCGAGCAAACGCTCTTCGTGCACAACCCTGTCGTCCTTGAGCTCCAGGCGGATCAGCTCTTCCGACGCCAGCGCGCCGATGAAGACGTTGTGATCCCACGCCTTGAACGTGCTTGAGTCGTAGAACGCCATGCCGCTGACGCCCGGGGATTTCTCCCACACATGGAACGGGTTTTTCACGCCCTCGACTATCTTGCCCTTTGACTCGGAAATGGGCTCGCCGCTGTAGTCGATGCCGAAGGTCGAGATCGGCCAGCCATAGTTGGCGGCGCGCTCGATGATGTTGATTTCGTCCCCGCCACGCGGACCGTGCTCGTTGGTCCACAGCGTGCCGGTCCAGGGGTTGAGCGCGGCGCCCTGTTGATTGCGGTGACCGTAGCTCCAGATTTCCGGGCGCACGTTTTGCTGGCCGACAAAGGGGTTGTCCTTGGGCACGGTGCCGTCGGGGTACAGGCGCACGACCTTGCCCTGCAGTTTGTCGAGGTCTTGAGCCGTGGCCCGGTCGTTGTTTTCACCCAACGCGATGAACATGTAACCGTCGCGATCAAAGACGATGCGCGAGCCGAAGTGGTTGCCCACCGACAGTTTTGGCTGCTGCTGGAAGATGCGGGTGAAGCCTTCCAGCTTTGTCATGTCTTCCGAAAGCCTTGCGCGCCCCGCCGCCGTGCCCCCGGTTTTGCCATCGCTGGCCGCCTCGGAGTAGGTCAGGTAAACCATGCGGTCCTTGGCGAAATCCGGCGACAGCTCGACGTCCAGCAAACCGCCCTGCCCTTGCACCCAGACCTTCGGCACGCCGGAGATCGGCGCCGACAGCTTGCCGTCAGGCGTCACCCGGCGCAGGTTGCCGGTGCGCTCGGTGACCAACATCCCCTGGGAGTCCGGCAGAAACGCCACGGCCCATGGATGCTGCAGCCCGCCGACGACTTCATCGACTGTCAGCGTGCCGGTCTCGCTTTGGTAAGTCGCGGCAGTTGCTTGCACGGAGAAGCCCAGTAATGCGGAGGCGCATAAGGTCGCCAGCAACGTTTTGCGTAGGGCGAGCGTGTGAAAAGGGGTGGCGCGCAACATAGGCAATTCCTTCTGAAATGGAAGAGAGGCTGGCAGTCGTTTCAATTGCTGCGGCGTTCGGCATCGCCGGCAGGCCGAGCGGGTTGCTGCCGGGTTGGATACCCGTTGCCGATGCCACCGTTTTCCAGGGTGGGCGGACGGGGTTGGGAGGGCCCCAGATTGGGGCCACCGACACGCGGCGCAATGGACTCGGTGCCCTGTCGACTATTGGGATTGGCGCGGCGCACGGCGCCATTGTCGGGAACGTTGATGGAGCGACTCGGGTAGCCGGCCGCCGCCAGAAGCGGCAGCGAGTGCGTGGTGTGATCATCAGCCTGTGCCAAGCCGGCCGACAGGAGACCGCCGAGCAAGACGACGGCGAGGCGTCGCGGAAAAGGGTTCATCATTTACCTTCTGTGGGATGGGTAACGATTCCGGTCTTTGATGGCGATCGAGCGTGTAGGTTCGCGCTGTCAGGGTGGATGAGCAACGTGTAGGACCTTTCGCTTTGTAACAAGAGTAGTCGGCAGGCCTGTCGAACAGACGCCCTGGGCAGCCGACGCAATGGTGTGGGTTCACACTATCCCCTGTAGGAGCGCGCTTGCCCGCGAAGGCGTTGGGTCAGATTGCATCTTCGTCACAGACACACTGCATTCGCGGGCAAGCGCGCTCCTACAAATGCGTGGCAAGGCGACATGCGGAGGCAGGACTCGACACCTCGTCGCCTGCTGCACGATTCTTCCAGACCTGCCGTGAGCTGCGCGGTAACGTGTTGAAGATTGACTGATCACCCCAGCCACCTAAACCAGCCCCCTTCCGAGGCCCCGTGATGTCCGACCACAACTGGATCGAGCTCAAGCAGGACGCCACGTCCGGCATCGAGACAGTGCGCGCGCATTTCGAGGGCCATGCCTACGATCCGCACTGGCACGACAGCTATCTGGTGGGCATCACCGAACAGGGTCTGCAGCAATTCAACTGCCGTCGACAGCAGCACAACAGCACGCCGGGCAAGGTATTCCTGCTCGAGCCAGGCGACATCCACGACGGCACGGCCCCGGAAGCGGGCGGCTTCACTTACCGCACCTTGTACCTGGACCCGCGCTGGCTGGACCGGGAACTGCGCGCACAGTTTGAAGAAGCGCCGGACAACGCCCAGCTCAGCTTCGCAGCGACGCTGGCAGAAGACCCGCGCCTCGCCATCGCGACGGCCAACGCCTTCGAAGCGATGCACCACGACGAGCTGCGCATCGTGCGCCAGACCGCGCTGGATCACCTGCTCGCCAACCTGACCAGCCACTTGCGCTGGCGCACCCTGATCGACCCCGACCCGCGTCTGCCACTGGTGGCCCAGCGAGCGCGGGATTACCTGCACAGCCATTTGCATCAGAACATCGGCCTGGACGATTTGGCGCAGGTGACCGGTGTTGACCGTTTCCGCCTGAGTCGAGCGTTCAAGGCAGCCTTTGGCCTGGCGCCCCATGCCTACCTTATCCAACTGCGCCTGACCCGCGCCCGGCATCTGCTGGCCCGGGGCGAGGCGCCGGTCAGCGTCGCGGCTGCCCTGGGTTTCGCGGATCAGAGCCATCTGGGCCGCTGGTTCCAGCGCGCCTATCGCATGACCCCGGCGGACTATCGCCGACGCTGCTCAAACGTTCCAGACTGACCGCCCACGGCGCGCCGATCATTGCTCCACGATCAATGACCGCCGAGTGGCCTTATGCAAACCCTCCTGCCCTTTCTGCTGTTCGCCTTTGTCGCGTCCATCACGCCCGGCCCGACGAACATTCTGGTACTGACCAATAGCTCGCGCTACGGCCTGCTCCGCACGTTGCCGATTGTCCTCGGGGCCTGCGCCGGGGCGGCATTGCTGGTACTGATGGTCGGTACCGGACTGGGCGATGTGCTGGCGCGGCATCGACAGGTGCAAACCCTGATGGCATGGGTCGGGATCGCCTGGCTGACCTGGCTGGCGTGGCAGATTTTCAGCGCGTCCGCCGAAGCGATAGACCCGACGCAACAGCGCAGCGGTCCGACACTGGGCCTGTGGGGCGCGGCGAGCCTGCAACTGGTCAACCCGAAAACCTGGATGATGGCGCTGGCCGTGGTCAGCGTCTTTGCGGGCACCGACGCCGACCGCATGCTGCGGGTGATGTGGCTGTCCCTGGCGTTCTTCCTGGTCTCGATCCCGTGCATGAGCGCCTGGGCCTACCTGGGCGTCAGCGCCGCGAAATTCTGCCGCTCGGCGCAGGGTATGAAGCGCTTCAATCAGGTGATGGCGGTGCTGTTGCTGGTGTCGGCGTGGTTGACGTTGGTGGTGTGAAGCCCTGGCGGCGACGCGTGGGTCGGCGTGATTTAATGCGCGCTGATTCCCTGATCCGGACTGACCATGGCTCGCTTCTACGACGCTCGCGGCAATATCTACGCAGTGATTACCCCCGATGCCCTGCGCACCCTTGGCGTTCCCCTGCCCCAGTTGCCGACGGAAGCCGCGATTCACCGCCAAGCCTGGACGGCTCGCGCCATTGCGGCGATCTGTGACTGGCCCGCTGGCCAGCGTCCATCCGGCAGCAAATCTCATCGCTCGGACGGTCTTCTGGTGGGACCCTTTCAGGACACCGCGCCGTTCGACCTGTTGATCGTCAACACCGACGGCACCCTGGCTGAACGCAGCGGCAACGGCCTGACCATCTTCGCCCAGTCACTGACCGACTCAGCCCTTATCACCGGCAGCGCGCCGTTCGCCCTGCGCGTTCATCACGACAATGCTGATTCGCTCAGCCCCGTCGCAACGCAGGCGGTCGCGGCGACAGTCGAGGACGTGAACGGCTTTTGGCTGGACATTGGCGCGCCTGGTTTCGGCCCGCAGGCAGTAGCCGCAACAGGAGACGGAGTCGGCACAGCGATGCTCAATGGGCGGGAGGTTAACCGGATCGAACCCATAGCAGCCTTGCACCCGGGATGGCAGACCAGCGTGTTCGTCAGGGTGGGCAATCCGCACTGCGTCACGCTGGTGACGGATGTCGATGATCTGCCAAGCTTCGAAGACCTTCACGAGCCCGAGTTGAACGCTGCCCTGACCCGTATCGCCTTCGTCGCCGGCGAATCAGGAAGCGGCGACCCCTGCCCTGGCGGGGTCAATCTGCAATGGGCTGCGCGCCTGGGACCGAACCGCATCGCAGCGCGCGTGTTCGAACGCGGCGAAGGCCCGACGGCGTCATCCGGGACCAGCGCCAGCGCGGTGGCGTCGGCGGCGTGGTTCTGCGGATGGGTCGAAGCGGGGCTGGTGGAAGTGGTGATGCCCGGCGGCACCGCGCCGTTGCGCCTGATTGAGCGCGACGGGCAGTTGCAGCAGGTGCAGTTGTTCGGGACGGCGCGAGTCAAGGCCTGACGCTGACTACTCGCCAATATCCTCATTCCACAGCTCAGGCTTGTCGGCGATGAACTGCTTCATCAGGCCCACGCACGTCTCGTTGTGCAGCACCTCTACCTGCACGCCATGGGACTTGAGCAATTCTTCCTCGCCCATGAACGTCTCGTGTTCGCCGACGATGATTTTGCGGATGCCGTAGAGCAGGATCGCGCCGCTGCACATCGCGCAGGGCGACAGGGTCGTGTAGAGCGTGGCTTCGCGGTAGACGCGGGCGGGTTGGCGGCCAGCGTTTTCGAAGGCGTCCATTTCGCCGTGCTTGATGGCGCTGCCTTCCTGGACGCGACGGTTGTGGCCACGGCCGATGATCTTGCCGTCGTGGACGATGACCGAGCCGATCGGAATACCGCCTTCATCGAGGCCCTTCTGCGCCTCATCAATGGCCGCTTGCATGAACGGGTCCATGGTCTCTCCTTTCCTTCGTGACAGGGGATAATCGAAAAAAACGCATCAGATAAAGTGTGCGCTCAAGGCTTGGCTTTTTTCAGCGCATTGTCCAGCGCGGTTGAGACGTAAACCTTGAGCAGCTCGCTGGAGCGGTCCTTCATGTCAGCGCCGACATCGCGCTGCTTGTTGCGGAATTTGTTGGCCACGTCCGGCGCCGGGTCTGCGGCGTCCAGTGCCTTCAGCTCTTCAGGGCTGAAGGATGCGGCGTAGGCGGCGGCGAGGTTGCGGTCCCATTCCTGCTGATACTGCGGCTGCAGGCTTTGCAGTTCGTCCTGCACGATTTCCTGCGCCTTGGTGCGGCCGACGGTCTCGACGATCGTGGCGAAGGTCACCGTGTGGGAAGCGACCTGATAACCCAGCCAGCCCAGACTCTCGCCCAGATGCCGATCCTGCACGAAGGTCAGCGCGGAATCTGCAGCCACGGGCGCGGGCGCGGTTTCACCGGCCAGTGTCACATTCTGCAGGGCCATCACGCCCATCAGCGTCAGGCCGAGTGACGCCTTCATCATCGTCAACGCTGTCGATCTGCAATATCCCATGTCCTCTCCCGGCGACTTTTTATCGGTGATCAACGCTTTGATTGTCTGCTGGACGCTAACAGTTGAGGGGCGACATATCCATCCCGGCTGCGCAGGGAAACTTGTAGGACTGGCTTTAGCCGAGAAGGCGTCGGATGTCACGCCACACAATAAAGAGTGCCTGCGCTGGCCTCTTCCCGGCTAAAGCCGGTCCTACAGGATCTTGAAAAAGCCGGTCCCACTGGGATCGCGTACTTTGTGGGACCGGCTTTAGCCGGGAAGGTCTCAAGCCAATTCCTCTGAGCCACCCAGCGCCCATTGCTGCGCGGTCATGCGGTAAATCCTCACGCCCTGGCGATGATACTGGCTGTGGACGAACCCGCCGAACCCAAGTTTCTTGATCACATTGACCGATGCAAAATTAGTCGGCTGGACGATGGCGATCAGCGACGACACCTGCAGTTGTTCAAAGCCATAAGCCAGAGCGCTGCGCGCCGCCTCGGTGCCCAGGCCTTTCCCCCAGAATCCGGTCGCGAGTCGGTAGCCAATCTCGATCTCGTCCTTCTCATCGACGAGCTCGGCATTGAGACCGCAGAAGCCGGCCAGGGTTGAGGTGGATTTCTCCACCACCGCCCAGGGACCAAAGCCGCGTTCACGGTATGAAAACTGACACCAGTCAATGAACTCACCGGTCGCCTTTTCCGACATTACGCCGGCCACCGAATGGCGCATCACCTCGGCATCGCCAAGGATTTGCGCCAGCACCGGGGTGTCGTCGGGGGTGAGTTCGCGCAGGATCAGGCGGTCGGTGTGCAGGAGGGTGAATAACGTGTTCATGATCGTGGGCTCGCGAGCGGATCGTTACACGCCTTGAGCTTGGCGCACGGCAGGCATCGTCGCCAGTCAGGGTTGTCGGTCGCGGTAATGGTGGCGTGGAGGGGGGGTAATGTACACGCGATCACTGCAGGAGTGAGCTTGCTCGCGATGACGTCAGTACAGCCAGTGGAGATTCAGCGAATGTTCCGTCCTCTTCGCAAGCAAGCTCACTCCTACAGGAAAGGATTGCCTGCGGGACAAGCGGCAGTGCGCTTGCCCCGCAGTTTGACGAGAAAGCGCTTACAGCCCCGCTTTCACTTTGCTGGCAACCTCAGCCGGCACCCAGGCGGTCCAGACGTCCGGGTGATCCTTCAGGAAGCTTTTCGCCACAACGCTAGGTTCCAGACGCTTCTCGCTCATCTCGCCCAAGGTCTTGTTCAACTGGTCGATCGGCAGGTCCACCTTCTCGAAGAAGCTCACCAGATCCGGGTACTGCTGACGGAACGGTTCCGACACGCCGATGGCCAGGTGCGCCGCGAGGGAGCTGGAGCCAATCGGATTGGGGTTGCTGGCGTCGGCGAGGGTTTTCCAGGCGGCTTCGTTGAATGGCGGCTCTTCCAGCTTGATCAGCTTGAAGCGACCCAGCAGCGGCGTCGGTGACCAGTAATAGAACAACACCGGCTTGCCGCGACGGATCGACGACGCGACTTCAGCATCCAGCGCCGCGCCCGAACCGGTGCGGAAGTTCACGTAGGTATCGTTGAGCTTGTAGGCCTTGAGCTTCTGGGTGTTGACGATTTCCGAGGTCCAGCCGGTGGGGCTGTTGAGGAAGCGGCCCTTGTCCGGGGATTCCGGGTCCTTGAACACGTCTTTGTACTTGGGAAGGTCCGACACCGATTTCAGGTCCGGCGCCAGCGGTTTGATGCCGCGCTCCGGGTCGCCCTTGATGACGAACTCCGGTACCCACCAGCCTTCGGTTGCTCCTTTGACGATATTGCCCAGGCCGTGGACCTTGCCTTCGGCCTCGGCCTTGACCCACGCAGGGCTGCGGCCCGCCCACTCTTCGCCGATCACCTGAATGTCGTTCTTCGCCAGCGCCGCTTCGAGACTCACCGTACTGCCCGGCAGTTTGTCGGTGGGATAGCCGTAGCCTGTTTCCACGATGGTGCGCAGGATTTCGGTGATCAGGCTGCCGCTCTCCCAGGTGATGTCACCGAAATGAATCGGCGCGGTTTTTTCTGCGCCATGCGCCGAGCCCGTCAGGGCAGCCAGTGCCAGCAGCGAGCCGCCCAGCAGTTTTTTGATTGGTGTCATGGATGTCTCTCGTCGCTCGGGGATGGGAGGAGCTCAAACGGTTTGGCACAGTCGGCCGGGCACAGCACACGCTCTATTCCAGACAAGCGCGACGGCAACAGGTTTCAGCCTGATCCATATAGTCGCTCACTGAGCGCCGGGAAATGCCCAGGTGCGCGGCGATTTCAGGATAGGTCAGCCCGCCGCGACGGGAGAGCACAAAGGTTGATTTGATCTTTGCAGGCAGGCGGTCAAGGCGGCGATCCAGACGGTCGAGCATCTGCAGTGTAGCGGCGTGGCTTTCTGCGGACGCAAACGGAACAGCGTCTTCCAGCGCCAATCCCTCCAGATAATCGCGCTCCTGATCGCGCCGCCGCCAGCGCTCATACACCCGTCGCTGGGCGATGGTAGTCAGCAGCGCGCGCGGGTCACGAATCGGCACAACGTTGGGCGAGGCCAGCAGTTGCAGGAAGGTTTCGGACGCAACGTCTTCGGCGCTCTGCTCGGAGTCGAGCAGCCGACGCAAGCGCAGGCACAGCCACGCGTGGTGCTGCACAAAGAGTTCGCTGAGGTAGTGGCGATGCATAACGTCGACGCCAGCCATAAGACATCCCCTGCCCTGAAATTTTTATCATCGGGACTTTCCGAGAGGCCATGCTAGCAAGCGCGGTTATGCAGTAAAAATACTTAAAAGTGATTCTTATAGATCACTAAGGAATAACTAAAGCGATGGCAATCCCAGGGATACAGCCTGCTGCTGGTAGTCGAGCAGCACTTGGTAATCGGCCTCGCTCGCCGGCAGCACCTCGCTGATTGCCAACACGTGGGCGATATCGGGAAGCTCGTTCAGCGCCTGATTCATCGCCGCGCGAATGGCATCGACATCGGTGCCGAGACGGCTGATGTACGGCAGACACGGCCCGTCCGCCGTGCGAGCAATGACCTTCACTCCCGCGACTTCCTCGCTGCCGTCGCGGGTCAGGTAGTCGAAGGTCACGCTGTCGATGGCGGCCAGATCGCCGTCACCCGCCTTGATCGCGGCGAGACTGTTGCGATGGCCACCGGTGAGCATGACATCTGCAAAAAACACCCCATTCTGTTGAAGCGGCGCCAGGGCGTGGCGGAACAGGTTCATGCCGGAATTGGAATCCCGAGAATTGAGCAGCCCATGACTGCCTCTGAATTCGACGAGGGACTGACGCGGATCCTCCTCGCGGGCGACCAACAGGCTGCAGTGGTTGCCATCGGCGCTATGAGGCAGCTGATAAACCGGACGACCGACCACTTGCACCTTGCCCTGCAATTCCGTCATCAGCGGATAACCGCAGGTTTGCGTCAGCACCAAGTGCGGCGACAGCCACAGCGCTTTCAGGTCCAGAGCCTGCGCATCGAGACGCTGCACATCAAGGATTTCCAGCACGCGGTTCAGCCACTGTTCTTGCGCCTGCTGAACGCGCGGCGGCGCGACGTACATCAACAGTTCGGCGAAACCTTGGGGCATGTTCGGTATTCCTCATCAGACCTGAGGTCTTCAGACATAGGGATGTTGCGGGCTGTCGATAGGATTGAAGCTGTGGCGACGAAAGAGTTCCGCGTAACCGGCCACCAGAAATCCGCCGCTACGTGCCAGCCACTCCTCGCGCCGCGCCCGATACACGACGGGCATGTGATACCACGACAGGCCGGGCAAGTCGTGGTGGACGAGGTGCAGATTCAGATTCAGGAACAGCCAGGCCCACGGCCACGAGGCCTCATTGATGACGGTGCGCTCCTGGGGTTGCTCGCCCGGACGATGCTCGTAATAGGAGCGAACCATCGACACCGCCAGCGCCGGTACGCTGCAGAAGATCACGTAATGCACGGCCGAGATCGCGCTGTGATGCTCGATGAAATAAAACATCAGCACCAGCAACCCACCATGGGTCGACCACATCGCCCAGGCCTGCCGCTCGCCCCGCAGCAATCGCCGGGTTTCGCCAACGATCAGACTGCTCAGCGCCAGCGGCACGCCAAACACCAGACGCCCCGGCGGCGTCTTGTCGAGCCAGCGCAAAACACGCATTAGCTTGCCGGTCTGTTCCCAGTGCAGCTGACTCAGATAGCGGCTTTCCGGGTCGCGACCGGGGACGGTCAGGTCTTCATCGCAGTGGTGCTGCATATGGGTATCGCGATACAGGGTGTACGGGTACCACACCGCAAGTGGCGCGTAGCCGAGCACCTTGTTCAGTCGCAACGAACGCGTCGGGTGGCCGTGCAGCACCTCGTGTTGCACGGACATCCACAGCACCAGCAGCAGAATCATCAACAGCGTCGTCGGCCACACGCCCAGGTGCGGGCTGGCAAGCAGCAACGTCGGCCAGCCTGCGTACACACCGATCAGCAGCAGCCAGGTCGGCCATTCCGTGCGGCCTGTAAAGCTTGCGCGCAGGCGCTTGATCTCTTCACGCTGCGCATCGTCCAGGTAGTTGGGCATTGCCGGTTCCTGCATTCGGGCTGATAACCGGTTGTGCAACGACGCAGGAAAAACTTGTAGATCGATTGGTTATGACGGTAGAACGATGCGCCGAACCCACCCTCAACCCGACGCCTGCCGCCCATGCCCGACATCCAGTTCTTACTACTTCCCGATGTGCAGCGCCCGTTGCTGGAGAAGTTCTACCGCGCCCATCGCTCGCCCATGCGCGCCAGGGGCGAGGCGCAGGTGTGGGTGGCGCGCCGGCCGGACATTATTGGCGCCCTGTGCCTGACGCCGGTCGCTGGCGGGCATTGGTTGACCGGGCTGTTTGTTGCGCCGGATGAGCGCGGGCGAGGCGTAGCGCCAGGGTTGATCGCCGCAGCGCTGACGTCGGTTGAAGGAAACGTTTGGTTGTTCTGTGAACCTGAGCTGAGCGGCTTTTATCAGCGACTCGGCTTCGTAGAAACACTGCAGCTGCCCCAGGAACTGGCCGCACGGCTGGCGCGTTATCAACAGACCAAGCGGTTGATCGCGCTTGTTCGAGGCGAGAATTGATCGGCGGGCAACCCTGGCAGGCTTAGAACCTTTGCTGCGGTAGACCAAACCAAACGTGCCATCGGGGTTTCGGCCTTGCGTGCTAGCCTCGCCGAACATTTCTTGATCGAGCAGGATGCACATGAAGCCGGCGATTATGGTTTTCTCTCTCGCGGCACTTTCGGCGACGGGCTTGGCAGTGGCGGCGAGTGCTGCGCCTGAATCCACTGTCAGTCACGAGCAGTTCGCGACTGTGCTGGGCGGCAACTGGCGAGTGCCGCAAAATGCGGCCCGTGATCAATACCGTCACCCCGAGCAGACGCTGAAATTCTTCGGCCTGCGCCCTGATCAGACAGTCATCGAAATCACGCCGGGCAATGGCTGGTACAGCGAATTGTTGGCGCCGCTGCTCAAAGACAAAGGCCATTACGTGGCTGCCATCGTCGACCCCGCCACCAGCGATTACGCGAAGAAATCCGCCGACAGCCTGAAGCACAAATACGCCGCCGACCCAGCGCATTACGGCAAGGTCGAGGTCGTGGCCTACGCGCCCCAGGCGCCGGTCTTCGGCAAGCCAGGCTCGGCCGACACCGTGCTGACCTTTCGCAACGTGCACAACTGGGTCGACGCCGGCAACGAAGCGGCGACGTTCAAGGCGTTTTACGAGGTATTGAAACCGGGCGGGACGCTCGGCGTGGTCGACCACCGGGCCAAGCCCGGCACCACCGCGAAGGACAATGCGCAGAACGGCTACCTGCCGACGGATTACGTGGTGAAACTGGCGCAGAAGTCGGGCTTCAGGGTGGCGGCTGATAGCGAAATCAACGCCAACCCCAAAGACACCAAGGACTACCCCGACGGGGTCTGGACCCTGCCGCCGGCGTTGGTCAAAGGTGAGCAGGACAAGGCGAAGTTTCTGGCGATCGGCGAGTCAGACCGCATGACCCTGCGGTTCATCAAGCCGGTGAAATGACTGGCATCGAGATGATCTTGCGGGGGCACTGCATTCTTCTGTAGGAGCCGGCTTGCTGGCGAAGGCGGCGTCTAGGGCAACATAAATGGCGCCGAGAGATTGGGCTCGCCAGCAAGCCGGCTGCTACAGAGACCGTATTCAGCCGGCTACCGCTTCCTCGCTCCCGCAAGGGTCGGCGCGATATCCAGCGGGCTCCTCAAATTGCAGCGTCATTCGTCCGCATTCGGGTCCATCCCCGGGAACAGCACTTCGATAAAGCCAAAGCGGCTGAAATCGGTAATGCGTGACGGGTACAGACGGCCGATCAGGTGATCGCATTCATGCTGCACGACCCGCGCATGAAAACCGCGGGCTTCACGCTGGATAAGCTTGCCGTCGGGGTCAAAACCTTCGTAACGGATGTGCTCGTAGCGATCGACCACACCGCGCAGCCCCGGCACGGAAAGGCAGCCTTCCCAGCCCTCTTCCAGGGTTTGCTCAAGCGGCGTAATCAGCGGATTGAGCAGGATGGTCTGGGGAACGGCCTCTGCATCCGGATAACGATCACTGCTCTCGAAACCGAAAATCACCAGCTGCAGATCAATACCTATCTGCGGCGCAGCCAGGCCGACGCCGCCGACGCTTTCCATGGTTTCGAACATGTCCTCGATGAGTGTCTTCAGCTCACGGGAACCGAACATCGATTCAGGGACAGGTGGCGCGATACGCAGCAAACGCTCGTCGCCCATTTTCAGAATTTCGCGAATCATTGCGGGCCCTCTGCAACGGACAGAGGCGCCCACAAGGGGGCGCCGTCTGCCTTGTGCATGGTCAGAATTTGTCGGTCTTGAGTACCGGCGGCGTTGGGGTGTAGTCGTGGTCATGGGTGTGATCGCGGCCGAGACCTGAAACGTGCTGCTTGAGGTGAACCGTATTGAAATCGGCCGTGCCATCGCGCTCGCCCTCTTCCTTCTCGCCCTTTTCTTTACCTTCGGCGGACATGTGCTCGATCACCGCGTTCATCTCAGCGCCCAGCAGCAATACCGCTGCCGAGATATAGAAATACAGCAGCAACACAATGATCGCCCCGATGCTGCCGTACATGGCGTTGTAGTCGGCGAAGGTTTTCACGTAGTAGGCAAAGCCCAGCGAAGCAACAATCCACACCACGACCGCCAGCACTGAACCCGGGGTGATGAAGCGGAAGCTCTGTTTAACATCGGGCATGACGTAGTACATGATCGCCACTGCCACCATCAGCAGGAGAATGATCAGCGGCCAGCGAAGGATCGTCCACAGCGTGACGATGAAATCTTCCATGCCAATCTGCGCGGCGAGCCAGTTCATGACCACCGGGCCTGTAACCATCAGCGCGGCGACCGTGAGCAACATGCCGGCGATGCCGATGGTGTAGAACACCGACAGCGGGATGCGCTTCCAGGCTGGCCGCGCTTCGGCCACGTCATACGCGGCGTTCATGGCGCTCATCATCAATCGCACGCCCGCCGACGCAGTCCACAGCGCAATGACGATACCGATCGACAGCAAACCACCCTTGGACTGTTGCAGCTGGTCGATGACCGGATTCACCTGATCGAGGGCCTGGGGCGGCAGGACCAGCTCGGACTGCAGTCGCAGCCAGCTGAAAAAGTCCGGCAGGTGCAGGAAGCCGATCAGGGCAATGAGGAAGAGCAGAAACGGGAACAGCGAAAACAGCATCTGGTAGGCCAGCGCGGAGGCGTACGTCGACATCTCGTCATCGACAAACTCTTTGACCGTTCTGACCAACACTGTCTTGATGCTGAGCTGGCGCAAGTCCGGGAATATCATGGCGTCTCCTTTCGCGACACAGATGTAGCCGAAGCACGATTATTGATTCAAGCGTATCTACAGGCGGTATGCATACGAGCGGGCAATCGCGTTGAAATTCCGTCAGTTGCCCGAACGGGCTGGCTTTTTACAGGGTGCCCGGAGCGATGGCTACAGTTGATGTGTTTCAGGCGGTCGAAGGCGCAAACATTAACGGCCATCAAAGGATGGCCGTTACGGTGATGCAAATCGGGTCGCCATGAGCCAGAAAGCTCTAGGCGCAAGGGGGTTAGACCTTGTCGACGCCTTTTTTCACAGCGTCTTTTGCTTCGCCAACGGTTTGTTGTGCTTCGCCTTTGATTTCCTGCGCTTTGCCTTCAGCACGCAGTTTGTCGTTGTCGGTCACTTTGCCGACGCCCTGCTTGACGTTGCCCACTGCTTCGTTAGCCATGCCTTTGATTTTATCGCCAGTGCTGCTCATAGGGTTCACTCCAGGGTGAGAATAGGATGTCATTAACTCGACACTAGAACTGACCGGAGCGGTGAATCAGAGGTTCAATAATTTCGCGAATGGATTGAATCGGCGTCTTGATCTCAGGTTTTCCATGCTTCCGAGGGTGCAACTCAGCTATGCGCTCGGCTTGGCTTCTGCGGCGCCTTTTGAATTCTGCCTAACGGCAGAAGATTTCGCCTTCGGCGAGTTACTTGGAAAAGCACCCCAAGTAACCAAAGGTGCTTGCTCTCGGTTGGGCCCGACTCCGTCGGGCTCCTTCACTCCGGTCTCGCCCCGTGGGCCCGCGCCGAACGGACATCCATGTCCTGACGGCGCTCTCGCCGCATCCATGCGGCTCGGCCCACTGCGCGAGACCTGCGTTCAGCCTGCACCCAAGTCGCGATTTGTGGTGTCTGGACTTCTTGCGTACGGAGATCAAAAGCAGATCAAAAGCGCGTTAAGCAGATCAAGGGCTTCCCGGCTGAAGCCGGTCCTAAGGGCGCGCCGCCTGTGCCACCGAAGGCACGCGCTGCTTTTAGTGGGACCGGCTTTAGCCAGGAAGAGGCCCGTTCAGACGCTGACATTTGATCGCTCCCACGCTCTGCGTGGTAATGCATCCCGGGACGCTCCGCGTCCCGGTCCGAGCCCGAGAATTTTGCCTTTATGTTTCTCCGAGAACCCCGGAGAATACGCGACCGAACCGGCGGCGCTCAGGGCGTCGGGCAGGTTGACGAGACCGTGATCCAGGAATGTTATGAAACTCGATAAGCAGCAGGCCATTGCGCGCCGTAATGAACAGCTCGGCGGCGCCGTGCTCGGCACCAATAACACGCACTTCGCCGTGCTCGACCCCAAGCGCAATATCTGGTGGTTTGATTTGCCCATGAGCCGTCTGGCGGTGGGTCAGTACGAGTGGCTGCATCTGCTTCTGCACACGCCGAGCACGGATGAGCTAATTCACCTGAAGGTGACGACCAAGTTCCTGCGCGATCAGAAAGACGCGGTGGTGGTTCGCAATGAAGGCAAGCGCAAGTCCACCGTGAGCTTGGAGCTCTCGGCTGACAAGGATTCGTACTTGAAGGACATGCGCCCGAACGGCGCAAATCTGAGCTTCGCCAGCTTCGTCCAGAAGTGATCTGGCAAAGCTAATCAGAAGGCTGCAGCGCAGGTCATCCAGCGCTGCAGCCGAGTATCACGTCAGACCAGTTCGATACGGTCGGCGTGAATGACGATCTGGCCCTGTTTGTAGAGCGCGCCGATCGCTTTCTTGAAGTTACCCTTACTGACGCCGAACAGGTTGCTGATGACCTGCGGATCGCTCTTGTCGCTGACAGGCAATACGCCGTTGTTGTCACGCAACTTGCCGAGGATCTGCGCGTTGAGGCTGCTGGCAAGCTGTTCGCCCACCGGCTGCAGGCTCAGGCTGATGTTGCCGTCGCTGCGCACTTCCTTGATGAAGCCTTTTTCCTGTTTGCCCGAGCGCAGGAACTTGAACACCTCGTTCTTGTGAATCAGGCCCCAGTGCTTGTTGTTGATGATCGCCTTGAAACCCATCGCGGTTTCTTCCGCCACCAGCAAGTCCACTTCCTGCCCGACGGTATAGTTGGCCGGCACCTTGTCCAGGTAGCGATCCAGACGCGTGGTCGCGGTGATGCGGCGGGTGTGCTTGTCGAGGTAGACATGCACCACGCAGTAATCACCGGCCTTCAGCGGCTGCTTCTCTTCCGAGTACGGCAGCAGCAAATCCTTGGGCAGCCCCCAATCCAGAAAGATGCCAATGCTGTTGACTTCAACCACTTTGAGGCTGGCAAATTCACCCACCTGAACCTTGGGTTTCTCGGTGGTGGCGATTAACTTGTCATCGCTGTCCAGATAAATAAAGACGTTGAGCCAGTCTTCGTCTTCGCTGGGAATATCTTTGGGGATATATCGGTTGGGCAGCAAAATTTCGCCGTCTTGTGCCCCGTCCAGATATAAACCGAAGTTAGTGTGTTTAACCACTTGCAAACTGTTGTAGCGCCCGACTAAAGCCATGTGCAGATACCCTCGTTACGTGGGCGGCATTCTACCCGAATTCCGGCGGGCATTCCGGATCGACATCTGGCGTCGGCTTCACCGCTTTGAAAATCAACACGTTGGTGAACGACACGGCGCAGCGGGTGCCGGGCTCGAGCCATTCGTCAGGTCGTCGAGCCTGGCGGCCGGCTTGAACGACGGCCGGATTCGACCGGGCGCCAGATTGAACATCGCAATCAAAACAGTCATTTAGCCGGTATTTTCGGAAAATGATTCTGCTATTTCTCGCGCACGCTTGCCCTCCCCTCGTCCGATAATACCCAAGCAATTTCCGGCCAATTCCGATAGGATGGCCGGCCGTATTAAATTTATATAGGTCAATAGCAGCCATGCGTGTAAAAGCATCCAACTCGAAAGCCAAGCCAGCTCCTGCCGTTGAGACCAGCGATTCGATCAACGCACAAATTGCAGCTTTCCTGAAGTCCGGTGGCGAGATCCAGCAGATCGCCAAAGGTGTCAGCGGCCAGACCTTCGGCCCATCCAAACAGATCTCCCTCGGCAAAAAGTAAATTTTCTCCCGCCTCCGCGGTCGACATCCAGGCGCTTTGATCACAAGGCGCCAGGTCTATCGCTCCCTCGCTATACAAAGCTCTGCTTTACTCTCGTGACATGACTGCGCATTGATACCGTTGCGTATGGGTCATGGGATAGAACGGACGATGCCCTGATCTGCTGACGTCTCTGCGGAAACCGATATGAACAAACGGATGATCATCGGCGCCCTGCTTAGCCTCGGGCTGACCGGCTGTGCGACCCACGGTTGTGACACTTCGGTGGCAGGCAGCCCATGCCGCGCCGACTATCTGCTGTACCAGAACGATATGCTCCAGGCCAAGCTGCTGATCAACGAGCGCCGCGCTGAAAACGACGAGCTCGCCAGCGCCCTGCTGGAACGGGCGGCGCGCGAAGACACAACCGGCGAGGCCGAGTTTTACCAGGCGATACTGCTCTTGCGTCAGAACGCCAGCCCGAAACAGGTTGATGCCAAGCTCGATGACTCCGCCGGCCGCAACTACCCGCTGGCCATCGCGCTGCAGGCGCAACGGGCCGGCGTGGAAGATCAGGAAAAGGCCGGCATCTACCGCGCCAGGTACGAAAAACTCGATGTCGCCACCAGCGGTTATCCTTCTTTTCCCCAGGCGTTGATCGTCGTCAATCAGCTGATTTCCGCAGCGAACTGATCGCAACGTTCAGCGCATCTGCATCGAATCGACCAATGGTCGCGAGACAGCGCCAATCGGCGGTATCCTTGCGACGCTCTAGATCGCGGTTCTTGCCGGGCCATCCGGCTTGCGGACAGATACCTTCGACCCACTCCTCCGAAACCTGAAAGGAGTGAAGCATGCCTCATGCTCGCTGTTTCAACCGTTGGACCGGTGCGGTGTTTACCTGCGCCGCCCTCATGCATCCCGCCGCCAGCGCTCAGGTCATCGAGCGGGAGCTGGGCAACTTCAGCCTCAAGCTCGGCACCACCCCCAGCCGCACCATGGCCCAGGGCCTGGTGACGCCGAGCGGTGCCGATTCCAAATTCCATGGCGGACTCGACCTGACCCACGACAGCGGCTTCTACTTCGGGCAATGGTCCCCCAGCACCGGGCTGGCGCCCGATACCTCGCTGGAAGTCGACTCCTACATGGGCTTCAAGAAGCCGTTCGACAAAACCCTCGGTTATGAGCTTGGCGTCATTCGCTACAGCTACCCGAACACCGACCAGCTCGATAGCCATGAGCTCTACGCCGGTTTCCGCATTTTCGACAGCCGCATCGGCACTGCCTTCAGCACTGACGCCGGTCGCCAGGACAGCACCCTGTTCCTCGACCTGGGCAGCATGATTCCGCTGGGCCTGGACCTGCGCATGCAGTACGGCAATCACCAGCTCGATTCGCCTTCAATCATCGACGGCGGCGGCATGGTCAATGCCTACAGCGACTGGTCGTTCAATGTGTCGCGGCCCGTGCTGGGCATGGACATGAACCTGATGTACAGCGGTTCGAGCCTCACCGGCGCCGATTGCAGCGCTTACAGCGGGCACAATCCTCAGTGCGAAGGCACCGTGACGCTCAAGGTTGTGCGCTCGTTTTTCTGATGGGTTGAACCGCCGTGACCTGACTTGCTCTATAACGGGGAGACGAACCGGCAAGGAGCTGTCATGGGCATTGTGTTGAAGACCTTTATTTCGCTGTGGCTGAGCCTGACGCTGTTGGCGGGGTGCAGCCAGATTGGTCTGACGTATCGGCATCTGGACTTCATCATTCCCTGGTCGCTCAACGACTACCTGGACATGAACGCGTCGCAGAAGGACTGGCTCGATGAGCGCTTGAAAGAGCACTTGAGCTGGCACTGCACCACTCAGATTCCCGGTTACCTCGACTGGCTGGACCGTCTGCAAGGGATGGTCGAAAACAACCAGGTCAACCAGGAGCAGCTGACAGCACGCACTGCCGAAGCGCGGCAAGCCATCGCCACCCTCTCCAAAGAAATCACACCCTCGGCGGTCGAGCTGCTGCGTCAGCTGGACGATCAACAAGTGGGCGAAATGCAGGCGGCGTTCGCTAAGGACCTGCGCAAGCATGAGGACGAGTACGTCGACCAGCCGCTGGACAAGCAGATCAGTGAACGCGCGCAACGCATGGAAAAACGTCTGACGCCGTGGATGGGCAAACTGAACGCCGCGCAGCAGGCTCGGGTGTTGCAATGGTCGACCTCGCTGGGCGAGCAGAACCGGTTGTGGATCGACAACCGCGCGCACTGGCAGTCACTCCTGTTGGCCGCAGTCAAACAGCGCAATGCACCCGATTTCGATCAGAAGATCGCCAGCCTGCTACAGGACCGCCAGACCTTCTGGACGCCTGAATACCGCGCAGCCTACGACCATACCGAGCAGGCGGCGATTTCTCTGATTGCGGATCTGATGGCGCAGAGTACGGCTGATCAACGGCAGAAGTTGCTGGCGAAGATCGCAGACGTGCGGAAGGACTTCACGGATTTGAGTTGCTACAAGAGCATGAAAAAAGCGTCCTGATCAGGACGCTTTCAGCATCAGGCAATCTGCGCCTTGGCGGCTACCTCGTCAAAGGTCTCCGGATCCAGCGCATCGGCCTGTTCATCCAGCACCTGACGCGGATGGTCATTGCCCGGAATGCTGCTGTCGATCATCGCCAGCAAGCTCGCGCCCCGTGGGGTGAGGCTAACGCCTTCGCCATTCCCGCCTGCCCCGCTGGTGTGGGCGGCAATGAATCCACGTTCGAGCAACAACGCTCTCGATTCTGTGCCAGATGCTTCTGACGCATCGGCGTTTGCGACGCTGTTTTGTACGTCGTGCAACAGACGCTCAATCAGGTCCCAGTCGTATCGTCCAGACATGTTTCAATCTCCAGTGGGCCAACAGGGCAATACCCGTGACATCCGGTCAGCGGGCTTGATGCTCAGTGGTTGTGACCCGGTGGAGGGCCAGCCGTTCAGCGGGCTGGCCGGGAGGCAAAAGCGGATTATTCAGCGACGGGCGGACGCGTGACGCGCTTTTTCAGCGGCGCCATCCCGTCCTGGCTGACCAAAGGCTCGGCCTTCGGACGATTTACCGACTTGCGTTTGGTCGGCCCCTTGGCGACGGCCTTCTTTTTGTCGCCCTTCTTGTCACCTTTGCCATCGGTTTTTTTCTTCTTCACGCCGACAGCCTTGCCCGACGCCTTGACCTTTTTCGGCCCGGTGTAGGTGCCTTTGACTTCCTTGATGGTGCGGCGCTCGAACTTCTGCTTCAGGTAGCGCTCGATGCTGGACATCAGATTCCAGTCACCGTGGGTGATCAGCGAGATCGCCAGACCTTCGCCACCGGCACGGCCGGTGCGGCCAATGCGGTGAACGTAGTCGTCGCCGGTGCGCGGCATGTCGAAGTTGATGACCATGTCCAGGCCGTCGACGTCCAGGCCACGGGCCGCGACATCGGTCGCCACCAGGATCTTCACGCCGCCCTGCTTCAGACGATCAATCGCCAGCTTGCGGTCCTTCTGGTCTTTGTCCCCGTGCAGCACGAATGCTTTGTACTCGAGCGCCACGAGACGGCCGTAAATGCGGTCGGCCATGGCGCGCGTGTTGGTGAAGATGATTGCTTTCTGGTAGGTCTCGTTGGCCAGCAGCCAGTTGAGGACCTGTTCCTTGTGCACGTTATGGTCGGCGGTGATGATCTGCTGACGGGTGCCCGGAGCCAGTTCGCTGACACTGTTGACCTGCAGGTGCTGCGGGTCTTTCAGGACTTTGCCGATCATTTCGCGCAGGCCCGAACCACCGGTGGTGGCCGAGAACAGCATGGTCTGCTGACGATTGGCGCACTCGCCGGCCAGACGCTCGACGTCTTCGGCAAAACCCATGTCGAGCATGCGGTCGGCTTCATCGAGCACCAGCAGTTCAACCTGCTTGAGATCGAGGTTGCCCGCGTTGAGTTGCTCCAGCAGGCGGCCCGGCGTACCGATGAGGATGTCCGGCACCTTGCGCAGCATGGCGGCCTGGACCTTGAAGTCTTCGCCGCCGGTGATCAGGCCAGCCTTGATGAAGGTGAACTGGGAGAACCGCTCCACTTCCTTGAGCGTCTGCTGGGCCAGTTCGCGGGTCGGCAGCAGGATCACGGCGCGGATGTCGACGCGGACCTTGGCCGGGCCCATCAGGCGATTGAGCATCGGTAACACGAACGCGGCAGTCTTGCCGCTGCCGGTCTGCGCCGTCACCCGGAGATCGTGTCCTTCCAGCGCCAGCGGAATGGCCGCTGTTTGCACAGGCGTAGGCTCGACGAAATTGAGTTCGGCCACGGCTTTTAGCAGGCGTTCGTGCAGGGCGAATTGGGAGAACACGGGTGTTACCTCGGCGTAATACAAAAAAACAGTCACATAGGGTACCGGTTTACGCCTGATTCGCCGAGCCTCTTTAGCTCAAAGGGCCTATTTTGTTACCGGATTTGGCCTACCCTGCCCTCGCTTCCCTATCAATGCTCTAATCGCGCCCCCCATTTCTGATCAGGAGATCCAGCGCCCATGGACACCCATTCGCTTTGGCTACGCGCCCAGGAAATCTGGACGCTGCTGGAAAACCAGCCAATGCTGCGCACGATCACCGGTCTGGTGCTGCTGCTGATTGCCGCCTTCGTGCTTGGGCGGCTGGCGCGATGGGTGATCCTCTACGCCACGAAGGCGCTGAGCCGCCAGCCGTCGCTGTTCTGGCTCAATGACTTTCTGCACAACAAAGTTTTCCACCGACTGGCCCAGGTCACGCCCTCAGTGGTGATCCAGTTTGGTCTTAATCTGGTCCCGAACCTCAGCACAGCCGCCAATCACGTGCTCGGCAACATCGCGCTGGCGTTCACCATCCTCTTCCTCATGCTCACCGTCGGCGCGCTGCTCAACGCGTTGCTGGACATCTACGCGCGCACCGAACACGCCCGCACCCGCTCGATCAAGGGCTACGTGCAGCTGACAAAAATGATCCTGTACGTGTTCGCCGGGATCATCATCGTTGCCACGCTGATTGATCGGTCGCCGTTATTGCTGCTTTCCGGCCTCGGCGCGATGTCGGCGGTGATTCTGCTGGTCTACAAAGACACCCTGCTGTCCTTCGTCGCCAGCGTGCAACTGACCAGCAACGACATGCTGCGGGTGGGGGACTGGATCGAAATGCCGCAGGTCGGTGCCGACGGCGATGTGGTGGACATCACCCTGCACACCGTCAAGGTGCAGAACTTCGACAAGACCATCGTCTCGATCCCGACCTGGCGCCTGATGTCCGAGTCGTTCAAGAACTGGCGCGGCATGCAGCAATCCGGTGGGCGCAGGATCAAGCGCAGCCTGTTCATCGACGCCAGCGGCGTGCGGTTCGTCTCAGATGAAGAGGAACAGAAGCTGACCCAGGTTCGCTTGCTGACGGATTACATGGGCCGCAAGAAATCCGAGCTCAAGGCATGGAACGAAGCGCAGGGCAACGTCGCCGAAATGTCAGCCAATCGCCGGCGCATCACCAACATCGGCACGTTCCGCGCCTACGCGCTGGCGTACCTGAAGAGCCACGTCGATATTCACCCGGACATGACCTGCATGGTCCGCCAGATGGAGGCCACGGCCCAGGGCGTTCCGCTGGAAATCTACTGCTTCACCCGCACCACCAGTTGGGGTGACTATGAGCGGATTCAGGGGGATATCTTCGACTACCTGCTGGCCGTGCTGCCGGAGTTCGGGCTGGGGGTTTATCAGCAGCCCAGTGGGGCGGATTTACGGATGGGGCTGGAGAAGATGAAGCCAGACCGCCCCGCACGGGTGGAGTGAGCACCTGAAATCATCAACACGGCAGAAAGCGAACGTGCTCATCGCGCACTCGAGAGCGTCATTGATTCACTTCCCGAATGTACGGAGCTTCCAATGACTACCGAAGACGCATATTCCCCGGCTGGCTTTGCGCCAACCATCCGATCCCATTCAGCCGTCCTTGAGATACCCGTGCATTACATGCGCGGCGGGACGTCGACCGGCATCGTGGTCTGGGAGGCGCTTCTGCCCCAGGACGAGTCCCTGCGCGCTGAACTCCTGCGACATTTGATGGGCGTCCCGCAGGCCGGTACCGAACGCGGCAACCGCCAGATAACGGGGCTCGGACGCGGACCCGCGACCAGTAACAAGGTGTTCCTGATGGGGGTCGAGCAGACAGCCAATGGCATACGCCTGATCAGTACGCTCGCCCAATTGGCCAGCGACCATGCTGATATCGATTGGAGCGTCAACTGCGGAAACATGTCCAGCGCCCTGCCGTTGTGGGCGATCGATGCTGGTTTGTGCCAACAGCCGCGGGGTCAGACCTGCGATATCGAGATAAAGAACACCAACACGGGCGTGCTTACCATTGCGCGAATGAAATGCGATGAACACGGCCATTTCGCCACCGCTGAAATTCCTGGGGTGACGGGCGCCTTTCCTAGTGTGGATCTGTTCTTGCAGTCGCCTGTCGGCAACAAGACCGGGGCGCTGCTACCCACAGGCGCGGTGATGGATGTCATCGCAGGGCATGAAGTGTCGTGCGTCGATGTGGCGGTGCCAATGGTCATTGCTCAGGCAAGCAGCTTCGGGAAAACGGGCCACGAGCCCATCGCCGAGCTTGAGGCCGACCTGCTCTTCATGGAAGCGCTGCGAGAGGTCTGGGTTGAATCCGGCTTGAAGATGCGTCTGCGCCGCAGGGACGGTGAATTGATGAGTCGGGCCGACATCGAACGCAGCGAAACCATTCCGAAAGTGTGCATCGTTGGCGCTCCTCGCAATGGCGGCAATATCGCGGTTCGTTACTTCACCCCCCAGACCGGGCATGCGTCGATGGCCGTCTCGGGCGGTTGCTGTCTGGCGGCAGCCTGCTTGATACCCGGCACTACCGCGCACCGGGTGGCGACGGGAATTGCTGCTTTGGGCACTGAGTTCGCCGGTGTGGAGGTCAGTATCGAAAACCCCGCCGGGCGTTTGGACGCTACGGTGGTCGCTGCGCTGGAAGGCGGCGAGATCAAAATAACCAGCGCGGCCTACCGTCGCAGTGCGCAGATCCTCATGCGAGGGTATGTCCCGCTTTACCGGGCCTCAGCGGAACTCGTCAGTACGCTCTCCGCAGCCATGGGCATCGTGGATTGAGCGGGCAACTCGACGGGTTCGAGACCCGGCCATTAGTCGGTTTTGGCGCTCCTGACGCGCACCGCCCCAGGCGACATGCCCACCGACCGTTTGAACGCGCGGCTGAACGCGGCCAATGACCCGTAACCCAGCTCGCTTGCGACGGTTTCAACCGATTGACGTTCGCGACTCAACCGTAAAACCGCCAGACGCATTCTCAAGTCCGTCAGGTATCGCAGCGGAGTGACGCCGGTTGCGAGGAAAAACCGCTGGGCAAACACCGAGCGGGATTGCCCGGCTTCGTTTGCAAGCATTGCCACTGTCCAGCTTCTGCCGGGGTGTTTGTGCATCATGACAAGCGCCCTGCTGAGCCGGGGATCCTGCAGCGCGCTCAACCAGCCCGAGGCGCCGCCGCATCCGCCGGCCACCCAGCCTCGTACGATAAGGGCGGCAACCACTTCGGCTAGGCGGGCGAGGATTCCCATGTGCCCCGCTTGCAGGGTCAGCGACTCGCGCGCCATCGCATCGAGCATGGGGCGGATCTCGGGCGACGATTCAAGCAGCGTACTCACCTGCAACACCTCTGGCATGGCCGTCACCAAAGGCTGCATGCCACCGAGCTCCAGCGTCATGCAACAACTGAACATTACCGGCGCCTGGCTTTCTCTGCCCTGATCGAAGAGGGACTTTTCACTGCAGTCATTTCCAGCCAAAGCGTCCAGAGCAAAGGGCTTCACATCGGTTGCGCGGGTATATTCAGAAGCCAATACCGCATGGGGGCCTCCATGAGGGATGAGCACGGCATCCCCGGTATCGAGCCGATGAAGATGGCCGCCGGGGGTTCGCAACCAGAGTGGCCCACGCCCTACGAAATGAAACTGAGCCCGCCCCACTTCGTTGTTGAAGCCAATGCCCTGTGAGACTGAAACTTCCATTCGGCGGAATTGCACGCCGAACAAGCGCATGCCTGAAAGCAATTCACTCACTAGGGCACTGGAAGAAGGATGCATGAAGAAGGGCTCACACCAGGACGAATGATCAAACAGGAAGTTTTTTTGATCATAGAACGTCCCGCCAACCCTGCCTAGACTTTGCTTCTCACCTCGAAGTCAGGAAGCAGTCCCATGAATTACCCTCGTTTTACCCGAATGCTGCGCGGCACCTGCGCGGTCCTCTTGTTGGGTGGCCTCTCCTCACTGAGCATGGCCGCAGATCGCAGCTACACCGTGACTGCGCCGGATGGCATCAAGCTGGCGGTGCAGGAATCAGGCAATCCGCAAGGCCCTGCCATCGTCTTCATTCATGGCCTCTTGGGCAGCCGGCTTAACTGGGAAAAGCAGATCAGCAGTCCCGAGTTGCAACGCTATCGCATGATCACCTACGACCTGCGCGGTCATGGCCTCTCCGACAAGCCGGAAAATACTGATGCCTATACCGACGGGCGCCGGTACGCCGATGATCTGGCCGCCGTGCTCAAGGCGACAGGCACCAAAAAGCCCCTATTGGTCGGCTGGTCATTGGGCGGCGTGGTCATGTCGAACTACCTCGCAGCCTATGGGGACGCTGATATCGGCGGGATCATGTACGTCGACGGCGTCATCGAACTCAACGCTGCGCTGATCACTACCCACCCCGACGTGTACGCAGGCTTGGCGTCCGAGGACCTGAAAACCCATCTGGACGCCGTGCGCAGCTTTCTGGCGCTCTGTTTCCACACCCAGCCGGATGCACCTACCTTCGAGCGGCTGTTATCCAATGCTTCCATGGCTTCATGGCCGATGACCCGCGCCACGCCCTCAATGACCGTTGCCGTGGCCGAAGGACTGCCCAAGGCGCGTGTGCCGGTCCTGATGGTGTATGGCGATAAGGATGCGCTGGTTCAGGTTCAGCCCAGCATCGCCCGCGCCAGGCAGTTGAATGCTCGCATTCAGACAAAGCTGTACCAGAACTCGGGTCATGCGCCGTTTCTGGAAGAGGCCGCGCGCTTCAATCGGGATCTGGTTCAGTTCATGGACACGTCTGTGAACGCAGCCCGCGATCGCTAGAGGTTGATAAAGAGGCTGCCTGATGTCAGAGCTGACACGTACAACATCCACACCCTTTTTTTCTGGCTTCCAGCCACTCGATACGGAAGCGGGTGGCGTTCGATTCGCCGGGGTCATCGGTGGTCATGGCCCGCCAGTGCTGCTGCTCCACGGATATCCGCAGACCCACATTGCCTGGAGGCGGGTTGCTCCAGCGTTGGCGCTGAGCCACACCGTGATCATCCCGGATCTCCCGGGGTACGGTTCGAGCCAAATCAGACAAACAACGCCACGATGGACCAAGCGACGTGTCGGGGATGCACTGGTCGCCCTAATGGAAAAGCTTGGGCACGGGCAATTTTCAGTCGTGGGTCATGACCGAGGGGCGCGGGCGGGATATCGCATGGCCCTTGATTACCCTGAGCGAATTAACGCGTTCGCCTCACTCACCGTGGTGCCGACTCTGGATGCGCTGACATCAATGGATTTTCGCGGCGCTACAAAGGCGTTTCACTGGTTTCTGCTTGGTCAGCAGGCGGATCTGCCCGAGCGCTTGCTGGCTGCTGATCCGGATGCGTTCATCGATTTTGCGCTGGAGAAGATGACTGAGGGTCGAGAGGTGATCGAAGCGGCGGCCATGGAAGCTTACCGGGCAGCATTCCGCAGACCTTCGGTGCGTCAAGCCATGATTGAAGATTACCGGTCTGCGCTGGATGAAGATCTTGCGCTGGACGAAGCAGACGTCGCGGCAGGGCGAAAGCTGCGGTGCCCGGTGCTGGTGCTATGGCCAAATGCCGATCACGCTGATAACCGCCCGACACCCATCGACATCTGGCGGCGCTGGGCAACTGACGTTACCGGCAGCTCAACGCGGGGTGGGCATTTGCAGCCAGAAGATGCTTCAGAACAAGTACTGGCAGCACTCGTCCCCTTCTTGCGAGCACAGACATTCAATGACATATGAAAGCAAGTTGATATGAGCTTAGGGTGAACAAGGAGTAAACCCGACGCACTTTTATTCAAACAACAAAAAGCCCGGCAATTGCCGGGCTTATGTTTTGGGTATTTAAACACCCAACGACTTACTGATAACGCTGGTAGCTCGAACCAAACTCTTTGCGGTTTTCAGCAACGGTGACGGTGCCGGAAGTCTGGGTAGCGAAAGGCTTGACCGCCTCTTTGCTGGCGACTTTGCTGTCCAGAACGGTAGCGCTGGAAGCGTCGACGATGGCGCGTTGGTTGATGTGCTCAGGGCTGGCGAAGGCAGAACCGGCAGCCAGGATGGACAATGCGAAACCGAAGGCGATGGACTTTTTCATGATGTAGATCTCCGCGTAGTTGCTGGTAAGTGGGTTAAGTTGTTTCGTTGGGGCCAATCTATTCGGTTGGTCCCAACATGAAAAACCACGCATGAAGATATCTAACATCACCCTCGCTGATGTCGGTGACGCGGGCGTCTAACCCGGCTGTTTCAGAGAACGGCTCGGCGCTGAACAAGACCGCGGCGACTGATCCACACCGATGAAACAATCACCAGCCCGCCTAAAAACAGCTTGCCGAGGTCCTCGTTCTGCCCCCAGATCAACAGATTGATCAGCAGCCCCACCGGCACATGCAGGTTATTCATCACCGCCAGTGTGGCGCCGTTGACCAGGCACGCGCCTTTGTTCCACCAGTACATGCCCAGCGCGGTGGAACACAGACCGAGGAATAGCAACACCACCCACTGTTGAGGTGCATCCGGCAGATGCTGCGGGTTGCCGAATAGCAGAAACGCCGGCAGCGCCACGGCCAGGGCGCCGAGGTAGAAGTAGCCGAAGCGGCGGTAATGCGGCAGATCGCTGGGATGACGGGCGACCAAGTGCTTGTAGAGCACCTGCCCTGCGGCGTAGGTGAAGTTCGCCACCTGCAGCAGCAGGAAGCCGCCGAGGAAATCCGGATCGACCCGGTCGTAACGGATGATGACCGCGCCGAGCACCGCGACCAACGCCGCCAACAGGCCCCATGGATTGAAGCGCCGATTGAGGGCGTCTTCGATCAGCGTGACGTGAAGCGGCGTGAGGATGGTAAACAGCAGCACTTCGGGGACCGTCAGGACGCGGAAGCTCAGGTACAGGCAGACGTAGGTGACCCCGAATTGCAGCGCACCGATCAACAGCATGCCGCGCATGAAGGGCGGCTCGACCCGACGCCAGCGTGTCAGCGGGATGAAGACCAGACCGGCCAAGACAACCCTCAGCAGCACGGCAAAGTAGCTGTCGACGTGCCCGGCCAGATAAACGCCAATCAGGCTGAAGGAAAACGCCTGAATCAGCGTCACGAAAAGTAGATAGCCCATGGTTGCCCCTTTTTTGAAGGCGGCGACCTTAGCCGGTTGGCCATGGCGTGTCTATTGAGCAGGCCGGCTCGCCACCGTTTGCGGCGATTCCGGACCCGGAAAGAAAAAACCCGATCGACCCGGCGCAGTCCTGCGGGTCGATCGGGCAATGCACTCAGGAGCGAACGAGTGCCAATGGAGTGTCGATGAACGCGAGCATCATCAGGCGGCGGGATTAACGGGCGATTAAGGGACCGGGGCCGATACCGAACCAGCGCTCAGAGGGCAATCACCTCAGCCTGCCTGGGGCAGCCGTCTCGATCAAAGAAGACGACTATCGACCCGAACCCATCTAATAATTTGTTTTATCGACGAAGCCGAAGTACGCTTCATCGACGCTGAGGCGCCGGTTATAGAGGCTCGCAGCTCAGGGAGATGCGCAACTTGACGATGTCGCGGGTGAACTTGGCGGTGACTTCGGTGCTGCTCTTCGGCGCGACCTGAACCCGGCGCGTACGCGGGGCTTCCGGCCCGTTGCGAAAGACCACGCTGCATTTGGCGGGAACATCGCCAAAGTTATTCAGGGTGATGTTGCCGATGTCGTAGGCGACGTCATGACTGTTGTAGTCGACCTGCACACCCTTGATGTCTTTCTCGACGTCGATCGGGTAGGCGAACGCACTCAGCGGCAGCATCGCCAGCAGCACACAACAGATTCTTTTCATGGGGCAGTCTCCATTCAGGGACCGCCAGCTTAGGACAACAGGAGCGAGAGATGAAAGCGCCCCGCGTGACCCTTGATCAATGGCGCACGCTGCAAGCCGTTGTCGACCATGGCGGCTTTGCTCAGGCCGCCGAAGCGCTGCACCGTTCGCAGTCGTCGGTCAGCTACACCGTCGCCAGGATGCAGGACCAGCTCGGCGTTCCGCTGTTGCGAATCGACGGCCGCAAAGCGGTGCTGACCGAGGCCGGCGAGGTGTTGTTGCGGCGCTCGCGGCAACTGGTGAAGAACGCCAGCCAGCTGGAAGACCTGGCCCACCACATGGAACAGGGCTGGGAAGCCGAGGTGCGTCTGGTGGTCGACGCTGCCTACCCGAACGCGCGACTGGTGCGGGCCCTGACAGCCTTTATGCCGCAGAGCCGCGGATGTCGGGTGCGGCTGCGTGAGGAAGTGCTGTCGGGCGTGGAGGAAGTGTTGCTGGAAGGTGTAGCCGATCTCGCCATCAGTGGCTTCAGTATTCCGGGTTATCTCGGCAATGAGATGAGCAAGGTCGAGTTCGTCGCCGTCGCTCACCCCGGGCATGCCCTGCATCAGTTGCAGCGCGAGCTGAATTTCCAGGACCTCGAAAGCCAGTTGCAGGTGGTGATCCGTGACTCCGGGCGCAACCAGCCGCGCGATGTCGGCTGGCTCGGTGCCGAACAGCGCTGGACGGTTGGCAGCTTGGCGACGGCCGCTGCTTTCGTCAGCAGCGGTTTGGGGTTTGCCTGGCTGCCGCGCCACGTCATCGAGCGGGAGATTCAGGAGGGGCTGCTGAAGATCCTGCCGCTGGACAAGGGCGGGAGCCGGCATCCGACGTTTTATCTTTATTCCAGCAAGGACAAACCGCTCGGGCCTGCGACGCAGATTCTGATTGAGCTGATCCAGAGTTTCGATACCGCGCCGCTGGATGTGCCCTTCCCGGTGCCGCAGCAGATGCTTTGAGGAACGCGTCAATCAGTAAGACTGGCTTTAGCCGGGAAGGCGTCGGGCGTCACACCGCAAATTCGAGGGTGATCATGCTGGCCTCTTCCCGGCTGAAGCCGGTCCCACAAGAACAATGCGTGCAGTCAGTGGGACCGGCTTTAGCCGGGAAGGCGCCGGGCGTCACACCGCAAATTCGAGGGTGTTCACATTGGCCTCTTCCCGGCTGAAGCCGGTCCCACAAGAACAATGCGTGCAGTCAGTGGCACTGGCTTTAGCCGGGAAGGCGTCGGGCGTTACACCGCAAATTCGAGGGTGTTCACATTGGCCTCTTCCCGGCTGAAGCCGGTCCCACAACAACAATGCGTGCAGTCAGTGGGACCGGCTTTAGCCGGGAAGGCGTCGGGCGTTACACCGCAAATTCGAGGGTGTTCACATTGGCCTCTTCCCGGCTGAAGCCGGTCCCACTGAAATCAGCGCGTGGCATGCCCTACTGTCCAAATCCCCGCAAACGTGCTTCCCTTACGGCCTGTTTTTTCGCAGTCGACATCAATTTCAGGACTCTGCCCATGCTGAAGAAAATCGCCCTCTCCGCCGCTGCCGTGTTGTTCGCCGGTCATTTGATGGCCGCTCCGGCGCCTCACGTTGTGCTGACCACCAGCTTCGGCGATGTGGAAATCGAGCTGAACCAGGACAAGGCGCCCGTCAGCACCCAGAACTTCCTCAAGTACGTCGACAGCAGCTTTTACAACAACACCATTTTCCACCGCGTGATCCCGGGCTTCATGGTGCAGGGCGGCGGTTTCACGGCGCAGATGCAACAGAAGCCCACCAACGACCCGATCAAGAACGAAGCTGATAACGGCCTGCACAACGTGCGCGGCACCGTCGCCATGGCAAGGACCTCGGACGTGAACTCGGCCACCAGCCAGTTCTTCATCAACGTCGTTGACAACGCAATGCTCGACCACGGCGCCCGTGACTACGGTTATGCCGTGTTCGGTAAAGTCGTGAAAGGCATGGACGTCGTTGACCAGATCGTCAACGTCCAGACCGGCAACAAGGGCGGGATGCAGAACGTACCGCTGGACCCGATCTACATCAAGACGGCCAAGCGCGTGAACTAAGCTTGCTGCAAGCGCAAAAGCCGGGCGCCCGCCCGGCTTTTGCATTTTCAGGCGTCGGCCCTTGAATCAGCGTGAGCAATCACGTTTTCATGTGGTCTGAACCGAAGACCGTCATTGAGCTGCTCTCAAGCCGCTGCATATCACCCCATTCAAAGGAGAGCCCGCTCAAGCGTGGGCGTCATTGCCAATGCTCTATCGCCGTTTTGAACAGCTGATCGATATCTTCCGCGAAGCCCCCACCGCCGCCCCGCCCAACACCGTCACATCGTTCTATGTGTATTACCTGCGTCAAGTGTGGCCCAGTTTCGCCGCGCTGCTGGTGGTCGGACTGATCGGCGCGCTGATCGAAGTCTCGCTGTTCAGCTACCTGAGCCGCATCATCGATCTGGCCCAGGGCACGCCCAACCCGAATTTCTTCCGTGAACATGCGTTCGAGCTGACGTGGATGGTCGTCGTCGCGCTGGTGCTGCGACCCATTTTTGTCGCCCTGCATGACCTGCTGGTGCATCAGACCATCAGCCCCGGCATGACCAGCATGATCAACTGGCAGAACCACAGTTACGTGCTCAAGCAGAGCCTGAATTTCTTCCAGAACGACTTCGCCGGGCGCATCGCCCAACGCATCGTCCAGACCGGCAACGCGCTGCGTGATTCGGCGGTGCAGTCGGTAGACGCGTTGTGGCACGTACTGATCTATTCGATCAGCGCGCTGGTGCTGTTTGCCGAGGCTGACTGGCGCCTGATGATTCCACTGCTGAGCTGGATTTTCGCGTTCATTCTGGCGCTGTGGTACTTCGTGCCACGGGTGAAAGCCCGCTCGGTCATCTCCTCTGACGCGCGCTCCAAGCTGATGGGCCGCATCGTCGATGGCTACACCAACATTGCCACGCTCAAGCTGTTTGCCCACACCAATTCGGAGCAGCAGTACGCCCGCGAAGCCATCAGCGAACAGACCGAGAAGACCCAGCTGGCAGGCCGCGTCATCACCGAAATGGACACCGTGATCACCACCCTCAACGGCATTCTGATTGTTACCACCACGGGCCTGGCGTTATGGCTGTGGACCCAGTCGTTGATTTCGGTGGGCGCGATTGCGCTGGCGACCGGTCTGGCGATTCGCATCGTCAACATGTCTGGCTGGATCATGTGGGTGGTCAACGGGATTTTCGAAAACATCGGCATGGTGCAGGACGGTCTGCAGAGCATTGCGCAGCCGGTGGGTATCACCGATCGGGACGCGGCGCCAAAGCTGGCCGTCAGCCGTGGCGAGGTGAAATTCCAGGACCTCAACTTCCAGTACGGCAAGGGCAAGGGCGTGATTCACGGCCTGAACCTGGACATCAAGGCGGGCGAGAAAATTGGTTTGATCGGGCCGTCGGGCGCGGGTAAATCCACCTTGGTGAATCTGCTGCTGCGTTTGTACGACGTACAAGGCGGGCGAATCCTGATTGATGATCAGGACATTTCCCACGTCGCTCAGGAGAGCCTGCGTTCGCATATCGGCATGATCACCCAGGACACATCGCTCTTGCACCGCTCGATCCGCGACAACCTGCTGTATGGCAAACCGGATGCGACCGACGCTGAGTTGTGGGAAGCCATGCGCAAGGCCCGCGCCGACGAGTTCATCCCGTTGTTGACGGATTCCGAGGGCCGCACCGGGCTGGATGCCCATGTTGGCGAACGCGGCGTCAAGCTGTCCGGTGGTCAGCGTCAGCGCATCGCCATCACCCGCGTGCTGCTCAAGGACGCGCCGATCCTGATCATGGACGAAGCGACGTCAGCGCTGGATTCGGAAGTGGAAGCGGCAATTCAAGAGAGCCTGGAAACCCTGATGCAGGGCAAGACGGTGATCGCGATTGCCCACCGGCTGTCGACCATCGCACGGATGGATCGCCTGATCGTGCTGGAAAACGGCGTGATCGCTGAAAGCGGGACCCATGGCGAGCTGCTGGCCCACAAAGGTTTGTATGCGCGGTTATGGGCGCATCAGACGGGTGGGTTTGTCGGGGTCGATTGATCAAGACACCGCGCGAACCATAGGAGCCGGCTTGCTGGCGAACGCGATTGCCCGAGCCCATGGAGGGTGAATGGCAAATCGGGTTCGCCAGCAAGCCGGCTCCTACAGAGGAATGCGACGGGTCAGGCACATCGATGGTGGCTGCCGCATCGCGTTCATCTTCAATCCGCTTGCCGATACGGCAACGCCCCTCGCGCTTCTTCGGCGTACGCCAGAATCCCCGCCCGTTCCTGGGTCAGAAAATCCGCTACCGCTTCTCTCAATCCCGGGTGCGCCAGGTAGTGCCACGAGTGGGTGATGACCGGCTCGAAGCCACGAATCAACTTGTGCTCCCCCTGGGCGCCGGCGTCGAAGCGCTTGAAGCCGTGGGCGATCGCGTAATCCATGCCTTGATAGAAACACGTCTCGAAGTGCAGCCGATCAAACTCGGCCAGGCAGCCCCAATAGCGACCGTAAAAACTGTCGCCGCCGATCAGGCTGAACGCCATCGCTACCGGACGTGAACCCTGACGCGCGAGCACCACACGTATCGCCTCGGGCATGCGCTCGGCGACAAGACTGAAGAATTCCCGCGTGAGGTAAGGCGTTTGCCCACGCACTTCGTAGGTATTGGAATAGCAGGCGTAGACGAAATCCCAATGCGCCTCGCTCAGCTCGTGCCCTTCGAGCCAGTCGAAATCAAAACCCTGCCCCGCCACTTGCTCGCGCTCTTTGCGCATTTGCTTGCGCTTGCGTGAGCTCAAGGCATCGAGGAAATCCTGAAAGTCCCGATAGCCTCGGTTCTGCCAGTGGTACTGGCAGCCGATGCGCTGCAGCCAGCCGGGTTGTTCGGCAAGCAACGCGTCGGCGACCGGGTCGGTGAAGTTGACGTGAACGCTGGACAGCTCCTCGCCCTGGGCATAGCCCGGCAGACAGGCGAGCAGTTCGCGGCCATCCTCGGGAGTCCTCGCCAACAGCCGCGGCCCGCTTACCGGACTGAACGGCACCGCCACCAGCAGCTTGGGGTAATAGGCCAGACCGGCGCGACGGCAGGCGTCCGCCCAGGCGTGATCGAAGACGTACTCGCCGTAAGAGTGCCACTTGCGGTACGCCGGCAGCGCAGCGATGAGTTGCTCGCCTTCGTAATGCAGCAAGTGCTCGGCGCGCCAGCCGGAACGGGGCCCGAGGCTGCCGCTGTCTTCCAGCGAACTGAGAAAGCCATGGCGCAGAAAGGGTGAGTCGCCAGGTATCAGGGCGTCCCACTGCTCAGGCGCAAGGTCCGACAGTCTATCCAAACGGTGTAACGACATCTCACCACTCCAGGTCGAGCCGACGTGCGCGCAGTATCACCTATTCACTTGTTCTGCACATGAAATTACACACGGCACCGCTCTAGCCCGCAGGTCCAACGAAATTTTCACATGTCATCGACATGCCATCACATCGCCACCGTTTCGTCATAAACGGCCGCAATACTGGCGCCTGTTTTTAGAGCCCCAGGTTCTAAGAATTCGGACTTTTTCCCGCCCGCCTTTGGTCGGTTGATCCCCGGATGATTCGGTCATCCCTTCTCGATTACGGAGATTGATATGCGTCTTGCTTCCACGAAAACTGCGGCAGCCCTGTGTGGTGGTGTGCTGCTGGCCATGAGCGTTCCGGCCAGCGCCGCAGTCGACGCGAAACTGCTCGACATGCTCAAGGCCAACGGCTCGATTTCACCTGCCCAGTACGCCGAACTGCAGACCGAGCTGAGTAAAGATCAGCTGGCTCAACAACAGGCCCAGAAAGCGACCTCCGACCAGATCGCCGCCGCCACCGCTGCCAAGTCATCCGAACTGTCTGCCTTCGAGCAGAAAGTGGCATGGGCAGCCAAGACTCAATTCAAAGGCGACGTTCGCGTTCGGCAAGAAACGGTCAAGATCGACGACCAGAACAACAGCCAGGACAAAAACCGTCAGCGTATCCGTGTGCGTCTCGGCGCCTACAGCGAGATCAACCCGCAAGTCAGCACCGGCATCCGTATCGCCACCGGTGGTGACAACAAGGCCAACTCCACCAACGTTGACCAGAACGACTACTTCACCAAGAAAGACCTGTGGCTGGATCAGGGCTTCATCGATTACCACCCGACCGCAATCCAGAACCTGCACGTCATCGGCGGCAAGATGGCTCAGCCATGGGTCAGCGAAGGCGACGTGATCTGGGACAACGACATCAACCCCGAAGGTCTGGCCGCGACTTACAGCCTGCCGATCAACAAGGGCTTCGAGCTGTTCGGCAGCGCCGGCACCTACACCCTCAAGGACAACATCAGCGGTGAAGGGACGCAGTTCAAGAACGACCTGCGCCTGAACGCCGCTCAGTTGGGTACGCGGATCGCCATCACCGACAACGTGAAGATGACGGTCGGCGGTTCGGTCTACAACTACGAGAACTCCAACGACTGTAATCCGGCCGCTGCCAGCACCAGCACGACGTTCTGTGGCTTGAGCATCAACGGCAACAACACCACTGACTTCCGCCTGTATGAAGGCTTCGGTCAACTGGATTTGACAGGCTTCGTGGTACCGGTCGGCCTGTACGGTCAGTACGTGGTCAACAGCGCCACCAACAGCGACGAAGACACCGCCTGGTTGGCCGGTGTGAAAACCAAGGTGTTCGGTTTCGGTCTGGACTACAACTACCGCGATACCCAGCGTAACGCTGTGGTGGGTGCTTTCACCGACTCCGACTTCGCCAACGGCACTACCGGTTCGCGCGGTCACAAGCTGGCCATTTCCTACGACATCGACAAGAACTTCGCGGTCGGCGCGACGTACTTCCTGACCAAAGCGGACTTCGCGACTTCTGCGCTGCCGCGTGATCAGGATGCGAACACGCTGCAACTGGACGTGCTGGCGAAGTTTTAAGAGAGACAGCTGCAAGTTACAAGCTGAAAGCTTCAAGCGGCGTGCTCCTGCCGTTTGAAGCTGCTACAGAACTCAAGCCCGCCGTTGCCCTGTCGGATCCCCATCATCCGTTCCGACAGAGCAACGCCGGGCTTTTTTGTTGCGATGCCATACGCCGAACTCTGTAGGAGCGTGGCTTGTCCCGCGATCGGCTACGCAGCAGTCGTTAAACCTCGCCACGCCATTCTTGCTGACACACCGCACTCATTGTGTTGCTGCCGCTGCGCGCCAGATCGCGGGACAAGCCACGCGCCTACGTCATCAACCGCGGTCATTCCGCGAGCGTTATTTCTTGCGCAGAATCACGCTACCAATCGAATACCCGGCGCCGAACGAGCTGAGCACACCCAGCGCGCCGCTTGGCAGGTCGTCCTGGTACTCGTGAAACGCGATCACCGAACCTGCGGAGCTGGTGTTGGCGTAGCGGTCGAGGATCACCGGTGCTTCTTCGACCGAGGCGTCACGGCCCAGCAGTTTTTTCACGATCAGGTGGTTCATGCTCAGGTTGGCCTGATGCAGCCAGAACCGTTGCACGTCGCCGATGTTCAGCTGGTTCTCGTCCAGGTGCGCAGCCACCAGTTCGGCGACCATCGGGCAGACGTCGCGGAACACCTTGCGGCCTTCCTGCACGAACAGCTTGTCCGACTTGCCTTCGCCCTCTTCCGCCGTGCGGTTGAGGAAACCGAAGTTGTTGCGGATGTTGTTGGAGAACGTGGTCAGCAGCTTGGTGCCGACGATGTCGAACTGATGCTTTGAGGTCGCCAGGTCAGCGCGCTCGACCACCACCGCCGTGGCGGCATCACCGAAGATGAAGTGGCTGTCGCGGTCGCGGAAGTTAAGGTGAGCGGTGCAGATCTCCGGGCTGATGACCAACAGCGCGCGGGCCTGGCCCAGCTTGACGCTGTTGCATGCTGCCTGAATGCCGAACGTGGCCGATGAGCACGCCACGTTCATGTCAAAGCCGAAGCCCTGAACGCCCAGCGCCGCCTGGATTTCGATGGAGATCGCCGGGTACGCGCGTTGCAGATTCGAACAGGCGACAATCACGCCGTCGATGTCGGCTGCAGTTTTGCCAGCGCGCTGCAGGGCCTGCTTGGCCGCCGCAACGCCCATCTCGCAGAGGATCGACCATTCGTCATTGGAGCGCTCGGGCAGGCGCGGCTTCATGCGCTGGGGGTCGAGAATGCCGTCCTTGTCCATCACGTACCGGCTTTTGATGCCGCTGGCTTTTTCGATGAACGCCGCGTTGGATTCCGTCAGTGCCTGAATCTCTCCCGCTTCGATAGCGGCGGCATTTTCGGCGTTGAACCGGGCAACGTAAGTGTTGAAAGACTGCACCAGCTCATCGTTGGAAATACTGTTGGCGGGGGTGAAAAGCCCGGTGCCACTGATCACGACTTCGTACACGGTCGTTCCTCTCGAGATAAAAGCAGCTCATTGACGGCAGCAGCTGAACAGCCAGCACAAGCGGGGGCGTTGGCGATCTGGAACGAAGGTCCCAATGCAACGAGGCAGCAACCCGCTTGGCGGACGACGGATGTTTTATGACGCTATGAAGTTTAGCCGCGAAGTTTGCCATAACGGCCGCCATTTCGCGCTATCGGGGTGAACGTACACGCCTGACGCTCACTGTAGGAGCGTGGCTTGTCCCGCGATCGGTCGCGCAGCGGCCGTAAACCTGGCGATCGTGTATCGCCCGCCAAAACCGGATTTCCGGCTGGGCTGATGCTGCGCACCAGATCGCGGGACAAGCCACGCTCCTACGCCTTCGGCAGAAGCAAGCCGCCGCGCGGAGGAAATCAGCCCTCGACCTGGGTCCACTGCTTGTTCAGGCGCTTGTCCGAGATCGGCACTTTGGTGCCCAGTTGCTGGGCAAACAGCGACACGCGGTATTCCTCCAGCCACCAGCGATACACCACCAGCTCCGGATCGCGCTTGCCTTCCTGAGCATGTTTGTCGGCGCGGGTCTGGTACTGCGCCCAGAGATTCCCCAGTTCGATGCTCCAGACCCGGTCCTTCTGCGCCTGGCTGCCGAGTTTCTCTAGGCGCATTTCGATGGCCTTGAGGTAACGCGGCAGTTCCTTGAGCCAAACCGCCGGCGTCTCGCGGACGAAACCGGGGTAGACCAGCTTGCTCAGCTGGCCTTTGATGTCGTTCAGCGCCACGGCCTGGGCCAGGTCGATCTTGCCCTTGAAGCGCTTCTGCAGGCCATGCCACAGCTTGAGAATCTCCAGCGTCAACTTCGCCAGCCGCTCGGCATGCTCGGTCAGCCCGCCGCGCTTGCGCTCGGCGAGGGACAGCAGACCGGCGCCGTCTCGCGGCAACGTCGCTTCACCCTCAAGAATGCAGCTGTCGAGGCTCGCCAGCAGAATGTCTTCGATCAGCCCATCGACCCGACCCAAGTCGCGGTAGAGCAACGCCAGCTCGGTCTGGCCGGGCAGCTTGCTGCGCAGGAACTTGGTCGGCTCGGCCAGTTGCTGCAATAGAAGCCGCTGCAGGGCGCGACGGTGTTGGTACTCGGCTTCGGCCTGGGTGGAGAAACGCCCTTCCTTGACCGCGCCGCCCTCTTCCACCAGCGCCGGATACACCGTCATAGAAAGCCCGGCGATCTTCTGCTGAGTCTTCTCGGCCACCGCGGCAAAGCCCTTGGCTTCGACCGGCTGCTGACCTTTCGCCGATTGCGGCACCGCAAGCGCGGCTTGTCCGGCCTCGGCAAAACGGGCAGTCAACTCATCCAGCTCACGGCCTTCGCCGAGGAATTTGCCGTTGGCATCGACCACTTCAAGGTTCATTTTCAGGTGGCTTTCCACCTGTTGCGCCGCTTCGGCCCAGGCGTCGTCAGTCACCCGCACGCCGGTCATGCGCAACAGCTCGCGGCCCAGTGCCTGGGGTAACGAGCCTTCGGCGAAGACCATCCGCTGCAACGCGGCTTTGACGAAGTCCGGCACCGGCACGAAATTCTTGCGCAGCGCTTTGGGCAGATTGCGCACCAGCGCCACGCATTTGGTTTCCAGCAGCCCTGGCACCAGCCATTCCAGGCGCTCGGCCGGCAACGACAGCAACAGCGGCGCCGGCACCCGCAGAGTCACGCCGTCGCGCGGATGGTTCGGCTCGAAGTGATAGGTCAGCGGCAGGGTCAGTTCGCCGAGGCGCAAGGTGTCCGGGTACTGATTGGCCGTGACCTCGCTGGCTTCGCGGGCGAGCACATCTTCCTCGCGCATGATCAGCAGCTGCGGGTTCTTCTGGCTTTCCATCCGGTACCAGGCGTCGAACGTCGCCGTCTGGTGAATATCCGCTGGCAAGCGTTCGTCGTAATAGCGGTACAGGGTTTCTTCGTCGGCCAGAATGTCGCGGCGCCGCGCCTTGGCTTCCAGTTCGTCGAGCTGTTCCAGCAGCTTGGTGTTGGCGACAAGGCATTTGGCCCGGGACTGGATTTCACCGCGCACCAGCCCTTCGCGAATGAAGAACTCGCGGGACACCACCGGGTCGATCGGCCCGAAATGCACCGGCCGACGGCCAACGACAATGAGGCCGAACAGCGTGATCTGCTCGAAGGCAACAACCTGGCCGCGCTTCTTTTCCCAATGGGGTTCGAAGTGGTTTTTCTTGATCAAGTGCCCGGCGAGGGGTTCGATCCAGTCCGGTTCGATCTTCGCCACCATGCGCGCATACAGCTTGGTGGTCTCGACCAGCTCGGCGGCCATGATCCATTGCGGACGCTTGCGGCCCAGCCCGGAAGACGGATGCACCCAGAACCGCCGCTGACGCGCACCCATGTAGTCGCCATCTTCAGTCTTCTGACCGATCTGGCTAAGAAGGCCCGAGAGCACCGCCTTGTGGAATTTCGGGAAATCGGCCGGCTCTTTGTTGACCGTCAGTTGCAGGTCGCGGCAGATCAAACTCAGTTGACGATGGGAGTCACGCCACTCCCGCAGGCGCAGGTAGTTGAGGAAATTACGACGGCACCAGTTACGCAGCGGACTGGCGGTCAGGGCCTGACGCTGTTCTTCGAAGCCGCGCCATAGATTGACCAGCCCGGCGAAGTCGGAGTCCTGATCTTTCCACTGGGCGTGGGCTTGGTCGGCGGCCTGTTGACGCTCCGGCGGACGCTCGCGGGGGTCCTGAATCGACATCGCGCTGGCGACAATCAGCACTTCCTGCAAGCTGCCCTGCTTCGCCGCTTCGAGCAACATGCGGCCCATGCGCGGGTCCACCGGCAGGCGCGCCAGTTGTCGGCCCATCGGCGTCAGGTTGTTCTCGCGGTCAACCGCCGACAGCTCCTGCAACAGGTTGAAGCCGTCGCTGATCGCCTTGCCGTCCGGCGGCTCGATGAACGGGAAATCGGTGATCTGACCCAGGCGCAGGTGGAGCATCTGCAGAATGACCGCGGCGAGGTTGGTGCGCAGGATTTCCGGATCGGTGAATTCAGGCCGCGAGAGAAAATCTTCTTCGCTGTACAGGCGCACGCAGAGGCCCGGCTCGACCCGACCGCAACGGCCCTTGCGCTGGTTGGCGCTGGCCTGGGAAATCGCTTCGATAGGCAGGCGCTGCACTTTGGCGCGGTAGCTGTAGCGGCTGATGCGCGCGGTGCCAGTGTCGATGACGTAGCGGATACCCGGCACGGTCAGCGAGGTTTCGGCAACGTTGGTCGCGAGTACCACGCGACGGCCCGGGTGCGACTGGAAAATTCGTTGCTGTTCGGCCGGCGACAGGCGCGCGTACAGCGGCAGAATTTCGGTGTGTTTCAGTTGTGCCTTGCGCAGCATTTCAGCGGCGTCACGAATCTCTCGCTCGCCGGGCAGAAACACCAGCACATCGCCCGGGGACTTGCGCTCGCTGCGTTCGAAGGCGGCCAGTTCGTCCAGCGTGGCGAGAATGGCCTGATCGACGGTCAAGTCTTCCTCGACGCTGTTGCCCTCTTCGTCCTGCTGAGCCGTCATCGGCCGATACCAGGTTTCCACCGGGAAGGTCCGGCCCGAGACTTCGATGACCGGCGCCTTGTCGAAATGCTCGGAGAAGCGTTCGAGGTCGATGGTCGCCGAGGTGATGATGACTTTCAGGTCCGGGCGACGGGGCAGCAGGGTTTTCAGATAACCGAGCAGGAAGTCGATGTTCAGGCTGCGTTCGTGGGCTTCGTCGACGATGATCGTGTCGTAGCGCTCAAGATAGCGATCGTGCTGGGTTTCGGCGAGCAGGATGCCGTCGGTCATCAGCTTGATCAGGGTGTTTTCGTCGCTCTGATCTTCGAAGCGCACCTGATAACCCACCAGCCCGCCCAGCGGCGTGCCGATTTCTTCGGCAACTCGACTGCCGACGCTGCGTGCTGCGATTCGACGCGGCTGGGTGTGGCCAATAAGACCGTGCTGCCCGCGACCGATTTCCAGGCAGATTTTCGGCAACTGAGTGGTTTTGCCCGAGCCGGTTTCGCCGGCGATGATCAACACCTGATGCTCAAGAATTGCTTTCTTGATCTCGTCGCGCTTGGCGGCGATGGGCAGGTTTTCGTCGAAGCGCATGGTCGGCACGCTTTGCGCGCGATTGACTACCCGCGCACATGACGCCTGCACGCGCTCGACCCACTGCGCCAGCTTCGTCTCGTCCGGTTTCTTGCGCAGCTCATGCAATTGCCGGCGCAAGCGATGACGATCGCTGATCATCGCGTGGTCGAGGTTCTTGAAGAGTTGGTCGATGGAGGTCGAATCGTCGGTCATCAGGGCGTGGAGTCTTTCTATCTGAATGCAGGGCGCGGATTGTCGCAGATTTGGTGGGGTGGAGGCAGGTCTGCGGAGCAAAGGTGTTTGTGGGCGTGCATTCATTCACTGAACGGCACCAGAAACCAAGGAGCCGGCTTGCTGGCGAACGCGGATCATCAGAAATGAAGAGGTGACTGACCCAACGGGTTCGCCAGCAAGCCGGCTCCTACGGATCCCAGGTTTGGCAGCTGTTCCGTGTACGCCTCAAACAACAAACCCCGCACGCTGGCGGGGTTTGTGGGTGTAACGTCTGACTTACGCAGGCTTCTTCAGCGCCAGTTTTTTCAGCTCTTCGTCACGCAGTTCGCGGCGCAGGATCTTGCCGACGTTGGTGGTCGGCAGGGCGTCGCGGAATTCCACGCTGCGCGGCACTTTATAAGCCGTGACGTTGGCGCGCATGTGCTCCATGACCTGATCCTTGCTCAGGGTCGTGCCCGGTTTGCACACCACGAACAGCTTGATCGCTTCGCCGGATTTCTCGTCCGGTATACCGATGGCCGCGCACTGCAGAACGCCCGGCAGGGTTGCCAAAACGTCTTCCAGCTCGTTCGGGTACACGTTGAAGCCGGAGACAAGAATCATGTCTTTCTTGCGATCAACAATGCGCATGTAACCATCCGGCTGGATGATCGCGATGTCGCCGGTTTTCAACCAACCATCGGCATCGAGCATCTCGTCGGTGGCGTCCTGACGCTGCCAGTAACCCTTCATCACCTGCGGGCCCTTGATGCACAGCTCGCCCACTTCGCCCAACGGCAGCTCTTCGCCGGCGTCGTTGATGGTTTTGCATAAGGTCGAGGGCACGGGAATGCCGATGGTGCCCATCTGGATCTTCTGGAAGGGGTTGACCGACGCCACCGGGCTGGTCTCGGTCATGCCGTAACCTTCGCAGATCGAGCAGCCGGTGACGTCTTTCCAGCGCTCGGCCGCCGCCGTTTGCAGGGCCATGCCGCCCGAGAGGGTGAGCTTGAGCGAGGAGAAATCCAGGTGGCGGAAGTCGGCGTTATTGCACAGGGCGACGAACAGCGTGTTGAGCCCCACGAAACCGGAAAACTTCCACTTCGACAGCTCTTTCACCATCGCCGACAGATCACGCGGGTTGCTGATCAGCACGTTGTGGTTGCCGCTCAGCATCATGGCCATGCAATGAAAGGTGAACGCATAGATGTGGTACAGCGGCAACGGCGTGATCAGAATCTCCGTGCCTTCGTTGAGGTTGGCCGCCATCAGCGCCCGGCACTGCAGCATGTTGGCGATCAGGTTGCGGTGGGTGAGCATCGCGCCCTTGGCCACCCCTGTGGTGCCGCCGGTGTATTGCAGCACCGCGACGTCGTCGCCCTTCGGCGAAACATCCCGGACCGGCTGACCGTGCCCCTTGGCCAGCACGTCGTTGAACTTGACCGCCTTGGGCAAGTGGAACGGCGGGACCATCTTCTTCACGTACTTGATGACGCTGTTGACCAGCAGGCGCTTGAGCGGTGGCAGCAGGTCGGCGACTTCGGTGACAATGATGTGCTTGACGCCGGTCTTGGGCACGACCTTCTCGGCCAGATGCGCCATGTTCGCCAGGCAGACCAGCGCCTTGGCACCGGAGTCATTGAATTGGTGTTCCATTTCCCGCGCGGTGTACAGCGGGTTGGTGTTGACCACGATGAGCCCGGCACGAATGGCGCCGAACACCGCGACCGGGTACTGCAGCACGTTGGGCAATTGCACGGCGATGCGGTCGCCGGGTTGCAGGTCAGTGTGCTGTTGCAGATACGCCGCGAAGGCACCGGACAGCGCGTACATTTCGCCGTAGGTGAGGGTCTTGCCCAGGTTGCTGAACGCAGGTTTGTTGGCGAAACGCTCGCAGGACTGTTTCAATACGGCCTGTACGTTCGGATACTGATCCGGATCGATATCGGCGGCGATACCTGTCGGATATTTATCCTTCCAGAAGTTTTCGAGCATAAAAGCCGACTCCTCAGCGACAGCGTTTCTACACATCACTTAATGCGATGATTTCTTGTGTTTGGAATTTTGTAGTCACCGCTTTTTGTTGACCGTTGGTGCAAAAAGCGGGGCGAGCGTATCAGCTTTGCCAGAGGCCGCCTAGAGCCAAAAGCGGGCTCTCCAGTCACATACCTGACTCTTGAATATGTCACGGTCACGTTTAGAGCAATGAACCTAAATGTCGGAAATGCCTTACGTCGATGTTCATTTACGCGGTCCGATTAAATCCAGCCGTTAAATATCAGGCAAAAAAAACGGCGTGAGCAACACGCCGTTTTTACTGGGTCAGAAGCTGATGAGCAATCGCCGCAGAATCAGGCGATATCCCGCAGCTCCCGCCGCAGGATTTTCCCCACAGGCGTCATCGGCAACGACTCACGCAGCACGATCTGCTTGGGAATCTTGTAACCGGTGAAGTTCTCCTTGCAGTATGCCTTCAACTCCTCGCTGGTCAGCGTGGCATCCCTCGGGACCACGAACAGCTTCACAGCTTCGCCCGAGCGGTCGTCGGGAACGCCGATCACCGCACAGTTCGCGACTTTCGGATGCCGCGAAACCACGTCCTCGATCTCGTTCGGGTAGACGTTGAAGCCAGAAACGATGATCAGGTCCTTCTTGCGGTCCACGATGCGAATGAACCCGTCCGGGTCGATCACCGCGACGTCGCCGGTTTTCAGCCAGCCTTCGCCGTCCAGCACTTCAGCGGTCGCCTCCGGCTTGTTCCAGTAACCCAGCATGATCTGCGGCCCCTTCAGGCACAGCTCGCCGCGCTCACCCACGGGCAGTTCGACCCCGTCGTCGCTGATGACTTTCGCCGTGGTGCCCGGCACCGGCATGCCCACCGTGCCCAGCCGGGACTGATTGCCATAAGGATTGGCGGTGGCGACGGGAGAGGTTTCGGTCAGGCCGTAGCCTTCGACGATGGGGCAGCCGGTCAGCTGTAGCCAGCGCTCGGCGGTGGCCTTGACCAGCGCGGTGCCACCGGAGTTGGTCAGGCGCAACGTTGAGAAATCGAGGTTCTTGAATTCGGGATGGTCCATCAGCGCCACGAACAGCGTATTGAGGCCGAGCATCGCCGAGAACTTCCACTTCGTCAGCTCTTTGATGAAGCCGCCGATGTCCCGCGGGTTGGTGATCAGCAGGTTGTGGTTGCCGCTGACCATCATGCACATGCAGTTACAGGTGAACGCATAGATGTGATAAAGCGGCAGCGGCGCCACCATGATTTCACTGCCCTGCTTGAAGATCGGCAGCCCGTCCGGCCCATGCTGCAGCATGCAGGCATAGACTTGCTGCATGTTGGCGACCAGATTGCCGTGGGTCAGCATCGCCCCTTTCGGCGAACCGGTGGTGCCGCCGGTGTACTGCAACACAGCGACGTCCTTCAGCGCCAACGGCACCGGTTGCAGACGATCGCCCCTGCCGAGCTTGAGCACACGTTTGAAGGGGATCGCCTGGGGCAAGTGGTACGCCGGCACCAGTTTCTTGACCTTCTCGACCACCGTGTTGATCAGCCAGCCTTTGGCCGCCGACTGCATGTCGCCCATCTTCACTTCGATCAGGTACTGAATGTCGGTGTCCGGCAGCACTTCCTGCACGTTCTTGCCGAAGACGTTGAGATAGACCAATGCACGCGCGCCGGAATCCTTGAACTGGTGGCGCATCTCCCGGGCGGTGTACAGCGGGTTGGTGTTGACGACGATCAGACCGGCGCGCATGGCACCGAATACGGCGATGGGGTACTGGATCAGGTTGGGCATCTGCACGGCGATGCGGTCGCCGGGTTTGAGGTCAGTCTGCTGTTGCAGGTAACCGGCGAACGCCGCCGATTGGCGCTCAAGCTCGGCGTAGCTCAGGGTGACACCCATGTTGCTGTAGGCCGGCCGATCGGCGTACTGACGGCAACTGCGCTCGAACACCTCGACCACCGATGTGTACGCCTGCAGGTCCACCTCAGAAAGAACGCCAGCGGGACGCTTGTCGTTCCAGAATTCAGGTTGCATGTTGTTTTTATCCTCTTACCTGAGTGTACTGGCCCCGTGGTATTTAAACGGGCGTTTGCCGGACGTTAGCAGCTATGGCATAGAAGGCAAATAGTCGCCGACACGTCATCACCGGTGTGAATCTTGCGGGTAACCAGCCTGCCATCCGGCTACCGCTATACACTCAAGCAAAGCGCTCGCCACTGCGTTTTTTGAGACAACTTTTTACAGGGGCCAGGAAAACGCGATGGAACACGAAGCTTTTTGGCTGGACGCTCAAGACCACAGTCGTCTCTATGTGCATGCCTGGAGGCCGATGGGCAATGCCCGGGCGGTGATCCTGCTTTCCCACGGCATGGCTGAACACGCGGGGCGCTACGACGGACTGGGCATGGCATTGATGCGGGCAGGTTTCGCCTTGTATGCCGCCGATCAACGGGGCCATGGCCATTCAGCCTCGTACGGCACCCTGGGTCATTACGCCGATCAAGACGGCTGGAACAAAGTGGTCGGCGACCTCGCCACGCTGAAGGCGTCGATTGCGGTGCGCCATCCGGGCGTGCCGGTGTTCCTGGTCGGTCACAGCATGGGCAGCTACATCGCCCAGGGGTATTTGCTGCACCACAGCGCCAGTTTGCAGGGCGCGATCCTCAGCGGCTCGAATTACCACCCGGTCACGTTCTACCGCTCGGCAGCGCTGGTCGCCCGTATTGAACGCTGGCGGCAAGGGCCGACCGGGCGCAGCGCGTTGATCGAACACCTGTCGTTCGGTTCGTTCAACAAACGCTTCAAGCCTGCGCGCACCTGCTATGACTGGCTCAACCGAGACCCGGCCGAGGTTGACGCGTACAGCAACGACCCGCTGTGTGGCTTTCGCTGCACCAATCAGTTGTGGATGGACCTGCTCGGTGGCCTGCAGCAGATCAGCAAGCGTTCGAACCTGGCGCAGATCGATCCCGGGCTGCCGATCCTGATTATCGGGGGTGAATGTGATCCGGTGAGCGATGGCAAGCGTCTCACGCATCTGGCCGACGCTCTGAGCGGCACCAACCACCCGTTTGTTACGCTGAAGGTCTATCCGCAGGCGCGTCACGAGATCTTTCTGGAGATCAACCGTGAAGAAGTCACCCGTGACCTGCTTGCCTGGCTTGAACAAGCGCTGCAGCAGTCAAGGCCGCGCCGCAGCGAATGACGTCAGTGGTTCATCTTTCCCAACTGTCACAGGACACCCCATGACCCAAGTCACCAACACGCCGTACGAAGCCCTTGAAGTCGGCCAGACCGCCAGCTACAGCCAAACCGTCGAGGAGCGTCACATCCAGCTGTTTGCCGAGATGTCCGGCGACCGCAACCCGGTGCACCTGGACGCCGAGTTCGCGGCCAAAAGCATGTTCAAGGATCGCATCGCCCACGGCATGTTCAGCGGCGCATTGATCAGCGCGGCGGTGGCCTGTGAACTGCCTGGCCCGGGCACGATTTACCTGGGCCAGCAGATGACCTTCCAGAAGCCGGTGAAGATCGGCGACACCTTGACCGTGCGCTTGGAAATCCTTGAGAAACTGCCGAAATTCCGCGTGCGCATCGCCACTCGCGTGTTCAACCAGAACGACGAACTGGTGGTGGATGGCGAGGCCGAAATCCTCGCGCCGCGCAAGCTGCAGACCGTGACCCTGGCCGAGTTGCCGCCCATCACCCTAGGTTGAGCCGGCTTTCACCCACACTGACCCGCCGCAAATGAGCAATCAGCACGCAAAAAAAAATGGGCAACCGACGTCGCCCAAAATGCCTTGCGTGCTCTTTTTATTGAAGACTCAGCGTTTGCCGCGCCGGGGTGAGTCTTTCCAGATGAACAGTCCGACGCTCGAATAAATCACCATCGTCAGCCCTACCGTCATGACGCCGGCTATCACTGCGTGGTCGAGAAACATGCGCACTCCTTCTGCCCGAGCCTGTTTGATGGGCGCAGACTAACCAGAGGCGTCGCGTGGGTAATTGACTCAGGTCAATGCCGGCGTGAATCGCAAACAGCGGCCGGCAGACGGGGGATGAACGGAAGGCGGGATCAGCGTTTTTTCGGTTTGCTCTTGGCTTTCTTCTTGCCCTTGCCCAACGGCATGGCCTGCTCGAAAGCGCTACGGACTTCGTTCAGCCGTTTGTCATTGAGGTCGTGAACACGTTTGGCGCGTTCGGCACTCAGGTCTACCAGTTTTTCGTCATCGCTCATCGCGTATCGCTCGTGAATACCTGTTGCCGCCAATAATGCGCAATCGAGGCGGCGCTGACCAGCGCCTCAGACCTTCAGGTCGACCCACAAACCCTGACGCGGCTCGTCGTCGATGATCGGCACCACTGGTACCGTGTCGTCGGCATTGAGGAAATCCCCGGGAATGGCCGGGCCTTCTTCAAGATCGGGATGGCGGTCAACCACGCGCCGGTCGCTGCGGCGGCGTTGATGGCGGCGTTGCTCCTTGCGCAGCAGCACTTCGGCCTGCTCACGGTCACGTTCGCCCATGTCGATGTTGGTTTCGCTCGAACTCTTTTGAATCGGCGTTACCGGCGGGATGTCCGGGTTGGGTTTGACCGGGTCCAGCTGCGAAGTCACGGGGGCCGCGCTCAGTGGGATCAGCGGTGGCAGCATGGTAATGGTCTCCTGTTATCAAGCTGTCGGCTGCCGTTTCGTCGACTTGAGCCGATTCAAGCGCGAGTTTCGACTATGTTTTTCCCAGCAAGTGCCCGCCTCAGGCGCGCCACCCAATAAATCCGGGCGTTTTTACAATGTGGCTTTGGCCTGGGCGCCTTGTTCCGTTAACATAGTCGGCTTTTTCAAGGCGGGAGTCAGGCAGCATGTCGCAGCAGTATCAACCGGGGCAACGCTGGATTAGCGACAGCGAAGCCGAGCTGGGTTTGGGCACCGTTCTGGCTCAGGACGGCCGCTTGTTGACCGTGCTCTATCCGGCCACTGGCGACACGCGCCAGTATGCTTTGCGCAATGCGCCGCTGACGCGGGTGCGCTTCTCGCCGGGTGACACCATCACCCACTTCGAAAACTGGAAGATGACCGTCCGCGAAGTCGACGACGTCGACGGCCTGCTGGTCTACCACGGCCTCAACGCGCAGAACCAGCCCGTGACCCTGCCGGAAACCCAGCTGTCGAACTTCATTCAGTTCCGCCTGGCCACCGACCGCCTGTTCGCCGGGCAGATCGACCCCCTGCCGTGGTTCTCCCTGCGTTATCACACCCTCGAACACACCAGCCGCCAGCTGCAGTCCTCGCTGTGGGGCCTGGGCGGCGTGCGCGCGCAACCGATCGCGCACCAGTTGCACATCGCTCGCGAAGTCGCTGACCGTATCGCGCCGCGGGTCTTGCTGGCGGACGAAGTGGGGCTGGGTAAAACCATCGAGGCCGGCCTGGTCATCCACCGCCAGTTGCTGTCGGGCCGCGCCAACCGCGTGCTGATCCTGGTGCCGGAAAACCTGCAGCATCAGTGGCTGGTGGAAATGCGCCGCCGCTTCAACCTGCAGGTCGCGCTGTTCGATGCCGAACGCTTCATCGAGAGCGATGCCAGCAATCCGTTCGAAGACACGCAGCTGGCGCTGGTGTCGCTGGAATGGCTGGTTGAAGACGAAAAGGCCCAGGACGCGCTGTTCGCGGCGGGCTGGGACCTGCTGGTGGTCGACGAGGCCCACCACCTGGTCTGGCACGAAGAAAAGGCCAGCCGCGAGTACTCGCTGGTCGAGCAACTGGCCGAAGTGATTCCCGGCGTGCTGCTGCTCACGGCAACCCCCGAACAGCTCGGCCAGGACAGCCACTTCGCCCGTCTGCGCCTGCTGGACCCGAACCGCTTTCACGACCTGCACGCCTTCCGCGCCGAGAGCGAAAACTATCGCCCGGTCGCTGAAGCCGTTCAGGAGCTGCTGGATAAAGGCACGCTGTCGCCCAAGGCCAACGAGACCATCCGTGGTTTCCTCGGCGCCGAAGCCGAAGCGCTGCTGAGCGCTGTTGCCGCCGGCGACGCCGAAGCCAGTGCCCGCCTGATCCGTGAACTGCTCGACCGTCACGGCACCGGCCGCGTGCTGTTCCGCAACACCCGCGCCGCCGTGCAAGGGTTCCCGGAGCGTAAACTGCACCCGTATCCCCTGCCCTGCCCGTCCGAATACCTCGAACTGCCAATTGGTGAGCACGCCGACCTGTACCCGGAAGTCAGCTTCCAGGCCCAGAGCGAGCTCAGCGAAGAAGAGCGCTGGTGGCGCTTCGATCCGCGCGTTGAATGGCTGATCGACACGCTGAAAATGCTCAAGCGCGTGAAGGTGCTGGTCATCTGCGCCCACGCCGAAACCGCGATGGACCTGGAAGACGCCCTGCGCGTGCGATCCGGCATCCCGGCGACGGTCTTCCACGAAGGCATGAACATCCTCGAGCGTGACCGCGCGGCGGCGTACTTCGCCGACGAAGAGTTCGGCGCCCAGGTGCTGATCTGTTCGGAAATCGGCAGTGAAGGCCGCAACTTCCAGTTCTCCCATCATCTGGTGCTGTTCGACCTGCCTGCGCACCCGGACCTGCTGGAGCAGCGTATCGGGCGTCTGGACCGGATCGGCCAGAAGCACATCATCGAGCTGCACGTTCCCTATCTGGAAACCAGCCCGCAAGAGCGGCTGTTCCAGTGGTATCACGAAGCGCTTAACGCATTCCTCAACACCTGCCCGACCGGCAACGCGCTGCAACACACGTTCGGCCCGCGCCTGTTGCCGCAGCTGGAAGGCGGCGACGAGGACGACTGGCAGGCGCTGGTGACCGAGGCTCGCAACGAGCGCGTGCGCCTGGAAAGCGAATTGCACACTGGCCGCGACCGTCTGCTGGAGCTGAACTCCGGCGGCGCGGGCGAAGGTGAGGCGCTGGTCGAAGCCATCCTCGAGCAGGACGATCAGTTCACCCTGCCGATCTACATGGAAACCCTGTTCGACGCGTTCGGCATCGACAGCGAGGACCACTCGGAGAACGCGTTGATCCTGCGGCCGAGCGAGAAAATGCTCGACGCCAGCTTCCCGCTGGGCGACGACGAAGGCGTCACCATCACCTACGACCGTAATCAGGCGCTGGCCCGCGAAGACATGCAGTTCATCACCTGGGAACATCCGATGGTGCAGGGCGGCATGGACCTGGTGCTGTCCGGCTCGATGGGCAACACCGCCGTCGCACTGATCAAGAACAAGGCGCTGAAACCCGGAACCGTGTTGCTGGAATTGCTGTACGTCAGTGAAGTAGTCGCGCCGCGCTCGCTGCAACTGGGGCGTTACCTGCCGCCGGCGGCGCTGCGTTGCCTGCTGGACGGCAACGGCAACGACCTGTCGGGCCGCGTGTCCTTCACCACACTGAACGATCAGCTGGAGAGCGTGCCCCGGGCCAGCGCCAACAAGTTCATTCAGGCCCAGCGCGACGTGCTCAACCCGCAGATCAACGCTGCTGAAAGCAAGATCGCGCCCAAGCACACTGAACGAGTGGCGGAAGCCCAGCGACGTCTGGCGGCAGACACTGAAGAAGAACTGGCACGCCTGACTGCCCTGCAAGCGGTCAACCCGACGGTCCGCGACAGCGAACTGGCGGCGCTGCGTGAGCAACGTGAGCAGGGCCTGGCCATGCTGGAAAAAGCCGCGCTGCGTCTGGAAGCGATTCGGGTGCTGGTGGCGGGGTAAAAAGGTTCGCCGCGAATCTGCGGCGAACACAAAACCTGTAGGAGCGTGGCTTGTCCCGCGACCTTGTGCGAAGCACAAGCAAAACCCTACGTGGCGTGCGGTGTGTCAGACACACCGAATGTGCTGTGTATGCGACCGGTTCCCGGTCGATCGCGGGACAAGCCACGCTCCTACAGGTCCGCACTCCACCTGACATCTACGCCACCGACGGTTTCACCCCCTGCCCCACCGGCTCATCCGCCACCATCCCCTCGCGCATCCGCTGCGCATCAGCGCTGAAGCACTTCGACGCGCGCACCAGAAACACCAACACGAAAAACAACGCCACCGGTATCAAATACATCGCATCGTGCAGCCCCACCGCCTTGAACGGCTCGGTCATCTGTTCAACCTGCGCGGCGTACATCGCCGAGTGGGCAAAATGGTCCGACAGCAGGCCCACCACCACCGGACCCAGGCCGCCACCCAACAGATACAGACCGGCAAAAAACAACGCCATGGCCGTCGCGCGCAGCCGGGGCTGCACCACGTCCTGAATCGCGGTGTAAACGCAGGTATAGAAGTTGTAGGAGAACAGCCAGCCGAGGCTGAACACCCCGACGAACACGCCGATCTCGATGCGCCCGGCGTGCAGCGCATAACCGGTACACAACGTCGCGACCACCATGCTCATGGCGGCAAACATCAAGCGGCCGTTGCTCCAGCGTTGATGCAGCTTGTCCGCCACCCAGCCGCCGAGGGTCAGTCCTACGAGCCCGGTCACGCCGACGATCATGCCGGTGGCCATCGCGGCATCCTGCAAGGGCAATAAAAAGTAGCGCTGCAGCATCGGCACCATGAACGAGTTGCAGGCGTAGGTGGCGAAGTTGAACGCAAGTCCGGCGAGCACCAGCCAGCGAAACGTAGGAATCGACAGCACGCGGCGGATCGGCCGATCAATTTTCTCCTGGGAAATGGCCACGCTTTCAGCGGCGCCCCGGGCCGGCTCGCGAATGAAGAACATGAACACTGCCAGCACCAGTCCCGGCACCGCGGCGATAAAAAACGGCGCGCGCCAACTGCCGAACGCCTGCACCATCGCGCCGATGGTGAAGAACGCCAGCAGCAGCCCCAGCGGCAGGCCGAGCATGAAAATGCCCATGGCCCGGGCGCGGCGGTGGGCCGGGAACAGGTCGCCGATCAACGAGTTGGCCGCTGGCGCATAGCTCGCCTCGCCAATCCCTACACCCATCCGCACCAGCAAAAACCCCCAAAAACTGCCGACCAGGCCATTCACCGCCGTCAGCCCACTCCACACCGCCAGGCCCCAACCCATCAATTTGCGCCGCGAGCCGTTGTCAGCCATGCGCCCCAACGGCAAACCGGCTACGGCGTAGACCAGCGTGAACGCGGTGCCGATGATGCCGAGCTGAAAATCGCTCAGCAGCCATTCCTTGCGAATGGGTTCGATGATGATCGCGGGTATCGTGCGGTCGAAGAAGTTGAACAGGTTGGCCAGAAACAGCAGAAACAGAACGCGCCAAGCGTTCCTTGCCTGAGTCGATTGATCCATGGGGCGATCTCTTTCTTGTTATAGGGGCTGTCCCGGTTAACGCCCCGCTTTGCAGGAAATCTAGTCACCCCATCGCGGCCTGTCTGTGAACATTCGCCCCGCTGATACCGGCCCATGTAAGACTCGCCAGATAATCCACCAGGGATCTCCCGCTGCCTGCACATCAAGCACGCGGTCGGTGAGAGTTTCCGCTACCGGCGACACACTGGGAGTTACCGCCCTACTCACTTTGCCATCATTTTGCGCACCATTATCGAGCAGCGAACAGCGTCACGCCCTTTCGTGGATCAACACCCAGGGCGCGACGACGACAGCCCACAACGGCGGATCGCGCTCCAGAAGATCCAGGGCCTTTGATTCAGAGACCTTGCCGACCTCCCCGCTCGCCACCCATGCCGCCACCTGCGCCTCGCTGTTCTCGGCAAATGCCTGCGCCACGGCGATCAAATCCAGCGTTGGCTCGACCCACAACAGGGCACCCTTCGCAAAGAACGGTTGCAATTCTTTCCAGGTAATCGAAGCGGTTTCGCCGAGCAGTTTGGCATAGAGGGTGCTAGGTTCTTGCGTCATGGGTTTTCACCGTATTGGAAATCGGCGCAATGATAGCGCTGCCTTCCGTACTGACAAACCCGGATTCAAGTGGTTGATTGCAGGGGAGTTCGCGCAAGCCGACCGGTTCGTCGATCCACAGGGCAAATCAGCCGGCTTGATTGTGTATCTTTCTGTCGATTAAGCGACATCCACAGGTTTTGTCCCCCGCAGCCAGCTATTCAAGCGCTCGACCGGCGCTCTAAACTGTTCCGGTACAGTTGCTGGGGGTGCGGCCTGGAGATTCAATCCGGTCCTGCAGCTTTGGCCGTCAGGATTATAAAAACGATAACGCAAGAGTGGAGCATCATGACTAAGGGTATTAATCAGATTTCCAAGCTGTTTGCCGCACTGGTTCTGGCGGGGGTTGCCAGTCACTCGTTCGCAGCTGACACCATCAAGATCGGCATCGCCGGCCCGAAAACCGGTGCTGTGGCCCAATACGGCGACATGCAGTTCAGCGGCGCCAAGATGGCCATCGAGCAGATCAACGCCAAAGGCGGCGTGGACGGCAAGAAGCTTGAAGCCGTTGAATACGATGACGCCTGCGACCCGAAACAAGCGGTCGCCATCGCCAACAAAGTGGTCAATGACGGCGTCAAGTTCGTGGTCGGTCACCTCTGCTCCAGCTCCACTCAGCCTGCTTCGGACATCTACGAAGACGAAGGCATCATCATGGTGACCCCGGCGGCCACCAGCCCGGAAATCACTGCCCGTGGTTACAAACTGATTTTCCGCACCATCGGTCTGGACAGCGCCCAGGGCCCGGCCGCTGGCGAGTACATCGCCAAGCAGGTCAAGCCGAAGATCGTTGCGGTCATTCACGACAAGCAGCAATACGGTGAAGGCATCGCCACCGCCGTGAAACAGACCCTGGAAAAAGACGGCGTGAAAGTCGCTATGTTCGAAGGCATCAACGCTGGCGACAAGGACTTCTCCTCGCTGATCGCCAAGATGAAGCAAGCCAACGTCGACTTCGTCTACTACGGCGGCTATCACCCTGAGCTGGGTCTGATCCTGCGTCAGGCACAGGAAAAAGGCCTGAAAGCCGGCTTCATGGGCCCGGAAGGCGTAGGCAACGCTTCCATCTCGCAGATTGCTCAGGACGCGTCCGAAGGTCTGTTGGTAACACTGCCGAAATCCTTCGACCAGGATCCTTCCAACAAGGCGCTGGTTGATGCATTCGCCGCGAAGAAAGAAGACCCGAGTGGTCCGTTCGTGTTCCCGGCCTACGCTGCCGTGGAAGTGATCGCCGACGCGATCAAGACCGCCAAGTCCGAAGACACCGCCAAAGTGGCCGCCGCCATCCACGCCGGTACCTTCAAAACCCCTACCGGTGATCTGTCCTTCGACGCCAAGGGTGACCTGAAAGACTTCAAATTCGTCGTTTACACCTGGCACAAAGATGGCACCAAGACTGAAGCCCCTGTGAAATAACGCAGCCTTCATGCTTACCCGAAGCCCACTGCAACCGCAGTGGGCTTTGTTTTAGCCGGGCAGCGAATTTCACAAGAATTCCGACCCCTGAACATCTTGAAACCGCACCAGTGAACCACTGGGCTCGTGCCGGACGCGGACGTAGATCACGACGCGCGAGCGGGAAAAGACTTCACCAGTGAAACACCAGGCAGGTTTTTAGGAGCACTCAGCAATGCCGATAGATCTCTATCACTTTCTTCAACAGCTGGTTAATGGCTTGACCATTGGCAGCACTTACGCCTTGATTGCCATCGGCTACACCATGGTTTACGGCATCATCGGCATGATCAACTTCGCCCACGGCGAGGTGTACATGATCGGGTCGTATGTGGCGTTTATCGCCCTGGCCGGTCTGACCATGCTTGGCCTGGACAGCCTGCCCCTGCTGATTACCGCAGCCTTCGTCGCGAGTATTGTGGTGACAAGTGCCTACGGCTACGCCATCGAGCGAGTTGCCTATCGCCCGCTGCGCGGCAGCAACCGTTTGATCCCTCTGATTTCCGCCATCGGCATGTCGATTTTCCTGCAGAACACCGTGCTGCTGTCGCAGGACTCGAAAGACAAGTCGATCCCCAACCTCATTCCCGGCAACTTCGTTTTCGGCCCCGGCAGCAGCCATGAAGTGGTGATCTCGTACATGCAGATCCTCATCTTCGTCGTCACGCTGGTGGCCATGCTCGGTCTGACCTGGTTCATCTCCCGCTCTCGCCTGGGTCGCGCCTGCCGCGCCTGCGCCGAAGACATCAAGATGGCCAACCTGCTGGGGATCAACACCAACAACATCATCGCCCTGACCTTTGTCATCGGCGCCGCCCTGGCGGCGGTCGCGGCGGTCCTGCTGAGCATGCAGTACGGCGTGATCAACCCCAACGCCGGTTTCCTCGTCGGCATCAAAGCCTTCACCGCAGCAGTATTGGGCGGCATCGGCAGTATCCCGGGCGCGATGCTCGGCGGTCTGGTGCTGGGCATCGCCGAAGCCTTCGGCGCCGACATCTTTGGCGACCAGTACAAGGATGTGGTGGCGTTCGGTCTTCTCGTATTGGTGTTGTTGTTCCGGCCAACCGGCCTGCTCGGCCGTCCGGAGGTTGAAAAAGTATGACCAGGAATCTCAAATCGGCCCTCTTCAGCGCAGTGCTGGTGCTGGCCGTCGCTTACCCGATCCTCGGGCTCAAACTGGACATCGTCGGGATCAACCTCGCGGTGGTCGGCGCCAGCACCACCACCGTGCTGGTGATTTTCGCCGCGGCATTGCTGATGTTCCTGCGCGTGCTGTTCAACGAACAGATCAGCGCCATGTGGCGTTCGCGCCCGCAGAAACAACTGATGTCGGACAAGACCAGCAACTTTCTGACCCTGCCCTCGACCCAACGCTGGTTCCTCGGCGCGCTGGTGGTTGCTGCGCTGGTGTGGCCATTCTTCGGCTCGCGCGGCGCGGTGGACATCGCGACCCTGATCCTGATCTACGTGATGCTCGGCCTGGGCCTGAACATCGTCGTCGGTCTGGCGGGTCTGCTCGACCTGGGCTACGTCGGCTTCTACGCCGTGGGCGCGTACACCTACGCCCTGCTGCAGCACTACTTCGGCTTCGGTTTCTGGATCTGCCTGCCGCTGGCGGGGCTGGCTTCGGCCACCTTCGGCTTCCTGCTGGGCTTCCCGGTCCTGCGGCTGCGCGGCGACTATCTGGCCATCGTGACGCTGGGTTTCGGTGAAATCATTCGCCTGTTCCTGCGTAACCTGACCGACATCACCGGCGGCCCCAACGGCATCAGCAACATCGAAAAGCCAACACTGTTCGGGCTGTCGTTCGAACGCAAGGCTGCTGAGGGCATGCAGACGTTCCACGAATATTTCGGCCTGCAATACAACTCCATCAACAAGGTGATCTTTCTCTACCTGATCGCCCTGCTGCTGGCGCTGTTGGCGCTGTTCGTGATCAACCGGTTGTTGCGCATGCCCATCGGCCGCGCCTGGGAAGCCCTGCGTGAAGACGAAATCGCCTGCCGCGCGCTGGGCCTGAATCCGACCATCATCAAGCTGTCGGCCTTCACCCTCGGCGCTGCATTCGCCGGTTTCGCCGGCAGTTTCTTCGCCGCGCGTCAGGGTTTGATCACGCCGGAGTCGTTCACCTTTCTGGAGTCGGCGATCATCCTCGCCATCGTGGTATTGGGCGGTATGGGCTCGCAGCTGGGCGTGATCCTCGCCGCGGTCGTGATGATCCTGTTGCCTGAACTGCTTCGCGAATTCAGCGAATACCGGATGCTCGGCTTCGGCGCCTTGATGGTGCTGATGATGATCTGGCGTCCTCAGGGCTTCCTGCCGATGCAGCGTCCCGTCATGAAACTCAAGGGGGAGCGCTGATGAGCCGTCCACTTCTGCAAGCGTCCGGCTTGTGCATGCGCTTTGGCGGTCTGCTGGCTGTCAACGGCGTCGGTCTGACCGTCCACGAGAAACAGGTTGTGTCGATGATCGGCCCGAACGGCGCCGGCAAGACCACCGTGTTCAACTGCCTGACGGGCTTCTACAAACCCTCCTCCGGGACGATTCTGCTGGACGGCGAGCCTATTCAAGGCCTGGCTGGCCATGAAATCGCCCGTAAAGGCGTGGTGCGTACGTTCCAGAACGTGCGCCTGTTCAAGGAAATGACGGCGGTGGAGAACCTGCTGGTGGCCCAGCATCGCCACCTCAACACCAACTTCCTGTCCGGCCTGTTCAAGACTCCCGCGTACCGCAAGAGCGAGCGCGAGGCGATGGAATATGCCGAACACTGGCTCGAAGCGGTGGATCTGAAGGCGTTCGCCAACCGTCCTGCCGGCACGCTGGCCTACGGTCAGCAACGCCGTCTGGAAATCGCCCGCTGCATGATGACGCGCCCGCGCATCCTCATGCTCGACGAACCGGCGGCCGGTCTGAACCCGAAAGAAACCGAAGACTTGAAAGCGCTGATCGGCGTGTTGCGCAACGAGCACAACGCGACGGTGTTGCTGATCGAGCACGACATGAAGCTGGTCATGAGCATTTCCGACCACATCGTGGTGATCAATCAGGGCACGCCGCTGGCGGATGGCACGCCCGAGCAGATCCGTGACAATCCTGAAGTGATCAAAGCCTATCTGGGGGAAGCGTAAATGCTGCAGTTCGATAACGTTTCCACGTTCTACGGCAAGATCCAGGCGTTGCACGGTGTCAGCATCGATGTGCAGCAGGGTGAGATTGTCACGCTGATCGGCGCCAACGGCGCGGGCAAGTCGACGCTGTTGATGACGCTGTGCGGTTCGCCGCGCGCGCACAGCGGCAGCATCCGCTATATGGGTGAGGAGCTGGTCGGTCTGGAGTCGTCGGTGATCATGCGCAAGAGTATTGCGGTGGTGCCGGAGGGCCGTCGTGTATTCGCGCGTCTGACGGTGGAGGAGAATCTGTCGATGGGCGGGTTCTTTACCGACAAGGCCGATTATCAGGTGCAGATGGATAAGGTGCTTGAGTTGTTTCCGCGTTTGAAGGAGCGTTTCAATCAGCGCGGCGGGACGATGTCGGGCGGTGAGCAGCAGATGCTGGCGATCGGGCGTGCGTTGATGAGCAAGCCGAAGCTGTTGTTGCTGGATGAGCCTTCGCTGGGTCTGGCGCCGATTATTATTCAGCAGATTTTCGAGATTGTTGAGCAGTTGCGGCGGGATGGGGTGACGGTGTTTCTGGTGGAGCAGAATGCGAATCAGGCGTTGAAGATCGCTGATCGTGCGTATGTTCTGGAGAATGGCCGGGTGGTGATGCAGGGGTCGGGGGCGGAGTTGCTGGTTGATCCGAAAGTGCGAGATGCTTATCTCGGCGGTTGAATCTCAAGCAAGATCAGGAGCGTCGGCCTAACGGCCTCGGGTTTCGCCTTCGGCGAGTTACTTGGAAAAGTCGAAAGTCGCACCATCCCCAAGTAACCAAGGGTGCCTGCTCCTGGTTGGGCCCGACTTCGTCGGGTTCCTTCACTCCGGTCTCGCTCCGTGGGCCCGCGCCGAACGGGCATCCATGCCCTGACGGCGCTCTCGCCGCATCCCTGCGGCTCGGCCCACTCCGCGAAACCTGCGTTCAGCCTGCACCCAAGTCGCGTTTTGTGGTGTCTGGGCGTCTTGTGTTTGAAGATCAGAAGCAGATCAGGAGCAGATCAGGAGCAGATCAGAAGCTTCCCGGCTGAAGCCGGTCCTACAGGTGTGGGCGGTGTTACTGGCGGAATGCATTCCTCTGTAGGAGCCGGCTTGCTGGCGAACGAGGTGTGTCATCCACGATTGCATCGTCTGAATAGACGCGTTCGCCAGCAAGCCGGCTCCTACGGGCCTGCGGTGCCTGATCGTTCCCCCGCTCCGCGTGGGAATGCATCCCTTGACGCTCTGCGTCAGCTCTGTCCCCGTTCTATCAGGGCGAATTACGTCTAACTGTCAGAGCTTTTCCAGCGCCGCCGTGCTGCGCTCGAACCACTTGCTCAAATAATCCGCCATGACTTGCACCCGCCTCGGCAGTCGTCCTTCGAAGGGGTGAACCAGGTAGAGGGACGAAACCGGCGTCTGGTAATCACGCAGCAACCCGTGCAGCCGCCCGTCTTTCAATTCTTCATACACCATGTACGACGGCAAACGGGCGATGCCGGCGCCGACCAGGGCGGCTTTTTTCAGGAGGCCGTAGTGGTTGCTGGCGAAGGTGCCGCGGACGTTGACGCGGGTCAGTTCATGTTTCTGGTGGTAGCCCCAGGATTCGCGGCCGGTGTGGTGGCTGTTGAGCAGGCAGCGGTGCACGCGCAGTTCTTCCGGTGTGTGCGGGGTGCCATTTTTGGCGAGGTACTCAGGGCTGGCGCAGGTCAGTTCCTGTAACGACAGCAACGGCTTGGCCACAAGGCGCTCGTCGATGCCCACGCTTGAACGTATGCCCAGGTCGAAGCCGTCCCGACGCATATCGCGGAAATGGTTGTTGAGGTCCAGTTCCACCTGCACGTCGGGATAGGTGTGGGCGAACTCGGTAAGCAGGCCTTCGAAGAAGGTTTCCCCCAATGACACCGGCACGGTCAGGCGCACGGTGCCGATCAGGCTTTCGCTCAGGTAGGCCATCGCGTCGCGGACGCGGTCGCGTTGGGCCAGCAACGCGCGGGCCTCGGGCAAGAGAATGGCGCCCGCCGAGGTCAGCGTCAGGCTGCGGGTGGTGCGATGGAGCAGCGTCACGCCGAAGTTTTTTTCCAGTTTGCTGATGCGCTTGGACAGTTGGCTGGTACTGGTGTCCAGCCATTGCGCGGCCAGGGTGAAGCTGTTGGCCTCCACCAGCATCGCGAACGCGGCCAGGTCGTCCATTTCGCTCATGATTGTTTCCTTTCTGACAAACCGGGATTGCCGTTTAGCCCCTGTTTCAGCGGGAAAAGGCGACTCAGACTGAGCACCTGATCCATACCAGGAGAAAACCGCATCATGAAAATTCTATTGATCGGCGCCAATGGCACCATCGGCTCGGCGATCGAGAAAGAGTTGGCGCCACGCCATGAGGTCATTCGCATCGGCAGAACCGGCGCAGACGAGCACGTCGATATTAGTGACAGCGACTCGATCCGCAAACTATTCGAACGGACAGGCCCTTTCGACGCATTGATTTGCGCCGCCGGCAATGTCACCTTCGCGCCGCTCGGCGAGATGAATGCCGACTCATTCGCCCTGGGCCTGCGCGACAAGCTGATGGGGCAGGTCAATCTGTTGCTGATCGGTCGGGAGTTCGCCAACGACGGCGCGTCCTTCACCTTCACCACCGGCATTACCAGCGTCGATCCGATTCGCACCGGGGCGTCTGCCAGCCTGGTCAACGGTGCCATTGACGCCTTCGTGCGCGCCGCCGCCATCGAGATGCCGCGGGGCATGCGCGTCAATTCGGTCAGCCCCAACGTGCTGGTTGAAGCCATGGGCAGCTACGCGCCGTACTTTCGCGGCTTCAAGCCGGTTCCGGCAGCGGATGTCGCATTGGCGTACGCAAAAAGTGTCGAAGGGCTACAAACCGGACAGACGTATCGCGTGGGCTAATCGCCCCTTGTGATGAGCGCGCAGGCTGAGTAACGTGGCGGCACTTGTCTGGAGACCGCCCCATGTCCGCTGCTCGTTCTGCCCTGATGTTCGCTTTGCTGCCCCTGTTTGCCGGCTGCCAGTTGATGCCCATGTCGTCCAGTGACAGCAAGGTGTCGACGGCCGGCATGATCCGCATGCAGGGCACCCTCAGCGGTGACGGCGGCAAACTGTTCTTCGCCCCGTGCAACGAACAGCGCCGCTATGCAGTGACGGACAAGGGCAATACCGGCGTCCTGCAGGAAGCCGCTTCGGTGGTCGACAAGAACGGCAAGGCGTTCGCCGATGTACGCGGCAACTTCGTCGCGAGCAAGGCCCAGGGCAGTGACGGTCAGGGCGACATTTACCAGCTCTACCGCGTCGAGCGCCCGAGCGGTGCCTGCGAGGACCCCAACTTCAAGCGCCTGACGATTCATGCCAGCGGCAACGGTCCGAAGTGGAACCTCAACGCCAGCGGCAAGGGACTGGTGCTGGAGCGCGAAGGTAAGGAGCCGTTCGCCGTGCCGTACATGGAAGAGCAGATGCCCGAAGGCCGCTTCAACCTGATCACCGACGCCAACAATCAACACGTCGAGCTCTACGTCGCGCCGCTGCGCTGTGTGGACCCGTCGAACGGTTCGGTGCAGCACCTGACCGCAGAACTGCGGGTCAATGGCCAGGTTCAGCGCGGTTGCGCGTATTTCGGCGCGATGCGTAACGATTGACCGTTCACCCCCCCTGTAGGAGCGCGCTTGCCCGCGAATGCGGTCTACCTGTGCCGTCCATTTCGACTGACACACCGCTTTCGCCAGCAAGCCGGCTCCCATAGGTTGTGTGCATGACGCTGAAATCCCGGCCAACGAAAATCCACTGCAGGAGCGCGCTTGCCCGCGAATGCGGTCTACCTGTGCCGTCCATTTCGACTGACACACCGCTTTCGCCAGCAAGCCGGCTCCCACAGGTTTTGCATGACCCCGAACTCCCGGCCAACGAAAATCCACTGTAGGAGCGCGCTTGCCCGCGAATGCGGTCTACCTGTGCCGTCCATTTCGACTGACACACCGCTTTCGCCAGCAAGCCAGCTCCCACAGGTTTTGCATGACCCCGAAATCCCGGACAACGAAAATCTACTGTAGGAGCGCGCTTGCCCGCGAATGCGGTCTACCTGTGCCGTCCATTTCGACTGACACACCGCTTTCGCCAGCAAGCCGGCTCCCACAGGTTTTGTGCATGACGCTGAAATCCCGGCCAACGAAAATCCACTGTAGGAGCGCGCTTGCCCGCGCCAGATCGCGGGCAAG
>NZ_JBNNGV010000007.1:0-170304 GCF_050268485.1 Pseudomonas sp. NPDC078416 | reverse complement strand
GGCAGGTTCCCTGGCTTTTTGCCGGCGTTATGCCGCAAATTGCCGCAGGCGTGACCATCGCCGGTGCTCAGGACTCGGCCATTGCCCTTTTGACCTTTTCCCGCGCCCCGCAGACATTCATCTGGCACCAACGGCGGCGTCCGTTTTTCGACGTATCAAGAAACAGCCAGTCGCAGTCCGGCGTGGCGCAGGCCCGCAGACGCGTCAGATCGCAGGAGGTGAGCAGCGCCGCCGCCTGCACCGCGAGACGACCGATAAACCCCGCCGTCATCGAGCTCAGGTCTTCACCGACACGCCAGCGCCAGATCACACCCGCTGGCGTCAACACCAGCAGGCGCTGGTCGGCAGTGTCGGCCAGCGCCTGATTCAACGCCTCGAGGCTGGCCGGTTCAGGATTACGGTTCAGCGCCATGGGCAGTAACACCCGATACAGCGTTTCGCGAAAATCGATCAACTGCTCAAACGCCGTCACCGTGTGCCAGGACGAACGCTGTACAAGCGCGACGAAGTGCTGATGCTCCTGATCGTCAATCAGCCCGGCATGGCGGAACCAGTGGACGATGTCCTCCAGATTGCTCAGCTTGTCGACGACCCCCCGCAGCCCCGTGCCCGGGCGGCGGCCGTCACAGGTATTGAGGTAATCCAGCACCGCGGCCCCACCGACGAGACGAATGGCGTTGATCTTCAGTTCTCCGATAGACATGGCATGCCCTCAGTTTGAAGCGATGAGGGAATGATGGCAGAGAACGGCGGCGTCGCTGAAATTTCGGACGGTTGTCTGCGATGTCGTGTCGGCGCCGGCAGTGTTGAAGTGACACCCTACAACAGGCCGACTTTCGTCTGAAACGGCCGGTCGCAGAACAAACTTCCGGCCGGGCGGATTTAATTTTGCCAGCAGCCCGTGAACCGCTTGCACACATCAAAACGCTGGTCCAGATCCGCCATGCGTGCCTGATGCGCGCTCAATGTTTCCTTTTCCAGTTCTCGATAAGTTCGGTAGTAGTACTCCAGCATGGCGTTGTTGGTAGACATCGCCTTGCTGCGGTCGGCTGTTGGCCCATCTGGCGACAATTCGACTATTTGAGGGGTTTCAAGCACGCCTAGACTGCGCGTGTAGTAATCCCTGTAAAGCTCCAGCGCACGCGCCTTGATAGCCATCTGATCTTCGGCGAACTGTTCCAGGTTCTGGTGATATTCAGTCCAGTACATATCCGGCAGCTTGAAGCCGAGCCGCTGCTTGCGTTCTTCCAGCGATGTGCCGATCAGCGCTTCTCTGGACGAAGAAGAGTCGTCGTTATCAGACTTCATCTTGGCGATAACACTTGCATCAACGATTCGCGCGATCAAGGCCGCACGCTCCGGAGATTGCGGCGGTGCTTCGACAGGCTTGGGGAAGACCGGACTGCGGCCGGCGCAGGCGGGCACACCTTTGTAGGTCAGCGCAATTGGCGAGCGTATGACCTTGCCATCAATCTGGCGCAGTCGGCTAAGGGAGACCTGGCAAGTGTTACCTGTGTGGCGAAAGTTTGCTTCGTACTCGCCGCCGCTTTGCGGCGTAAAGTTGAATCCCACTGTGCACACGCTGGCGCTGCCCAATGTATTGGCTCGAGCGAACAGTTCATGGCCCGGCCGCAAGCGGACTTCCAGATAAGCCTTGGCGTCGTCGGGTGCAGCAATGCTCATGCCGGCTCGGCGCCGGGTGTTGGCGGTAAACAGATTATTGAGCATTCCGGTTGTCTGGCCGCCGCAATGCTCCGCGTCGAACAGATCGAGGGTCGAGTTTTCGTTACTGCTGATAAAGCGCAGCTTTGCAGAATCAGATTCACTGGCATCCGGATAGGATCCGTTGAAACTGCACCCGCCCAGTAAAAGTGCGGCAATAGTTACAACGCCACGGAGGTGCTGTGGGGTAAAACTGAACATGGGGATGGATCGTCCTTGATGTACAAGTAGGCGAAGGGCCATCATGCTAATGAAGCCTGTCGCCGCCGTCCAGCGCGCCGGTAATACCTGATTCGAAACGTGTAACTGTCTCCCTGGGGAACTGACTGAATGCTTGGCTCGCAGCACATATTCGCAATTTGTCTGACTGCATCACTGATGGGCTGTTCGTCATTGCCTGAGGACATGGCGTTGAATTCGCCCGTCTACAATGCGCAAAACGCAGGCCTGGTTGTCGGCACGCTGCTTGAAGGTGGTCCATACGGAACGTATCTGGAGTTTCGTGATATCAAGAGTGACAAGATCTTCGGCTGGGGCCCCAAGGATGATTACTCGGCTTGGCTACCCGCGGGCGACTATGAAGTGAGCCGCCTGGGTAACCGGCGCGGGGTGATGGGACCCTACTACAAACCTCTGCATTTCAGCGTCACCAGAGGGCAAATCAACTACCTGGGTGAGATGGTCTACGACTGTTCGGATGTCGCGGGACCGGCTGCAGTTTACGGCGTGATGGACTGCGGCTTTCTGGCACTGGGCGAGTGCACAGTCCCGCGCCCCAGCGTGAACATCTGCGTTGTGGACCGCGAGGCCCAAGCGATCAGATATTTCCTGCATCAACACCCCGAACACGCCGCATTACCTTTTCATAACGCGGTTATGTCGCGGCATTAAGCTTCATTCCCTGATCCTCTACGGCGCTTGGTAAGTGCGCGGGCCACCTCGCCGTCTCAGGATTGGCGCCCAAGCTGGGCAAGACTCGCCGCCAGTTCGCTCTTGCGAAACGGTTTGGTCAGGCGCGGCAAGTCCGGATCAAGCCCTTCATGCTCGGCATACCCCGATACAAGCAAAATCGCCGTCCCCGGCCGGGAGGTTCTGACCCGTCTGGCCAGGTCGGTGCCACTGATGCCCGGCATAAGGTGGTCCGTGACGATCAGATCGACGTGCTGCCCGCTGCCCAGCAGTTGCAAGGCTTCCTCGCCCGACGAGGCTTCGATCACGCGGTAGCCCAGATCGGCCAGCATGTACGACGTGCTGGCGCGCACCAGTTCTTCATCGTCCACGAGCAGCGCAATCCCGCGCAGGGAGCGTCGCTCCGGGGCCTCTTCGGTACGCAACGCCGCGGCCGGCAGGCTCATGCTGCGCGGCAGCCACAGCTCGACATTGGTCCCCAGCCCCGGCGAGCTCTGAATCGTCAGTGCGCCGTTCAACTGGGATGCCAGGCCATGAACCATCGAAAGCCCCAGGCCCGTGCCTTTGCCGACGCCCTTGGTGGAAAAGAACGGCTCCACCGCCCGGGCGAGCGTGGAGGCATCCATGCCAGTGCCGGTGTCCGCAACGGACAGGCAGAGGTAGTCGCCGGTCGGCAGCCTGGAGCGATGCCCCTTGCACACCCACTCGGTGCTCGCCGAGATCCGCATCGTCCCGCCTTCAAGCATGGCGTCGCGCGCATTCACCGAGAGATTCAGAAGCGCCATTTCGAGCTGGTTCGGGTCAGCGATGGCGGCTGGCAAATCAGGAGGCGCATCGACGACGACGCGGATCTGCGGCCCGGTGGTGCTGGCGACGAGATCGCCCATGCCGTTGACCAGTTTCGCCACGTCGACCGACACCGGCTGCAGCGGCTGACGGCGCGCAAAGGCAAGCAGCCGCTGCACCAGCGTCCTGGCGCGATCGGCTGACTGCACGGCGCCGGAGATCAAACGCTGTTCACGCTCACCGCCCACGCCTCGGCGCTGGAGCATGTCGAGGGTGCCAACGATCGGGGTGAGCAGGTTGTTGAAGTCATGGGCGACGCCACCGGTCAGTTGACCCATGGCTTCCATCTTCTGACTCTGGCGCAGTGCCTCCTGGACCTCTTCCCGCTCGGCGATGGCCTTGGCAATCCGTCCTTCCAGCGTGGCGTTGAGTTCACGCAGCCCCTCCTCCGCGTCCTTGCGGGCGGTTACCTCGACCGCCGTACCGGTGACGCGCAGGCAGCGGCCGGCGCCGTCGAACACGCCCCGCCCCTTGGCGGCCACCCAGCGAATCACGCCATCGTCCCTGCCGACGGTGCGGTAGTCGACGTCATAAAGCGCGCGTCGTTGGGGGTCGATGGCCGCCGTGAATGCCTCGATCGTGGCGTCCCGGTCCTCGGGGTGCAAGCCGTCGTAAAAGTCCTGGATCGTGACCGGCACGTCAGCCTGGATGCCGAACATTGCTTTGGTTCTGGACGGCCAGATCAGCGTGTCGTGAACGATGTCCACATCCCAGAAACCGATGTCGGCGTGTTCGACGGCAAGGCGCAGACGTTCCTCGCTCTCGCGCATGCGCATCTCAGCCCCCACCCGCTCGACATGCGCCCAACAGCGCTCGACGACTTCCCGGACCAGCAAGACCTCAGCGGGCAACCAGTCGCGAGGCGTATTTTGATGAACCGCCATCATGGCTGTCAGCCGGCCATTCTTGACCAGCGGGCAGCAGATGATCGCGTCGATGCCAATGCCCCGAAACATCTCCAGGCCTTCGCTGGGGCCGAGCTCCGCGACGACGTCGCGCACGATCAGCGTGCGGCCTTCGCGCATGTCAGCCGCCGCCCGCGGGCCGAAAAGATCGAGGCTGTAGGTGCCTGCCGAGCTCTGGATGCCAGCCGCGTTGTAATCGCTGCGAATCCAGAAGCGGTCATGGTCGATGTCGACGTCCGCGTAGGCGCAGCGCGACACGTCAAGCCTGCGCCCGAGCAACTCGGTCGCGACGAGCATCGCGTCTTCGGCCCGGCGGATGGTAAGCAAGCGGCTGTCGAGCTCATCAAAAAAGCTCAGTCGCTCCGCGCTTTCCTGCAGCGCCGCTTCCGCCTGATGCTCGGCCGTGCGGTCACGGAAGATTTTCACAAAACCGCCCTGATCCGAGGCCAGCGGCATCATCAAACCCGAGCCCCAGAAGCGCTCACCGCTTTTATCAACGTGCCAACGTTCGTTGACGGCTCGCCCCTGCTCCATGGCAAGTTGGAGCTCGCCCTGGAACACGTGCTCGGCCTGGTCCGAACCGGTGTAGAACAGATCGCCGTCGCGGCCGATGACTTCCTCGGCCCGGTAACCGACGATGCGCTGGGCGCCGATGTTCCAACCGGTGACCGTTCCCCGCGCATCGAAGGTGATGATCGCAAAGTCCTCTGCGCCTTCGACGATCTGACGGTAGCGCGCCTCGCTGCTTCGGATGGCGGCCTCGGCGCGCGCACGGTGCACCACCAGTCCCACCGTTTTGACCACGAAATCACCGATCTCGATATCCGCCGGTAACGGCTCGCTCAGCTCGGCGTGATACATGACAAACGTGCCGAGCATGGTGCCCTGTGCCGACCGGATCGGTATGGACCCGCAGACGTGCAAACCGTGTTCGACGGCCAGCGCCCTGAATCCGGCCCAATGCGGGTCGTTTTCGATGTCGCAACCCGACGCCGGCGCGTTCAGGGTCGTCATGGTGCTGCCAGCACCTGCACCTGCGCCGACATTGATGTGTTCGACAGCGTTGATAAACGGTAGGGGCAGGCCAGGTCCGGCGCAATGCTGCAGCTGACTGCCCTCCTCGTTCAGGAGCAGGATGCTGCCCAGGAAACGGGACGGCGACAGCGCCTCCACCTCGCGGACGATCGCGTCCAGCGCGACATTCAGCGGTGTTTCTTCAACAGCCAGTTCAAGGATGCGGTTCTGGGCGGCCCCGAGTGCAGCCGCGCGATTGCGTGCCTGGGTCAGGCGCGCATTTTCGATCGCGATGGTTGCCAGACGCGCCAGGCTTTCCAGGCGTTTGACCGTGTCGTCGTCGTGACTGCGGACCTGCGACCAATAAGCGCCAAGCGCCGCGACCGGAACAGGTCGACCGATGGGCGCCATGACCAGGCTACGAACAAAGGTCGGCGCGTAGGCGTCCTGGGGAATGCGGGGATCGAGCCGCACGTCTCGGATCGCAATGGTCTCGCCGCGACGCATGACCCACCCGGAAACACAGTGATCGGCCGGGAAGGTCTGGCCCTGCCAGAGCGGAGAAACCGCATCCTCCGCTATATAAGCGCAGCGCCCCTCATGCTGAATGACGACCGCAACGCCATCCGCGCCGACGGTGGTACGCGCCACGTCGCGGAGGACGGCGACGACCTCGTCCACTGATTCCGCCATTACCAGCCGTTCACTGGCATTCAGCACGTGAGACAGGCGCTCATCGCCGCTAGGATCGACTGGAACAGTAGTCAAACGGATCTCCCGACATCGCCACGGCATCCACATCCCGCAGACTGGTTCGAACTGGACAGGGCCAAAACGTCATTGTATCGGGTAACCCTTCGCCCTCGACACGGCTCGATTCAGCTTTTTCGGAAAAGCGACCAACGCGCATCGGTCACTCTTTTGAATAGCTCACCAAACGTGAATCGACGAAGCCCCGCTGTCAGAAAACGGACCAGCCTATCCGCGAACTCAGCAACTCCAGCGCCGCCATTCCGGCGAGGGAATTCCCTGCAGCGTTCAGCTCCGGCGACCACACGCACACGGTGAACTGCCCCGGCACGATCGCCACGATTCCGCCCCCTACCCCGCTCTTGCCCGGCAACCCCACGCGGTAGGCGAAATTACCGGCCTCGTCATACAGCCCGCTGGTGGCCATGATCGAGTTCACTTGCTGGGTCTGGCGCGGCGTCAGGATTTGCTCACCGCTGTGTTTGCAGAAGCCATTGTTCGCCAGAAAGCAGAATGCCCGGGCCAGATCGAGGCAGTTCATCTTCAGCGCACAGCAACTGAAATAACTGCGCAACACGGTCTCGACCTCGTTATGGAAGTTGCCGAAGGACTGCATCAGGTACGCCATGGCCGCGTTGCGTGCACGGAATTGATACTCGGAATCCGCCACCCGGGCATCGATCAACACATTGGGATTACCCGACAGCCGCCGTACGAAATCGCGCATGGACAAGGTCGGCGCGGCGAACCGCGACTGATTGATGTCGCAGATCACCAGCGCGCCGGCATTGATAAAGGGATTACGCGGCCGCCCGCGCTCGAACTCCAGCTGCACCAGCGAATTGAACGGCTGGCCCGACGGCTCATGACCCAGACGCTCCCAAATGGCTTCGCCGGAATGGCCGATCGCCTGAACCAGGCTGAACACCTTGGAAATGCTCTGCACCGAAAACGGCTCCAGCGCATCGCCCGCGCAGTGATAGGTGCCATCGTTGCCATACACCGCAATGCCCAACTGCTGCGCCGGCACGTCGGCCAGCGCGGGAATGTAATCAGCCACCTTGCCCTGGCCGATCAAGGGACGCACTTCGTCGAGAATCTCGTTCAACAGCGTTTGCATGGAGGGTCCTGGCGTTGATCCCCTGACGGCAGCAGGGGTTAGGGTTCATGACGAATGCTGGAAGGGCGGGATCACACTTTCGGGCAGGATTTTGGTTTTTTTGTGGCGGATGAGCTGGCGCTTTCAGGTTGGCGGCCTCTGGTTGGCCGCCAACCCTTATGGGGCTGATTTTCTGGAAATGAGCCCTGCCATCAGATCGAGGTGTCGGCTCCGAATGCTTGCCGCAGCGCCGCGATGGCTTGGTCAATTGATGGGCCTTCTATGGGCGGTGGGTCGGGACGCTCACAGAATTCTCGCCATACGAAGAGGGTCAGTTCTGCCCCGTCGGTTTGGTTTGACTGGATTGGACGCGAGCCGAAAGTTTGTAGCGATCTGTAGCGTTCGTCCGCCCAGAACAACGCTTCGACCCATGGGTAGATCGGGATGAAATGGAAATGAATGGCGTAGCCCGCAGCATGGCCGAAACGGCCGATGTAGAGGCGTGTGGGGTGCAGGTGTGTTTCGATGGCTTGCTGGATTTGGGCTTGCAACACACCGAGCTCGGCCAGCGCTTCGCTGGGTAAGGTTGCCAAGGAGTTGGTCATCTGTTTCGCGCTGAGCATCAGGTAGCCTGGGAGGTGGCTGTCCGTGCGGTGATTGATGAGCCAGTGGGTGGTTTGGTGGATGACGAGATTAGGGGGTATATGCATGAAGCGATAATAGGCCGTAGCTGATGGGTCTTAAATGAGCGTCTCTGGACGCTACTGCTCAGGATGCCTATTTCAAAAGATGAACTACCGAGTGCTCAGTCATCCGCTGACGCCGACGTGACTCGCCTAAACAAATATATTATTGCCCAACAAATTTGTGGCTGGGCAGAATATCTTCCTCAGTAATCTCAAACGGGAGCGACACAGACCGCCACATCCCATGCGGGAGCGACGCTCGGCAAAAATTGGACATTGTTCCTTTCCCTATCAGAGAACCTTCATGCGTGGTCTGCTCTGCAAGTAAAACTGCCCGTGCTCGAACGCAGTCCAACAGTTCACTTGAAACAGAATCCCATCCAAGTTCCAGCAGCGGAACCAACATGCGCTCAATACCCGGTTTTGACGGCAGGCTCATGCTGGCGATATGCAAAGGCGCTTTGTCCCACCGCCCGGCCTGACGGAAGCTGACTACTTGCCACCCAAGGCTTTTAGCCGCAGTAACAGCGGTATTGCTGGGCAAGCCTAATAATGCGGCCAAAGCCCAGCCATCATGATCGTTGGCAAGCAAGCGAGAGCAACAACGATGGGCCCATTTTTCTTGATCCGTTCGTAGCGCTTGCCACAAAGGTGATATCACATTCTTCAATGTCCCCACTTCATGTAGAGCGCCTACGACGTTGATCTGGTAATCAAGCGACATGGGGTCATCGAGCAACCGAGCCGCAGTGGCCTCAACCACGAAATGCCCTTTCTCCTTCGCGCTTATGACCAGCTTTTTGAGTTTTTGCGTGATATCAACAGCCATCGGGTGTGTTCCAGATTGGATCAGCATTCGTAGGTCTAGCACACGGCTTCCTTCTTGGTTGAAGTTAGACGTGCGCTTACGTCCAGAGGCGGTCAGTCAGTTACTTGCCGAACAGGCGCTCATGCACCCATCCGTTATTGGTGAGGATCATTGCACGCGTTTCTTTGATAGCGAGTTTTTCGCCGGCCACCGCAGTGTTCAAATCACGCGCTGAAGCCAGGAGGTTTTGATCGTGTGCCCAATTGGGCAGGTCGGTGATCTGATAGGAGTAAGTGACCCGAGAAATCTTCTGCCCCATCATTTCTCCAGGCTCACTGAACTGGTCAATCTTGACGATCTTCGCTTTCCCGACACAGAGGCCCCCTACCGTGTTGCCATTCATGAGTTTCTGAACGCCGTCTCGATAGTATTTACGGCCCTCCTCGGTAAGGTCGTACGAGTAACTGATGTCAGTACGCGCTTCTGAAAACAGGCTTTTGGGAATTTCCTTTCGAGAGAGCTCTGTCTCTTTGACAATTCCGACGCCGGCCAAAGCGTGCAGCACCTTGCTCCGCCCCGACATGTCAAAATCTTCGGTCTGGACGGGGAAGGCAGTAAGGACGAAGCATTTTGGATATTGGGTATCGAGATACGCTTGCGCCGCCTTCTCGAAATTTTCTTCGCTGGCTTTTTTGGGATCAGAACAGCCTGCGATCAAAGCAACTGCGATGGCCAGAATTGCGATTTTTCCCTGCATGAAACTACGTCCTTGAATTAATGAATGATCGAACAGATGTGGATCCGCGAAGATTTTAGCCGTGGATGAATCCTTGGCGCAAAGCCTGAGTCGCTTTACAAGAGGAGCCGCCAGATCGGGCAGCTACGGGTCAGTGGCATGAGAGCGTTCCAATAATCCCAGGGTACGGACTAGAGCAGCCGTTCAGGACCTCTGCAGCGGCTGACGGCGACCAAGACCGAATGAGATATCGTGTCGAGCGTCGACCGACGAACCTCTCAGGGACGCCAATGCTCAGTTCACTCATATCAAATGGTCAGCCACAAACGCCTAACCCCTCAGAATTGATGGTGCCCTGGTGGAGTTTTACGAAAACAGTCCTGGCGGCAACAGCCCTTTCATTGGTGCGTGATGGGCTGATCGGATTGGACGAACCTATTCCCGATCAGCTTTTCACGTTACGCCAGCTACTGCGGCATGAAGCAGGTCTCGCTGATTATGGCGAACTGGCGGAGTATCACGCCGCCGTTTCAAACAGCGATTCAGCCTGGTCAACAGACGAAATGATGCAGCGCCTGGACGGCACTCGACTTCGATACAGCCCCGGAACCGTCAAGGTGTTGCAGGCTTTGGCAACCAATGTCCACGGTGGAGTGATCCTTGGCGCCGGCCACTATCTGCCAGAAGAGGCCGCAAATCGAGTAGCCGATTTGCTGGTGGACTTCCTCAAGCCTTAGGGGAAATAGCATGCCCCTTTTCCTGTTCCTCCTCGCCGCCGCTGCGGGGGTGATGATCCCCCTGCAGGCGGTGGTGAATGCCCGGCTGGGACGTGCAATAGGCGGCCCTCTTTGGGCGGCAGCACTCTCGTCAGTGGCGGTCGCGATTGTCCTTGCTTCCCTCGCATTGGTCTCAGGCAAGCCGTGGCCTAGGCTTTCTCAAATGACATACCTGCCTTGGTGGGCCTGGACCGGAGGGCTATGCGGCGCTGTTGTGCTGTCTGCAACCACTGCCGCTGCTCCTCGTATTGGCGCCGCCAACATGATCGCGCTGGTCATGACAGGGCAAGTCATCGCGGCCATGACGCTGGATCGCCTGGGCTGGTTCGAGATGGCTGTACAACCCTTCGGCGTTCAACGAGTGGCAGCGGCTGCGTTACTTGTCGCTGGCGCCGTGCTGATGAGTGTCTAGGTCTTCAAGAAGACAGTAGGTGGGGGGCGCATGGACATTTGCCTCCGATGAAAATCAGGTCCTAAACGCTCCGCGGATTGGAGCCGTGTATGGCGTTAACACCATAATCAAAATGCTGGATTAGCACGTCACCTCAATTATCGAGTGGGCGCATTAAAATGGTCACAGACGAAGTTCACGAATGCCGTCACTTTAGGGCTCACCAAGCGTCGAGAGGCATGCAATACCCATACCTCGATTTCCGGACCGCTCGCGGTGCCCCAACTGATCAATTGGCCGCTGGCCAAGTCTTCGGCCACCACCGTTCGGGGTACCAATGCCGCCCCTGCGCCGGCGAGCACCGCGTTGCGGATCGTCAGCGGCGATGACAACCGCAGCACCGCCTTGGGGTGGTAACGCCGAGGCAGCCCGTCGTCCGCATCAATGATCGTCCAGACATCATCGTCGCCAGTCCCCATGCGCATCACGGCGGGGAAGGTCAATCGCTCCGCGCTGCCTTCGACACGGGCGGGACGAGAAAGACCGGGTGGCGCGACCAACACCAGCTCGTTGCGCATGAAACAGCGCCCCACCAGGGTATCGTCCGGCCTTGGATTGGCTCTGATCACCACATCCAGATCATCGGCAGCCAGATCGACGAATCTGTCCTCCGTGCTGATTTCCAGGATGACGTCGGGATAGGCTTCGATGAACTTTGCTGCCAGCACGCCCAGCGCCGTGTTGGCGAACAGGATCGGCGCGCTGATACGCAGACGTCCGCTCGGACGTCCCAGCCCGGCACGGATGTCGTTGAGCGCGTCATTGATGGCTTCAACCGGCGAGGCGGTCTGCGCGTGCAGAACCGCCCCCTCATCGGTCAAGCGCAATGACCGCCCTCCGCGCTCGATCAGCCGAACGCCCAGGCTTTCCTCCAGATCGCGAACGCGACGTGACAGCGTCGCCTTCGGCTGACCACAAGCCCGGCTCGCGGCACCGAAGCCGCCATGCCGCACCACCAGATTGAAGCTGTCGAGACCGAGCAATTCCATGACCTGTTCCATATATGGGACGAACCATCTAGAAACTACCATCTATGCGAATAAATCAGTAACGCCTAACGTGGCTTCACAGACAACGCAGGCCATCATTCAGGTGGACCCAAGCGTTGACCCCTACCCACAGCAGCGGAGTTCATCATGTCCATTCTTGTCACAGGCAGCACGGGTCGTATTGGCAGCGAAGTCATCAAGCAATTGGTGCAACAAGGGGCGGATGTCCGCGCTTTGACTCGCTCGCCGGAAAAAGCCAGCTTTCCCGAAGCGGTCACCATCGTTAAGGGCGACCTGCTGGACGTCGACGCCATGCGCGACGCGCTTCGGGGTGTCGACACGCTCTTTCTGTTGGTGAGCAACACGCCGGATGAGCTGACCCAGGCCATCAACACCGTCGGCATCGCCCGGGAGTCGGGTGTGCGAGGCATCGTGTATCTGTCGGTGACCCGCAGCGCGGCATTCACTGACGTGCCGCATTTCATCGGCAAGCATGCCGTCGAGATGATGCTCGAGCAGTTCGATCTGCCGGCCACGATCCTGCGCCCTTCGTACTTTTTTCAGAACGATTCGGGCCTCAAGGTTCCGCTGCAAAATGCCGGATTGTATGTGTCGCCGGTGGGCAGCAAGGGCGTGTCGATGGTCGATGTGCGCGACATCGCCGATGCTGCCGTCATCGAGCTGGTGCGCCGGGATCGTTCACCCTTGCCGTTACCCCGCGAGACCTATGAGCTGTGCGGGCCTGACGCGCTGACTGGCTCGGATCTGGCTGAGATCTGGTCCGCTGTGCTTGATCGTGAGATTCGCTACGCGGGCGACGATCTCAAGGGTTTCGAGCAGAACATGAAGGCGATGGCCCCTTCGTGGATGGCCTATGAAATGACCGCGATGATGCGTCGCTATCAGGAGGACGGGGCCGCGGCATCCGAGCAGGACAGGACGCGCCTGCACACACTGCTCGGCCGGCCATCACGCCCCTACCGCGCCTTTGCTGAAGAGACAGCGCGGCAGTGGCACGTCTGAATCATTGCCCCTGATCGTCTTTCAACCTGATATCCCCAGAGGCAAAAGATCATGAAGACGTCCAGCTTGAAGCGCGTGCTGTTTGTCGGCCAGCGCCCCGAAACCGTGGACTTTTCCGACCCCGCTATACCGCCCGGGTTTGATGCGGCGAAAATCCGTGCAGGCATTGCTGAAGGCATGCAGCAGATGATGGACCAGGGCTGGCAGGCCGACCTTCTGCTGGTGAAGCCGGACTTCAGTGCCACCTCGGAACTGGAAGATCAGTTACGAAAGGTCAACTACCACTGCGTCACAATCGGAGGCGGAATCCGTCTTCCAGCGAAGAGCCTTTCGCTGTTTGAAGCGTTGGTCAACGCGGTGCACAGAGTAGCTCCTGCCGCCGCCATCGCGTTCAACACCTCGCCGCAAGACACCGCACAAGCGGCCGGGCGCTGGTTGTAAGGGGTGAGAACATGTGGGCTGCGCCCGGCAAAGGATGCCGGCAGGCCCGCTTGGGTCAAGTACGATGATCGTGCTGTTCAATCGCTGACTGCCACGCTTGTCTCCTCGATCCGGTTGAAACGCCCGTCTGCGTCACGCCGTGCAAATACATACACCTCCTGAACAATCCGCTCACCGTCGTGCTTGATCAACATAACGATGTGGCGCTCTGCGTAGCGGTCTGCATCCACCAGCTCATCAAGCACAGTGACCGTGGCGTGAGCGACGGTGCTGCGCAGTTGGCTGATACCTGCCACGAACGTCTGACGGTCAATCCACACTCCGTTGATGCGCTGGACAAACGTTGCGGCGAAGTGTTTGTCGACGGCTTCGTTTACCGATGACTTCGCGCAAGTGAACAGGTCATCAATGGCGCTCTTCAATGTATTCACAGTGCTCTCCAACTTCGAACAGTCTATTTCCCCAAAAGGGTGCCCCGTGGCCGGAATGGCTATGGGGCTCCCGGATCAGCGGACGGTCAGCGCCAGCTTGCCGCGGATATGGCCGCGGGCTGCCCGCTCGTGGGCCTTACGCGCATCGGCAAGTGCATAAACACTGTCGATCACGACGCGTATCGTCCCCGCATCAAGAAGGCCTGCGAGCTCCGCAAGCTGAGCGCCGCTTGAGCGCACTTGGGTCGCGGACACCGTGACGCCCAGTTTCTCGGCCTCCTCGGCGCCGGAGAAACCCAACGGAAACACCGGAAACAGCGCGCCTCCACGCTTGAGGGTTTTGAGGAAGCGGCCGGTTGTCGGGCCGCCCACCGAATCGACGACCAGGTCGATGTCCTTCACAACATCCTCGGGTGTCGCTTTGGTGTAGTCGATGAACTCGTCGGCACCGATGCCGAGCAGGAACCGCTCGTGCTCACCCGAGGCGACCGCAATTACCCGCGCACCTTTCCATTTAGCGAGCTGCACGGCGAAGTGGCCTACGCCGCCTGCGGCACCGTTTACCAGAACGGTCTTGCCCTCCAGCGGCACCGGCACATGTTTGTAGGGTTGAAGCGGGTTGGGCTCGTCATGCCCCAGTTCAATCATGAATTGCCAGGCAGTGAGCAACGACATGGGCGCCGCAGCAGCGTGCACGTGATCGATGCCGTGTGGCTTGAGGGCAATCTCCGACGCCGGCACGCTGACGTATTCTGCGTAAGCCTTGCTCGGCCCGAAGCTTGGAAAGCGAACCATCGAATACACTTCGTCGCCGACGCTGAAACCCGTGACGTCATCGGCGACCGCTTCAATCACCCCAGAGATGTCCGTGCCCAGAATGATAGGAAACGGCACCTGCGGCTGCCACTCGGGCGGCAGGGCCTTGTAGCCATCGCGCAGGTACCAGTCAGGCGGATTCATGCCCACCGCATGCACGCGGACCCGTACTTCACCGGGCATAAGCGCGGGCACAGGCGCATCCTCGTAACGTAAAACTTCGGGGCCACCGTACTCGTGCTGCCGTATCGCTTTCATCGTGAGAATCGTCATCGCTTTCTTCCTGCGTAGAGGTGAGATATCTTTACCGGATCAACGCTCCGAATATATGGAGCACCGCTCCGATTGTCAAGGATCACACCATGAGAGCCGATGCTCAGAAAAACTATCTCCATCTCCTCGCAATCGCCCGCGACACGTTTGCCGAACACGGCGCAGAGGCATCGCTGCGTGATATCGCTCGGAGAGCCGAAGTGGGTTTGGGCACCCTTTACCGACATTTTCCAACGCGGGAGGCGCTATTCGAGGCGTTGCTGCGCAGCAGTTTTGATGCGCTGGCTGCACGCGCCCGCGAGCTTGAAACCTGCGAGCCAGCAGATGCCTGCCTGGTGTCCTGGCTGCGCGAAGTCGTCGCGCTCGCGCACACCTTGCGTGGCGTGATTGCCTCAATGGTTGCCGCTATTGATGCCCCGGAGTCTGCGCTTCACGCATCGTGCGTAGCGATGAAGGCATCAGGCACGAGACTCTTGGTCCGCGCTCAAGCTGAAGGACTGGCACGTCCTGACATCGACGGCGCGGATCTATTTGCGCTGGTGGGTGCTCTTGCATGGCTGAATGATCAACCGACGCTGACTGCCCGTGCGGACCATCTGTTTGATGTCATTGCAAGTGCGCTTTTGGTCCCCGGCAGCACTAAGGGAATTAAAGAGGCGTCTCCAATGAGCGTCTGATGGTCCGCACCTGGCTACCCTCTTTCAGTTCGATCACCACGTACAGGCGGCCGGAAATCAGAGGTCATGACCACACCATCGGGCGCCGACACCGTTGGAACCCTGGAAGCAGGTGTCACGCAGTTGCAGGCGAGGCCGGCAAGATCATGTCGTCCAGCCCCATGCGGTGGAGAAATGCCGCCTGCTTCTGGCGATACACCACATCGATGGCTTCGGTGCCCTTGCGCTGGCCATCAACGGTGATTCGCAAAGGTCGTTGCCCGCGCGGCATGGCGGGTACCATGGCGGCCGCCTCACCGACCGCTGCCACTTCCAGCGCACCGCCATTGGCCCTGTCGATCGCCTCCAGCTTTGCGCCCAAGCTATCTAGACGCGCGGCCAGCTCTCCGTATTGAAGCTCGATGGCCGGGAACGCCGGGGCCTGGGTATGGGCGAAATGCTCGGTGCCCGCAGTGAACGCGCCCGGCATCAAGATGACGCTTTCGATGCCTGACGCCATAACCTCCATGGCCATGACTTCGGCCAGCGCGTCTCCCGCCACCTTGCTTGCGATGTACGGACCCAGAAATGGCTCATGCAGCCGGGAGGTCGTACTGCCGACGTACATCAACACGCCCTGGCCCTGACGCCGCATTGTCGGCAGCGCCGCGCGATTGACCCTCAGCCAGGACAACGCGTTGGTGTCGATGATGTGTGCGACCTGCTCGACCGAGAAAGCTTCGGTCAAACCCGTCATCAACATGCCGGCGTTGTTGATCACAACGTCCAGGCGGCCGTGTCGTGCCAGGATCAGATCCACGGCGGCACGACACGCGGTCTCGCTTAGGACATCGAGCTCCAGCACGTCCAGAGCGAGGCTCTCCTGTCGGGCCATTTGCTCGAGCGCTTCACTGCGCTCGCGGTTGGTCTTGCGGACATCACGCAGGCTGGCATAGACATGGTGCCCTGCCCGGGCCAGCGCCAAGGCGATCGCCTTGCCGATACCCGAGCCTGCACCCGTTATCAGAACAATCTGTTGTTCACGGTCAGTCATAAGGCGGCTCCCGAATCAATGGGCAGTGCGGATAATGACCTTACCGCAGGCATGCCCGGTGGCGACTTTCTCCAGTGCGGCGCGGGTCTCGTCCAGAGCGAAGATCGAGTCCGTCACCACCTGTATCTGCCCCGCGCTGAACTGCCTCACGGACTCCTGGAGATACGGCGTGGCGCTGGCAAAAAACACGGCCTCCCCGGCATGTTCTTCGCGGGATTCGATGTCGAACTCCACAAGGGTCGCAATTCGTCCACCCTTGCCGAGTACCGACCAGGAGCTTTCCAGTGTCGGGCCGCCGACCGTGTCGAGCACCAGGTCGATGTCACGCAGCGTGGTGAAATCCTGGGTGCGATAATCGATCGCCTCGTCCGCACCCAGGCTTTTCACCAGCTCGATGTTGCGCGCGGAAGCCGTGGCGATGACATACGCGCCCGCCAGATGCGCCAACTGCACTGCTATGCTGCCCACACCGCCCGCTGCCGCATGTATCAAGACGCGTTGGCCGGGCTTCAATTGCCCCACCTCAAACAACGCTTGCTGCGCAGTGCCGAACGACGTCGGCAACGCCGCCGCCTGCTCGAAACTCATGGAAGCCGGAATCAGACAAAGCTCGGTGGCGGCAATTAGCAGCTGCTGGGCAAAGGCGCCACTGGCAGTGGGCGTGCTGCGGCCGAACACACGATCACCGGGTTTCAGGTGGGTAACCTGCTCACCGACGCTGCTGACGATGCCGCTGAAATCGGTGCCCGGGATGTATGGCAGCTCAACGGGAAAGACCGGCTGCATGTACCCGGCCATGATCTTCAGATCCAGCGGGTTGACGCTGGCGGCCTCGACGCGCACAAGGACCTCGTCAGCGCCTGGCTCGCTCAGATCGAGGGGGTACAGCGTGACGCCTTCAGGGCCGCCGAATTCAGAAATGGACGCTGTTTTCATGATGGCTTTCTCGTAAGCGCTCAGGCTTGAGGGAATTGACCGAGTTGCAGGAACAGACCGAACCAGTCCTCCATGTGCCACGTGGTAACGACCCGCCCGTTCTCCAGTGCGTGAAACTCATGCAAACGGAAGCTCACCTGTTTGCCGGTGGCGGCGATGCCAAATAGCTCGCCGAGGTGGGTACCGGTTATTTCAGCCCGTACGGCGACCTGACCAGGGGCCTGAACCATGTTGTGGATGACGATGCGCACATCCGGAAACGCGTCGGCAAGGCTGCGAATAATCGGTTTGATGCCCTCGGGGCCCGGGCTTTGCCCGGGTGCGAGGGGGATGTCGTCCCAGTCGACAGCCAGCACACTGTCGACCAGATCGGGGTTGTTCTCACTGAACGCGCGGTACAGCGTTTCAACGGCCAGACGTTCAGTGTTAAGGCGGTCTGCAAGCTCTGTGTTCGTCATGGAATTGCTCTCGTCGTGGGAATATGGCGAGAGTGTGAGCGTGGAGCTACCATCTGTATAACAAATGACGTGTATATAGGTTTATTTGATTTATGGATTTCCACGGCATCGATCTGAACCTGCTCGCCGCATTCAATGCCCTGATGGACGAGCGTAACGTCACACGCGCCGCCACCCAGGTCGGCGTAAGCCAACCGGCTATGAGCGCGGCGCTTTCGCGCTTGCGCAAGCTGTTAGGCGATCCGCTCTTTTTGCGCAGCCCTGACGGTCTCCTGCCGACGCCTCGTGCGCGTGAGTTGGCCCAACCGATCGCTGAGGCGCTCAGCCAGATCAAAGCCGCGCTGGTGACCACGCCTGACTTTGTCCCGGCCGACGCCGTGCTCACGATGAACCTTGGGTTGTCGGACTATCCCGCTTTCGTCCTGCTTCCCACGCTGCTGCAGACCTTGAGCGAACACGCGCCAAACCTGTCGATCAACGTTCACGCCTTCAATGACCGCGACCATGCCGTGGACATGCTGGATGCGGGAGTGATTGATGCTGCAATTGGCGTGTTGCCGAGCCATCAAAACGGTCGCATTTTCACGCGACCGATACTGCGTGACGTTTTCGTCACGCTCATCGCCCATGGCCATCCGGCAGCCCGACGCGAGATGGACATGGACACTTACCTCTCGCTGCCCCATGTACTGGCCTCGCCCGAAGGCGAACGACACGGCTTGGTGGATCAGGCATTGGCTCAGTTGGGCAAACAACGCACCCTGGCACTGACGCTGCCGCAGATGTTCGCGGTGCCGGCGATCATCGCCTCCTCCCGCATGACGGCCACGGTCCTGAAACGCATCGCCCTCAGCTCGCCGACGGGAGGAAAACTGGTCCTGTTCCCGCCGCCAGTCGCGCTGCCGGAGATCACTTTTCATCTCATATGGCATCGCCGTGGCAATGGGAATCCCGCTCAGAAGTGGTTCAGAGGGATGATCGAATCGGTTGCAGCGGGGCTTTAATAGAAAGCTTTCCGCAAATCTCTCCGCCTCGCAACCGTCCGCTTTGGCTCGATTTCTGGCAGCCGTGAGTGGCAGAAATCGGGCCGAAAGCTGCCCATCGGTAGAGGCAGTTATCGGGCGAAAACTATCCTTCGCCGTCGCGATATTAATGCCCCAAGTTTCGCTGTCGTCCACGATTGCGGAAGTCGTAGCCGTCCCGGCCAACAGACCACCATCAATGTTGAACTCACTGCCCGTGATGTACGTGGCGTCATCTGACGCTCAGCCCTTGTTCCGCGCAGTAAAGCGCCACCGTTTTAGTGTGATTGCGAACAGCCGCTTTGGACGACGCATACGCGGCGGCACCTGGAATACCCACCAGGCCGGAGCGAGAGGAAATGTTGACGATGGAACCGGCGCCTGACTGGCGCATGGAGCGAATGGCGTATTTGCATCCGGTCGGCAAACAGGCTAATCCATAAGCGAACGCTACGAAACCTGAACGCCAAAACCTGACCCAAGGTCAAAAAGCACTTCATACCTGCCCATCAAGGTGCCTTTATGCGTTTGATACCCGAACTGAACAGCAACGCTAACGCGCTGGTTTTCGGAGCCAGCCGAGGTATCGGCCTGGCACTGTGCGCGGCCTTGCTGGCTCGCGATGATGTGGCTCAGGTGTGGGCGGTGTCGCGAAACGCCAGCACATCCACTGAGCTGGCAACCCTCGCCGGGCAATATGGCGACCGCCTGAAACCCGTCGACTGCGACGCGCGCAATGAGCAATCCCTCGAAGCACTCGTGAACGAGACGCTTGCAGGATGCGAGCATCTGCACCTGGTTATCAGTGCGCTGGGCATTCTTCATCAGGACGGCGCCAAAGCAGAAAAGGGTCTGGCACAGCTGACCCTTGCGAGCCTGCAAGCGAGCTTCGCGACCAACACCTTTGCGCCGATCCTGCTGCTTAAACACCTGCTCCCGTTATTGCGCAAACAACCTTCTACCTTCGCGGCGCTCTCCGCGAGGGTTGGCTCCATTGGCGATAACCGATTGGGTGGCTGGTACAGCTACAGAGCCAGCAAAGCGGCGCTCAACCAGTTGCTGCATACGGCCAGTATCGAATTGAAACGCCTGAACCCTGCCTCTACTGTCCTGGCCATACACCCCGGCACGACCGACACGGAACTGTCTCGGCCATTCCAGGCGAACGTGCCTGACGGCCAACTGTTCGAACCGGCGTTCTCGGCGGATCGCATTCTTGAGGTGGTCGGCGCACATGGGCCGGCCGACAGCGGGACCTTTTGGGCCTGGGACGACACACCCATTGTCTGGTGACCGGTTTTACTCGCGATAACGCGACTTCAATACGCCCGCTCCGTCCTGGTTGACCGGCGGTTTGCGCATCAGAGCAATGTGCGGATATAGGCCGACTGCTTCAACCGTGGCCTGATGCATTAGCGCGTCGCCATTTGCCAGGCGAAACCTTCTGCCACTGCCGAAAAGCCCGGTAGTAAGAATTGGCGTCCTCGTAACCGAGCAGATACGCCACCTCTTTCAGGTCGAGGGAAGTATCAGCCAGCAGGTGAAGCCCCACCTGGCGCCGCGCCTCATTGAGCAGCTCGCTGAACGTTGTGCCCTCTGCGGCTAACCGTCGCTGCAGCGTCCGTTCACTTTGCAGCAGCGCCTGGGCGAGGTATTGCAAGGTGGGTCGTCCGTCCGCCAAGGCTCGCTTCAGCACTTCAATGGCCTGCTCACGGAATCCGGCAGGCGCCTCGATCTCCTGCACGCCGGCGGTCATGCCAGGCGTCAGAGCGTTCAGCACGTCCGGATTATGCTCACCAAACGGCAGGCTCAGATCGGCGACGCTTAATGTCAGTTGGTCCCGAGCTGCGCCGTAGCGAATGGGGCAGTCGAAATAACGTGCGTGGGTTGGCAGGTGTTGCTCTGGGCGTCGCAGGCTCACTGCCAGAGGCACCACGTGTTTCCCCGTACCTCGCCGACCCAGCTCCAGCACAAAAGCAAAACCAGCCTCCACCGAGAGATAAGGTGCCGGTCCGCTGCCAGGCGGCCACACAGTGGTGAACGAGACCTTGCCGGCCCCCTCCTCGACACACATCTGATCAGGACTGCACAGGCGCATAAAGCGGGAATACCTCGCCACCCCTTCTCGAAAATCGGCGGCATATAACGCGGCAAGAAACGCCAGTTTGTGCTTCGCACTGGGGGTGTCGCGCACCATTTTTATGGCGAAGGCCGGGTCTGCCGACAACGCCTCGATGGCGTTCCAGACAGCGAATAGCTGCTGAGTCGTGACAACGGCAGCGGCGTTCAGGTGAAGGTCGGTTGGCAGTTGAGCGTGTTGTTGAACCATCGACGGGCTGAGGCCCAGTCGCTCTATCGACTGCCAGAATGCCGTGGGGAGTTTGCACCGCTCGGAGCGGGTCTGAAGCCGGGACATTTTATGCTCCGAGCCGCACGGGAGCGGCAGTGCGTAAGGCGTAATGCCGCGCCCAATCAATGGCGCGTTTCGCAAGTGGTCTGGCGCAAACCGCCCACAGCAGTGAGCGACGTCACGCTTAACATGGCCGGCAACCAAGCGAGCTTAAAGGAGCTCACAATGACAATGACGTTCTACACAAACCCCAACTCTCGCGGCCGGATGGTGCGCTGGATGCTTGAAGAAATTGGTTGCACGTATGACTCGGTCATTCTGGATTACCAGCCGGCCAGCGATGCTGACCGGTGGGGGGGTGCTGCGCTGGCAATGCCCGAGCAGACCAGTCCTGATGATCCGCGTGCCGTATTTTTCCGCGACGTAAACCCGATGGCAAAGGTGCCCGCGCTTGTGCATAACGGGCAGACCATAACAGAAACCGCCGCCATCTGTGCCTACCTGGCTGACGCATTTCCCGAGGCCGGACTGGCGCCTGCGCCCGAGGACCGAGGGGCCTATTACCGTTGGCTGTTTTTCGCGGCGGGCCCACTGGAGCAGGCGGTAACCAACCACCGCGCAGGCTTCAACCCTGCGGCTGAGCAAGAGTTTTTCTTTGGCTACGGGAGCTATGAACGCACCGTGGACCAACTTGAGCGCGCCGTGCAGGCTCACGCCTTCATTGCCGGTGAGCGCTTCACTGCGGCCGACGTATACGTGGGCTCCCACATCGGCTGGGGACTTGGAATGAACACCTTGCCGCCCAGGGCTGCTTTTCTCGCCTACGCCCAGAAACTCACCCACCGCGACGCGTATAAACGTGCAGCGGCAAAGGATCAGGCACTGCCAGGCATGTCCCCCAAAGAAAGACATGCGGCAGGAATCGTTTAGAGCATGCCCGCTACGTTGCGCACCTCTTCTGGCGCAGCTTCGGTTTTTGACAAGGCGCCCGCATAGGCGCCAGCCGCCATGGCTGCCGGGTTGCCGCCACCGCCGATCATGCCTTCGGCCGCGGCTTTGGCGGTATGCACCCCGCCTTCGAGCCCGCCTTTGATCATCCCGCCAACGCTGCCGTCAGACTTGCCGATGCCCGTCGCCACGTTACTCAAACCGGGGACCATCCACAGCGCTTTGCCCACTTCACCAGCAGCCGACGCCAGGCCGTTCTTGTCAGCGCCTTTCTCGGCCACATGGGCGTCGCGGGTCTGAGTGCGGGCAGGATCGCCGGCGGAATGCGCACTCGCCCCGCCACCGAATGGCTGCAACAGCGCCCCGATCAACTTATCAAGCAGCTGCATCAAGGGAGAAGACGGCTTTGACGCCTCACCGCTGTTGCTCAAGCCCTGGCCTGGCTCAGCCAGAGCCTGGTTTTGCATGGCGGACGGCGTGCCACTCCCGGCAGGGCCGGCGTAGTTGACCGCGCCAGTGGGGGACTGAGTGGCGTATTGGGAATTTTGCGTGCTCTGATCAGCCCGATAAATGGCCGAGCCGCCGCTGGCAAGAGCCCCGGCACCTTGGGCCACGTTGCTGAAGTTACCAGTGGCGCGGCTGCCGCCGTTACCGGAATCGTTGGGGCTATTGGTCGGTTTGCCAGCGTCGGGTGTCGGTTTGCCGTCTGGCCTGGAGGCATGGGGGGTGATGTCAGGGGTCTTGGGCGACGAAGCGCCGAGTCCGGGTAATTTCACGTTTTTTCTCCAAACTGAAAGGTCGGTTGGCAGTGCCCCAGGCCCACTCATCACCGCTTGCACAGGTGCAGGCGTGCTGGTTGTTGTAACGGGGCGATCGCTGTGAGGTTCGCGCAGGAGTGGGTAGCCGATGTGTGGCGCTGGAGGGCAGATCGGTTCCCTTTAAAAAATCGGTCCGAAGCTGCACCTTCGCGTCGCGTTGGGCCATTACCGGTGCGAGGCGATCACTGAACTTTTTGAAGGTGAAAATGCGCGGTCATGATCGGGGGCTTGCGCATCAACAGGCCAAAGCAGCCCATAAGTGGGGCGACTTGAAAAAGTGCGCTGACCAGGCCAACAAAGCCTTGATGCACATGAAGCAGAGGGAACTGCACACACTTATCGCGCAGTTGAAAGCACGCGCCGAGATGCACCCTGCCCCGAAGAAAACGCCCTCCAATATTTTTACGGTTTTTTTACGGCGCCCGGTGTGTCCATATTGATAATGGGCAAATATTTTCCACCCCCTATCACCATGCGATAGGGGACCTTTGCAGCTTTAGCCGCCGTCATCTGCAATCTGCGTCGCCAGCCAAGCATGGCGACTTGCGCGGCGGTTCCATCCAGTTTGGCTCTGAATCCAATGAAATTGCGCTTCGGCCACCCCCTTCGAGACGCAAAAATTGAGTGATAACCAAACGAGTTCTACTGAAGCCAATACGCCAAAAACGTCTGCCGCCGCGATGCTGGTGGCTGCAGTCGGCGTGGTATACGGCGATATCGGAACCAGCCCCCTTTACACGCTCAAAGAGGTTTTCTCAGGTCATTACGGTGTCCAGCCGAATGAAGCCAGTGTGCTGGGTATCCTGTCGCTGATTTTCTGGTCCCTCATCTGGGTGGTGTCCGCAAAATACGTCCTGTTCATTCTGCGCGCAGACAATCAGGGCGAAGGCGGGATCATGGCGTTGACAGCATTGGCCCGGCGTTCGGCCGCACACTATCCCGTGCTCGGCAAAACCCTGGTGTTGCTCGGCGTCTTCGGCGCCGCGCTTTTTTATGGCGACAGCATGATTACGCCGGCCATCTCCGTGCTCTCGGCCATTGAAGGGCTGGAACTCGCTTTTGACGGTATAGAACGCTGGGTGGTGCCGTTGTCGGTAGTGGTGCTGGTCGGCCTGTTCTTGATTCAGAAGCACGGCACGGCGCGCCTCGGCGTGTTGTTCGGGCCGATAATGGTGCTGTGGTTTACGGTGCTGGGGGCGCTCGGCATCTACGGCATCTTGCAGCGCCCGGAAGTGCTCCAGGCATTGAATCCATTCTGGGCGGTCAATTTCTTCGCGGCGAATCCGGGTATCGGCATCACCATACTGGGCGCAGTTGTGCTGGCACTCACGGGTGCTGAAGCGCTGTATGCCGACATGGGGCACTTCGGACGCAAGCCGATTTCGCGCGCCTGGTTCATGTTGGTACTGCCGGGCCTGGCGTTGAATTACTTTGGGCAGGGCGCGCTGATATTGGGCAACCCGGAGGCTGTGCGAAATCCGTTTTATCTGCTGGCCCCCGAGTGGGCACTGTTGCCAATGGTCGCGCTGTCGACGCTGGCAACCATCATCGCGTCTCAAGCGGTGATTTCCGGCGCATTCTCACTCACCCGTCAAGCCATTCAGCTGGGCTATGTGCCCCGGATGTTCATCCAGCACACCTCCAGTCAGGAACAGGGGCAGATCTACATTGGCGCCGTGAACTGGACGCTGATGGCGGGCGTTGTGCTGCTGGTCATCGGCTTTGAATCGTCCAGTGCCCTGGCGGCCGCTTACGGCGTAGCGGTGACAGGCACGATGCTGATCACCACGATTCTGGCTTCCTCGATCGTGTTGCTGCTCTGGAAAACGCCCCGCTGGTTTGCGATTCCCATGTTGTTGGGGTTTTTACTGGTCGACATTCTTTTCTTCAGTGCCAACGCGGCCAAGATTCTCCAGGGAGGCGCTTTTCCCGTGGTCGCGGGTATCGCTCTGTTCATCTTGATGACGACGTGGAAGAAGGGCCGCAGGATTGTCCTCGAGCGGCTCGATGAAACATCGCTTCAGTTGCCTGCGTTCATCGACAGCATCCGCGCCCAGTCCCCCCACCGTGTGCGCGGCACGGCGGTTTTCCTCACTGCGAAGGCCGATGGTGTGCCCCACGCGCTGCTGCACAATCTGTTGCACAACCAGGTGCTGCATGAGCGGGTGGTGTTGTTGACCGTGGTGTTGGAAGACACGCCCAGGGTACAGCCGGCTAGACGATTTGAAATCGATGCGCAGGGAGAAGGCTTCTACCGGGTCAGTCTGCATTTTGGCTTTATCGAGGAGCCAGATGTCCCGGCCGCATTGAAGCTCTGCCAGCTGCCAGACCTGCGTTTCGATCCGATGAAAACAACCTTTTTCCTCAGTCGCGAAACCGTTATATCCACGCGCCGTACAGGAATGTCCCGCTGGAGAGAGGGCCTGTTTTCGATTTTGCTGAAGAATGCCAATGGCAACCTGAAGTACTTCAAGCTGCCGCTCAACCGTGTGATTGAGCTTGGAACGCAGGTCGAGATGTGACCTGTGCAATCGATCAATGTGCAGAGGGGCCACCGGTCAGAATAACCCGCTGGCCCCTCGGCGAATTCGCCCTGACGGTGCTCAATGTCTGATCAGCAAGCCAGTATTATTAATTGCGCCGCCTACAAACAGGGGCACAAGGCGCAGAGTTTCCCATTGATGACATCAGCGAGGTCATGAGCCGGCCCGATACGTTTGTGTGGGTGGGGCTGCTTGAACCCGATGATGCGTTGCTGACAAAGATGCAGGAAGAGTTCGGCCTTCATGACCTGGCTGTCGAAGACGCCCGTCACGCTCATCAGAGTCCAAAGCTTGAAGAGTATGGAGACACGCTGTTTGTTGTCTTGTATTCGGCCAAGCTGGTAGACGGAAAAATAGTGACCGGCGAGACGCATCTCTTCATTGGCGCCACATTCATCCTGTCGGTCAGGCATGGCAATGCATTGAGTTATCGATCTGTCCGCGAACGCTGCGAAGACACGTCCGACAAATTGGCCCAGGGCCCGGGGTACGTGTTGTACGCGCTGATCGATTTCGTTGTCGATCAATATCAGCCGTGCCTGAAGCACCTGCAGAAAGAGTTTCGGCGTCTGGAGGAAGAGTTGTTCAGCGTGCTGCCGCCCAAGGATAACCTGCAGAGCTTTTACCAACTGAAAAACGAAATAATGGTGCTGGAAGCCGCTGCGGTTCCTTTGGCTGAAATCTGCACGGGGCTACTGAGGTTTCATGGGGATATCATTCCCAAAGAATCCCGCATTTACTACCGTGACATTCTGGATCACGTCGGGGGTATCACGGCAGATTGTGATCGGATGCGAGAGATGATCGCCGCTGCGATGCAGGTGGCTCTGGCACAAATCACGATCCGTCAGAATGAAGTGGTGAAGAAGCTCGCGGGCTGGGGCGCCATACTCGCTGTGCCCACCATGGTGTTCAGCCTGTACGGGATGAACTTCCAGGTCATGCCTGAGCTGGGCTGGAAATACGGTTATCCGGCAGCACTCACAGGCGTCATCCTGGGATGTTCGTTTCTCTACCGCAAACTGCGAAAGGTCGGCTGGATATAGTGCTCCGTTGTCAGCGACGATCTTTGGTTCTTTTGGAATAGTGCGCGCCTAACTTTTCAAAGATAAAGGTTGCCAGACCAAATACACCGATCAATAAAATAATCATCATGCCCAAGTCGGAATGATTCATTTCGCCCACCTGCCTTAATTGGAGTGTGCATGCTGAGTTATCTGGCAGATAACACAAGTGGCCGCCAGGTTTCTTTACGGTTTCTTGACTGAGGTTACCTAAGCAACGGATGGCGCAAGGCATCGGGCGGCACTAGGCTTTTAGTGAGCCGCCCGACGCTTGTTAGCGCACTATCGACCCGCGATGCCGGTTAGAACAGCACGCCGGTCTCCGCAAGCACCCGAACCTGATCGCGCCGGGTACCGTCGTCCCCGAAGGTCGAACCCGAGGCGGCCTCTTCGGCGCGGACGTAAGCAAGCTCACCCCGGACGAAGAAACGACCGTCCTGGTAGGTAGGCGTCGCCGTCAGCGACCAGGCATTGGAGTCTGCCCCATACAGCAGGTTTGTCGGCGAGCAATCCTCGTCGGTTGAACAGTCCCCGCCCTTGCTGTCCAGGTATTCGGCACGGGCGCCAAGGGACCAGTGAGTCGAGAAACTGTACTTGGCCAGGAATGCCGCGCCGTAGGTTTCAGCCCCGCGATCTATCCCGGCGTGTGCGTCTTCATCGACCCGTGTGTATTGCAGGTAAGGCGTGAGAACGAGCGCGCCTTCTGTATGGGTAAAGATCAGGTTGTAAATCTGGCTGTTGTTCTGGGCAGTGGGCGTTGCAACCGAAGACTTCGAATTGCTGGAGACATTTCCACCGCCAATCACGCTTAACGTATTGGCCGCGTCAAGCGCGTATGAGAACGAGCCCGTCACCCAGTTGTACTTTCCAGAATAGAAACCGTCGTTCACTGACAGGGCGGCATTAATTTTTCCGCTGGAATAGTTGGCCTGCGCGCCCCGACTGATGGCAGGTTCCTGATTCCACAGTAGTCCGCGCTGGATGTTGATGTTCTGGAAGGTAAAGGTCGACTCGGCGCCAATCAGGGTGGGTAGCGACCCGGCCATGACGGAGAATTCCGGGCTGATAACCGCCTTCAGATAACCGACCGGCACGTCACCGTAAAGTCTGTCCACTGTCTTGTCAGACTTGAGGTATGGCGTACCCAGCGACGGTAGCGCATAAGACCCTGCCTGGATGTAGAACTGCAGCGGCCCCTCGATGCTCTGCACTTCTACCTGGGCATTGCTGACATCTGAAAGCGACGTGGAGTTGCCCGTGTCGGGTGCATCCACCACATGGTTCTGCCAAAGCGTGATCCCCGACAGTTGCCCACTGACATAGACTTTCCCGAGGGGACCGGCATCAATGGCAAAGGGGTTGTCATTGGGTTGCAAGGTGCTGGAAAGACTGGGCGCAGCCAGTGGATCTGCTGTTGCGCTGGTTGCGACGAGCACTAAGGCAACCCCGCCGTAGATACGATGGAAGCGTGGGGCGTTTAAAGAACTCTTCTGACCTTCGGCGAAACCGTTAATAGAACCTGAATGCCGGATGACGCACTGCTTCATAGTGATGCTCTCGATACCTTGAATAAACTGCGAGCAAGCCTACTTATTCGGGCATCAAGTTATCGTTGTCTTTTTTAACGTCAGCGTAAAAATTCAATAAAACTCAGACTGTTGCCATGGCGCGCCAGGCTCAATTTGAACAGACTGATTCCGTTGCCCCTCAATCCACCCATCTTTGTTGCACTTCATCAAGGGCGTTGAAGACCAGTGAAGTTGCATCACTATCAAACGATGCCCGCACCCGCCCTTCTTCTCTTCAAATAGCGCTGTCGACCCGACAGGATCGAAAGACGCTAAACATGAGCCATGTATATGACCGCCAAGACGCCTGAGAACGAGGCCAAAACCAGCGCTTATGACGCTTTCCGGAACCAGACGCACTCACGCGTCCTGGAAGGTCAGCCCTATCCGCTGGGAGCGACCTGGGACGGTTCCGGGGTTAACTTCGCAATCTTTTCGGCCCACGCCACCAAGGTCGAACTGTGCTTGTTCGATGCCGATGGCAAGGAAGAAATCGAGCGGATCGAACTGCCGGAATTCACCAACGAAACCTGGCATGGTTACCTGCCCGATGCACGACCGGGCACCCTGTACGGGTATCGGGTGCAAGGGCCGTATGAGCCGCGCAAGGGTCATCGTTTCAACCATCACAAAATGCTCATCGACCCTTATGCCAAACAAATCGTCGGGGAGTTGCAGTGGAACGATGCGCTGTTCGGCTACACCATCGGCCACCCCGATGCAGATCTGTCCTTTGACGAGCGCGACAGTGCGCCTTTCATGCCTCGCTGTCGGGTCATTGACCCGGCCTTCACCTGGGGCAATACCCCCAAGCCCAATGTCCCCTGGGCGCGCACCGTTTTTTACGAGACCCATGTGCGCGGCTTCACCCAACAGCATCCCGGCGTGCCGCAGGCGGTGCGCGGTACGTTTGCTGCCTTCCACGAAAGTGACGTGGTCGACTACATAAAGTCACTCGGGGTGACCTCGGTAGAATTGATGCCTGTCCATTACTTCCTGGATGACCATCACCTGCTTGAGAAAGGCCTGCGAAATTATTGGGGCTACAACACGTTGGCCTTCTTCGCGCCCCATGCCCGCTACATGGCTGGCGCGTCGATCGGCGAATTCAAAGTGATGGTCTCGCGGATGCACAAAGCCGGTCTCGAGGTGATTCTCGACGTGGTTTACAACCACACGGCAGAAGGCAATGAGAGGGGTCCGACGCTGTCCCTCAAAGGCATCGATAACGCCAACTATTACCGCCTGATGCCTGACGATGCACGCTACTACATCAACGACACAGGGACCGGTAACACCCTGAATATGAGTCACCCGTGCGTATTACAGATGGTCACCGACTCGCTGCGCTATTGGAGCAACGAGATGGGGGTGGACGGCTTTCGCTTTGACCTGGCGACGATACTGGGCCGTGAACCTCACGGCTTTGATGAAGGTGGCGGCTTCCTCGATGCCTGTCGCCAGGACCCGACTCTTAATCACGTCAAGTTGATTGCAGAACCTTGGGATTGCGGGCCGGGCGGGTATCAAGTCGGTAATTTTCCGCCGGGGTGGATGGAGTGGAACGACAAGTTTCGTGATATTTCCCGCGCGTTCTGGAAGGGCGATGCGGATCGACTCGGTGATTTTGCCAAAATCTTCCTGGCCTCCGGCGATGAGTTCAACCGACGGGGTCGAGAGCCTGCTTCCTCGGTCAACTTCATGACGGCCCACGATGGGTTCACGCTCCATGATCTGGTTTCCTACAACGACAAGCACAATCAGGCTAACGGTGAAGGTAATCGTGATGGCCACTCTGACAATCGCTCATGGAACTGCGGCGTCGAAGGCGGCACCGATGATCCCGGGATCATTGAATTGCGCTACAGGCAGATGCGCAATTTGCTCGCCACGCTGTTCCTGGCTCAGGGCACGCCCATGCTGCTGGCCGGGGATGAATTTGCCCGCTCTCAACGGGGCAACAACAACGCGTATTGCCAGGACAATGAGATAAGTTGGCTCGACTGGGACATCAGCCAGAAAGGCGCTGAACTTCAAGACTTCACGCGGTACCTGATCCATCTTCGCCAGCGCTATCCGCTGCTGCGCCGCAACCGCTTTTTCACCGGGGTCTACAACGAACACCTGGCCATCAAAGACGTGAGCTGGATGCAGCCTAATGGTCAGGAGATGACCCAGGCACAATGGAATGATGGCAACAATCGCTGCATGGGGATCCTGCTCGATGGCCGCGCACAACCCACGGGCATCCGTAAAGCGGGTGGTGAGAATTCCCTGCTGATCATCGTCAACGCCCATTTTGATGTCGTGGACTTCGTTCTGCCCGAGGTACCGCTGGGCCAGCATTGGACGTTGCAACTCGATACCCATCAGCCAGAGCTGGAAGGTGGGGAGGAAAGATTCATGTTCGGTGACAGCTATCAAGTCACCGGGCGTTCGACGTTGCTATTTGAACTGTCTATAAGCAAGAAAAGGCTGGTGCGCCACGGCGACAACACATACAAGAAATAGCGGCGTACTGACCGGATCGGTCGGCCGGTGATGAGTCAGGCGGCTGGGCCATACCGGTGGACCGATCTGCGATAGAGCGTGTTCATCCGCTGGACTCGGAGTATCCGAGGCACGAGCTGTTTAAAGAGTTACACCGGAGTACGCCGCCTGGCAGGTGGAGATGACGAGGTCCCTGAGCCTGCGGTGGACAGGGTCAGCGTCCATGCGCGGATGCCAGAGCGCCGAGACCTTGAAGACCGGGATGGGCCACGGAAGATCAAAGCGTCCCAACCTCCTGCAGCCATCGGTTGAAGCGACATCACCCAGGCAGGACGCCGGCACGATGGCGATCAATTCCGATTGGCGCGCGATCCTCATCGCATCCGGGTAGCCCGGCACCACGATGGTGATGTTGCGTCGCAGACCGACGCGCTCAAGTTCGTCATTCAGCGGCTTGATCGCCTGCCCTTCTTGCAACGCGACGACATGACTGCACATGGCAAATTGCTCAATCGTCACCGGCTCCTTTTCCAGCATCGGGTGCCCGATCCGAGCCACGCCCACGTAGTGATCGTGGAAAAGAAAGCGGGTGCGAATCTCGGGGGCCGACGTTCCGATTCGCCCGATCTCCAGGTCAACGAGCCCCTCCCGAAGCGGCTGCGCCCCCTTGTCGGGCTTCGCTTCGAAACGCAGACAGATGCGTGGCGCCACTTCAAGAACGGCCTTCACCACCGGGGCCGAAAGCCACTTCATGAACGACTCGCTGGCGCGGACCGTGAACGTCAGTTCGACGGAGGCCATGTCCACCTCGCTGATCTGCGGACGCAGCACCGCCAGGGCGTCCCGCGTCAACGTATGCACGTGGTCCACCAGCTCCAGCGCGCGCGGCGTGGGCACGAGTCCCCGACCAGCGCGCACCAGCAACGGATCACCCGTCACCACACGCAAGCGCGCGAGCGTCCGGCTCATGGCCGAGTGACTCAGATTCAAGCGGCGAGCGGCACGGGTCACGCTGCGTTCGGCGAGTAACGCATCCAGCGCCAGGAGGAGGTTCAGATCGACATTGCTCATACGGAAAATCCGCCCGGGTTGCGATGGCCAGCTATGGCGTCGCGCGCAACTATAGTGTGATTTCTGTGCGTCTACCGCTTTTTACACGCCGACTTTATAGTCGAATCCACCCCAACGACCCGGGGAGCAAGCCCCCGGCATCCTGGGCAAAACCCTTCCATGGGCACGGATTAGCTCGGCCAGACAATTGCGCGGTAAGCGTGGAGAACAGTATGAAGCTGATAGGCATTGAAGAGCATTTTCTGACGGATGAAGTGCGCGATGCGTGGAGCGCCATAGGCCTAGAGCTGACCGATCCCAGTGTCGCCTTCCACGCCGGCGCCATCGAAAAACGCCTGGCGAATCTGACTGACGAGCGTCTCGCACTGATGGATGAAACAGGGCTGGATGTTCAAGTGCTGTCGCTTACCACCCCTGCCCTTCACGACCTCGGCCCGGAAAGCGTCGACATTGCGCGCAGGATCAATGACACGGTCGCCATGGCGGTCGCACGGCATCCCGACCGCTTTCAGGCGCTGGCAACGTTGCCAGTCAGTTCGCCCGAGCAGGCCACACTGGAGCTGGAACGTTGCGTCACGACCCTGGGTTTCAAAGGCACGATGCTGTACGGGAGAGTGGGTGAAGACAACCTGGACCACAGCCGCTTTCATTCAATCTTTGCCTGCGCCCAAGCACTGGGCGCGCCCATATTGCTTCATCCCCGCACCCCGCCAGCCGCCGTGCGCGACGCTTACTACTCCGGCTTCAACCCGACGCTGGACGCGTGTTTCGCAACCTTCGGTATGGGTTGGCACTACGATGCGGGCCTGCAGTTTCTAAGGCTGATCCTGTCTGGCACCTTTGATCGCTTGCCCAGGCTTCAGATCATTCTCGGCCACTGGGGCGAGCTGGTGTTGTTCTATGCCGAACGCTTTGCGCGAATGGATCAGGTCGCCGGCCTGGAGCGTCCGATCGAGACCTACTTTCGCGACAACCTGTATGTGACGGCCAGTGGCATGTTTCTTCGTCACTATCTGGAGCGTGCCGTCGAGATCGTCGGCACCGAGCGGTTGCTGTTTTCCAGCGACTTTCCCTACCAGTACCGGCCGGGTCGGGATGCGCGAAACTTTGTCGAACAGTGCGGCCTTGACCCAGAAGCGACCGAGGCATTTGCCCATGGCAACTGGACGCGTTTGATCCGCGGATTGCCGGCATAAAGATGTGCGGATGACCACGGCCATCCGCGCATCTTTCCTTCCTACCCCCGCGCCAACAACCAGTCATCAATCATCCTCACCGCTCGCCCCACCTCAACTTCATCACTGCGAATATGCAGTTCCGGAAACACCGGCGGTTCGTAGGGCGAATCCACCCCGGTAAATCCCGAAAGACTCCCGGCCCGAGCTTTGCGGTACAGCCCTTTCGGGTCACGGGCTTCAGCCACCGCCAGTGGCACATCGACAAACACCTCAACAAATCGCGCACTGCCCACGATCGAACGGGCCAACTTCCGGGCCGCGCGGGTTGGCGAGATCAACGCCACCATCACCGTCAACCCTGCTTCAACCATCAACGCCGCCACCTCCGCCACCCGCCGCACGTTTTCATCACGGTCCTCGGTGGAGAAACTCAAGTCGCGGCACAGACCGGTGCGCACAGAGTCGCCGTCCAGAATGCAAGTGTTCAGCCCCCGTGCCCGAAGCACCGGGTTAAGGCTGTCGACGATGGTGGATTTCCCTGCCGCCGACAGACCGGTCAACCAGATGACTCTCGGTCGGGCGGAGGACGGGGCCGTCCCGGTCTCGCTGAACGGGTATGGCACCAGATTGTTGGGCGGCGTCAGGCCAGGGGTGTGGGTGTTCATGACAATGCTCCTCCTTGAGTCAGCGTCAGGCGTGGGCCTGGTGGACGATGAAGTCGACGTTCATGACGTCGTAGACCGGTTTGAAATCGCCATACGCATGGGGGGCTCTGAAACCCGCCGCGCGCAGTTCGTCCTGCAACTGGCGCGGACGAATCGGACACACCCGCAGCCGATACTGCGCACCGTCGGCGAAGCGATAGACGAACTCGCACACCGACTCATTCAGTTCACCCAGGGTGACGCGAGCGGTATCGCCGCAGTAGTAATAGCGCCCTGAAGACGTGAAGCGGCCGGCGAGAATCGCTTCGAAATTGCGCTGATCGATCAGCAGCAGCCCACCGGGTTTGAGCATTTGCCGAAACCGTTTCAGCACGGCGATACGCGCCTCGCTTTCGAACAAGTGGCACAACGAACTGCCCAGGCACAGCACCGCGTCGAACGTGCCCAGTACGCGGGCGTCCAGCGCTTGCCAGTCGTAACGATGGACCGGCACGTCAACGCCCAGCCGGTCGAAATTGCGTCGGGCGCGATCCACCATGGTCGGGCTGCCATCGCAGGCGGTGACGTCGAAGCCGGCCTTGTGCAACTGCGCTGCGTGAAAGCCGCTGCCGGTGGCGGCGTCCAGCACACGCCAGGCGCCGGCCTGACGGAGCAAATCGTGGAAGAAGGCGCCCTCGCCGGCCGCGCGCTTTTCCCAGTCGATGAGTTCGTCCCAGCGCTCGACGAAGTCCGCCTCGTACTGCCGGGCGTAATCGTGATAGGCGATTGCCAATGGGTCAGCAGGCGAAAGCGCGATGAGCTGCGGCATGGTCGGCGACTCCTGTGTGATGGTTACTGTTGGGCTGACTGCCCTCGGCGTATGCCTGGTATTTGCTGCCCAACTCCTCTGCCCAGGCGGCGGCGTCGCACACGCGCATCTCGGCCATGGCGAAATTCAGTTCGCGCTGCATGACCTGCATCTGCGCCTCGCCAAACACCGCCGTGCCGTCGGCGCGAATCAGTTTGATGCCATCCATCCGCTGCCCTGCTTCGTTGACCTTGATTGCTTCTTCCCGGGTCACGCCGTAAGGCAGGTCGAGCAGGACCTTGCCCATGCCGACCTTGACCGGATAACCCCCGGGCAGGCCTTGTGGACCCGGGCCGTGCACCCGCACCTCGTGCTCGGCATGCAGGTTTTCCAGCACCGTCACCGCCGACATGGCGGTGAGGTACTGACCGTCGACGCCGCCCAGCCGGCTGAATTCACGGGCGACGCAGGCAAAGATAGCCTCCGCCGCGTGTTCACCGGTGCGCTCTTCGCCGTCAATCCAGTACGTCAGGTTGAAGCTGGTTTCCAGGCGCTGCGGCGGCAGGCCGTGGCGGGGCACGCTGTGGCTGAAATAGTGATGGCCCACGAGTTTGGCGCACACCTGCGTCGGCAGGCAGCCCGCCAGACGCGCAATGGCGGAGCGCGTGGCCGGGATCAGGTTGGCGATGTTGCCGATGCCGACGTCCGGCGCCATGCCAACCTTGTAGAGAATCGGGTTGACCGCATCCGGGAACGCCGCATTGATCACCAGACTTTTCGGGCAGGATTGTTTGACGGCTCGCATCAGGGCGTAGGCCGGCGCCAGGTGCATCGGCAGCCAGGGCCCGAGCTGCGCCTGATCAAGGGCAGCAAAACGCTCGGCCGGCAATTGAGTGATCACCCGCCAGGATTGCAGCGAGGCACAGTTGAGGATGATGTCAGGCCTGATTTTCAAAAGCGTTTCGGCGTTGCGGCTGATGCACGCTTCACGCAGGTCCATGTGATGACTGTGGATCTCGACCATTACGTTCTGTTGCAGCGCCGCCAGACGGATCAGGTTGCACATGCGGGTGGTTTTCTCGCTGTCGCGACTGGCCACATGGAATTCAAACTGATTGCGCGGCGCCAGAATCTGCAAAATTTGCAGGCTTAGGTTGCCGCCGCCAACGATGAGCAGTTTTTTGCGGTGCATGGTGTTCTCCCTTGAATAAGTGAGGAACCCTCTTATTTTCCAACCACTAGCGCGGGTAGGCGCCGTTATCCACTGCGATGACTTTTCCGGTCAGGTGACGGCTCTGCTCCGACAGCAGAAACAGAATGACGTCGGCGACCCCGTCGGGCTCAATGGGCTCCTTGATGAGCTCCTGACGCTCGTACTCCCGGCGCCGGTGCTCGGGAATACGGTCATGGATCGAGGTGTCGCGAATCAGCCCCGGGGATACGGCGTTCACCCTGACCCCGGGGCTGAAATTCCAGGCGTTGGCCTTGGTCAGTCCGATCACGCCAGCCTTGGTCGCGCCGTACCACGCATCCATGCTGCCGACCTCCCCTGCCACCGAGGTGATGTTGACAATGCTGCGCGAGTAGCCGGTCGCCGGCTCCCGCCGTGCGAAATCCCTGGAGAGGTACCCCAGCGATTTGAGGTTGACGGCCCAGATTTCGTCCACTTCCGCGTCGGTGTAGTCGTACACACTTTTACCGTGATAGATCCCCGCGTTGTTGACCAGGGCATACAGCGCCCGGTGTTTGTGAAGGTCGTACAGGTTGCCGATAAACGACTGATAAACGTGCGCCTGGGAGAAATCCGCCAGATGAGTTTCCAGTCGGTGCAGGGGCAGGCTTGCCTGAAGCGACTGCAGGCCCAGCCTGTCGCTGTCCGCCGCGATGACGTAGTAGCCGGCCTTGACGCAGGCAACGGCGGTGGCCTTGCCGATGCCGTTGGCGGCACCCGTGATGACGATTTTTTTCATGGCTGTCCCTGCTCGGTGAACTGATTCATGCGCTCGTAGAAGGGTCGATGCAGCTGGTAATACGTCATCAGCTGGGGGTTGGCGTGCAGAGGACGCGGGTCGAAATCGGCGCTGCCCGGCATGATCGTCGTGCTGTTTTCGGCGTCCGTGTGCCAGCTGCGCCAGGCTTTCCATTGCTCGGGGCAACTCGCATTCCAGCTCAACGCTTCAGGCATGAAATCCACCTGCAGGTGGTCGCAAAGCCTGCGCATCGTGGTTTCCGGGCGGCTGGCCAGATCCTCGGCGTTGATCACGTAAGGGGTTTTGCCGGTCAGCCGCCTGACCTCGCAGAAGAGGTCGTACAGCGCCTGGTGACCGATCGCGTGCGCCGGCATCTGCGGGAAGATCGCGTGATGGGAAAGGATCGCCCGGGCCGGGTCGCGAATGATGAAGACGTTCTGTTGCTCCTCAAGAAACGCGGCGTCGTCCTTCAACGGGGTGAGGCAGTGATAAGCCATATCCTTATGGAAAACATGAGCACGCTGGCGGGCGTCGCGCAACAGCGCCTTGATCGCTTCATAGTCACGGGGCACGCCGCAGTTGAGGTCTCCATGGGGAATGGCGGACTGTTCGTCGAAGGCCATGTGCGAAAACGGCTCGTGAAAAACCTCGAAGTCACCGCGCTCGATGAATACCCTTTCGAGGATCGTCGATCGCGAGCGCGGATGGGCCCAGAGGCCGATCATGCGGTTCATGCCCGTCCCTCCAGGATCGTCTGATGACGCGCGATGAGGGGCGTGAAACCCGGCGGATCAAGGGTGTCGACGATGAAGTCGTGCAGGCGCTGCACGCCCAGGCGTACGTCATGGCCTGCGGTCAGGAACGCCGGATGACGGGCGAAGTCGTCCGGGGTCAGGCCGCCCTCAAAGTACGCCTGGTTGAAATACGGAATGGCCAGCAGGCGGTCGAGCACTTTGCCGGGAATCTGTACCCATTCCGTCGCCGGTACGATGCTGCGCCCGGCCTGCTGGCGGCGCACGAGGAATTCGATGAGTTGGGGCGTCAGCGTGTACAGCGTGGTATCGGCCCCGGTGCGCTGCAGGTGCCAGCAACACTCGCGCCCGCGCGCATCGGTGTCGACCTTGATGCTGCACAGCAACAGTTGCGCCGGTGTCTCGCACCGTCGCAACAGGGCCTGCATCGCCTGATACACCGCCAGTTCGGCCCAGCGCTTATCCATGGCACTGAGGTGAATGCGACTGCCCCGCGCCTGGCGCTCAAATTCCGGTTCCGCACCCAGCCGGCCGATCATGAAGCTGACCACGTAACGCGCCCGCTCCGTGTTAACGCCGTTGGCGAGCGCCCGCTGACGCCCGGCGTGAATGGCCTTGAGACAGGCATCCAGCTGGGAGACGGTAAAACAGAAGGTGTTATTGATCGAGCAGCCCCGGGCTACCAGTTGCTCAATGGCGCGATAGCCCTGGGCGCTGCCCGGGATCTTGATCATGATGTTCGGCGCCAGCGCCGCCAGTTCCAGACCCCGGGCAACCAGTGCGTCCTGATTCATCCAGTGCCCGCCCTCGACCTGTGCGGACAGCCAGCCCGCCTGCTGCTTCGTTTGCCGGAACATGGGGAGCAGCGGCCGCGCGCTATCGATGATGAGTTGGTTGTAGAGCTGTCTAAACCGATCATCCGTCGGCATCGACGTCGGCAATGTGTGGAGAAAGCCCCGGTAATGGGCCGCATTGCTCAAGACCGCGTGACTGATCAATGCCGGGTTGGTGGTAGCGCCGCTGACGCTCGCATCCGAGCGACCCGGTTCATCAGGCAAGAATCCGGTAATAAGCTCGCGCATCTCCGGATAGGCCCGCAGCAACTTGTCCTGGCACTCTTTATATACAGTGGGTGATGAATCGAACCAGACTTCCGAATCGGAGTTATTAAGTTTTAAAGTTTGAACGAAGCCCGAAGCATCCATGGAAATGCCCTTCCCTTTTCGGTTGATTCACTAGACGTCAAGGCCCCGAGCAAGCACGGGCAAAATGCCAGCTTTTTCAAACTGATAGTCATGTATCTGAGCCTTGGAGGCATTAAGATGGATCCGATCAGATGCCCTGTCAAATGCATTTAACCGGATTTCTGATGCCGAATAGGAATAATAAAGGCGTTCTCTTATTACTAATATAAAGCGAAATAGTGGGCGGAGTTCGTGCCTCAATTTGAAGGAATTCAAATGAATGAAGTGACGTCCAATTAAAATAACGACGGCGAAGTGTTCAATATCAGACAGCCACCATTCATCCCGTTTCATGCCCTTTTTGAAGATCAGAGCAACTTATTAACTCGCCAGTTAGTTATAACCAAGTTGCAAACATGTAATACGTTAAACATGGCCCGGGCGCGGAGCCGCTGCGATTCCATCACCAAGCACAGCGCACGTGCCCCTCGACGACCGTCAGTCATTGGGTTATGAAGGCGCAGGGCGGTTACCGCACCGCGCCAGTCAAAAAAACAGACCAAGAGACCTGACCGTGAGCAAACCTTCCGCTACCGAACGCTACAGCGCCAAAGCCCGCTGGTTTCACTGGGTGATGGCGATCCTGATTGTGCTTGCCTATGCGCTGATCCTCAGCCGTACCCAACTGGCCCGTGGCAGCGACGCGCGCACTTTCGTCGTGCAAACGCATTTCTGGGTCGGCATCGTCGTGCTGGTCATGGCGTTTTTCCGCATCGCCGAGCGCCACCGCCACACACCGCCGGGCATCACCCCGCCCCTGGAAGGCGTATTGCGGCTGGCCGCTACGTTGTCCCATTACGCGCTGTACGCTTTCCTGTTCGCGCAACCGCTGATGGGTCTGTTCACGGTGCTGCTGGAACGCGGTGCCCTGCCCATCCCTCTGACTTCCCTGAGCATTCCCGCGCCGTTCGATATGTCCAAGGACACCGCCGAAACACTGGAGCATTACCACGTCTTGTTGGGTACGATTTTCTATTACGTCATCGGGCTGCACGTCATTGCGGCGATCTGGCACCACTTCGTACGCAAGGACAACACCCTCAAACGCATGGTCTAGGCACGACCTTCATTCCTCAGCACCTCTTGTTTCAGCCTTGCCCACGGGCCTCGTCGAGGAGCTGGCGAATGACTTGCTCCTGGCCTTCATAGTCACCTTCGCCGAAATGGGTGTAACGGATCTGTCCACGGGCGTCGATGAGGTAGTGCGCAGGCCAATACTGGTTGTCGAAAGCGCGCCAGATGGCGTAATCGTTGTCGATGGCGATCGGGTAATTCAGGCCCAGCCTGGCGACGTTTTTGCGCACGTTTTCGATCACCCTTTCGTACGGGTATTCGGGCGTGTGCACACCGATCACCACCAGGCCATCCTTCTCGTACTTCTTTGCCCACTCATTGACGTGTGGAATGCTGTGCTGGCAGTTGATGCAGTCGAAGGTCCAGAAGTCGACCAGCACCACCTTGCCGCGCAGGGATTCCTGACTCAGCGGCGGCGAATTGAGCCACGCGGTAGCGCCGGATAACGCAGGCATCGCGCCCTGGCTGCTGAGCTCCGGTACGGCTGAGGCCCTGGCGCGGGTGACGACGTAATCGATAACTTTGGGCACCCCACTGAGCAGGCCCTTTTCCACCGTCGCTGCGCCCTCGGATGAGGTGCCGGCAAGCAGTTGATTCTGCGAACCTGTCGCGATGCTCACGGCCACCAGTAATGCAGCCAGGCCAACGCCCCGCCGCAGCCAGGCAGTGACCGGCAGCGACAGTTTCAGCCGCGCGAGCAATCCGCGTCCGGCAAAGATCAACACCCCCAACGACACCGCACTGCCGAGCCCGTACGCCAACAGCAACAGGCTGGTCTGCGCACTTGGCCCTTGCAGCATGGCGCCGGTAAGGATGATCCCCAGAATCGGCCCCGCACACGGCGCCCACAGCAGGCCGGTGGCGACGCCGATCAGCAGGGATGCCCAGAGCCCGGACCAGCGACCGGACAAGCGCCGCGTAGCCGGGTCGAGCTGATTGCCGAGCGCCACCAGCGGCAGCATCAGCCAGTGACCCACTCGGGCAGAGAGCAGGGACAGGGCGAACAGCGTCAGGACCACCAGCGCGATGGTGCGGCCGATGCCGTTTGCGGCCACCACCCAATCGCTGCTGACCACCGCCAGACTGGAGACCGCCGCAAATGTCAGCGTCAGCCCCAGCAGGGTCATCAGCACCGACGCCGCCGAACGGTCCGCCCGGGCAAACAGAAAGGGTACGACCGGCAGGATGCAGGGGCTGAGCACCGTGACGATCCCGCCCAGAAACGCGATCAGAAACATGGGCGGTCACCTTGATCACTGATGAGCGGGGCGGTCAGAAAGGCGCTGGTGAGTTTGTTCCAGTTCATGGCGAGCTCCGGGCACTGGGCACGTTGAATGTGAGAGCGGCCGAGGCGTGTGGCCTCGGAGCCGCCATTCAACGTCCGGGAGGTGTCGCCGGTGTGTCCGGGAACTCAGGTAATGAATCAGCACGTATCTACCGTTATGCGGGATACACGCCGATACAGGCGCGCCGCTTCAGCGACCGTTCACCGAATCCACCTTGCCATCCACCGGGTCCGGCGGCACGGCGCCGTCCTGGCTGGTGTCGATGCTGACCACCACCGACATCCCCGGGCGCAGGCGGTCCACGTCATGCTGGTCATCGTCGATGGTGATGCGCACCGGAATACGCTGGGCGATCTTGACGAAGTTGCCGGTGGCGTTGTCGGCAGGCAGCAAGCTGAACTCGGACCCCGCCGCCGGCGAGATACGCTGCACCCGGCCACGCATCTTCAGGTTTTCCAGAGCATCCACGGTGAAGCTCACCGGCTGGCCCAGGCGCACGTTGGCCATCTGGGTTTCTTTCATGTTGGCGATGATCCAGCGCGGACGCGGCACCAGCGCCATCAACTGCGCGCCGGAATTGACGTACGCCCCCAGACGCACCCCGATCTGCCCCAGCTGACCGTCCCGAGGCGCGGTGATGCGCGTATTGGTCAGATCGATCCGCGCCAGCTCGATGGCGGCCTCGGCGTTCTTCACCGACGCTTCCAGCGAGCCGCGATTGACGATCACCGTTTGCAGGTCCTGACGGGAAATCTCCAGCGCCGCCTTGGCTTCGGCGAGCGCCGCTTTTGCCTGCGCATCGGCCGCACGGGTCACGTCGAATTCGCTTTTCGACACCGAGCCATCGGTGACCAATGCCTGCCCCCGGCGAAGGTCGGCAGCGGCTTTTTCACTTTGCGCCTGGGCATTCGCAACGGCCGCCTGACGCTGAGCGATGGTGGCTTCGGCGCTGCGCCGTTGTTGCAGATTATTGGCCAGTGCGGCCTTCTGGACGCCCAACTGCGCAATGCCCTGATCGAGGTGCTGCTGGTAGATCCGGTCGTCGATGCGCACCAGCAGATCCCCCTGCTTGACCCACTGAAAATCCTGCACCGGCACTTCGTAGACGTAGCCACTCAATTGCGGGCCGATGATCGTGGTCTGCCCGCGAATCAGGGCGTTTTCAGTGCTTTCGATCGGGCTGCTGAACGGCGGCAACTGCCACGCATAAAGCACGACCAGCACACCCGCCAGGGCAATGCCGCCGAACAGGATCGACGACACCAGGCGTATGCGCGCCGACCGCGGTTGCGTGGTGGCCGGCATGACCGCCGGCGCGGGCGCTGCGTTGCTCGCCTGTGACGGCGCAGCGCTGGGAGCAGAACTGCCTGAAGAGCTGCCTGAAGAGCTGTCTGAAGGGTTGCCAGAAGGTTTGACGGGTTCTGTCATGAAGGTTGAGCGCCAGAAGGTGTTAAGGGAGATGCCGCAGGTGTCGCCGGCGTAAACGGCGCGACCGGCTCGGTGGTGATCCACAGCCAGGTGGCGCGGCTGGTGATCCAGATCATGGTCAGCACCGCGATGACTGCGATCAGCATGAAGACGTCGTTGTAGGCCAGGGTATTGGCCTCGCGGGTGGCGGCCGTCGCCAGCGAGCGAATACCCAGACTGGTACGCGCCGCCGGGTCGGCGATGGCGGAAATGTAAGCGCCGCTCGCGCTCTGCAGTCGCGACTGCACCTGAGCGTCGATCAGCGTGACGTGCTCGACGATATGCGCCGAATGGAATTTCTCGCGCCAGACCTGAAAGGTGCCCAGCAACGCCGAGCCGATCAGGCTGCCGACGTTCTGGGTGATCCCGAACATCACCGAAAAACTGACCATGTTGCGCGGGTTGCTGATCACCCCGCTGATGCCCAGCACCAGGGTCGGACCGAGAAAGAAGGTGCCGCCGAACGCCAGTAAAAACTGGCTGAAATACATCTGCGGTTCACGGGTCAGGCTGGTGGAAAAGCTGTCCATGCTCGAACCGATCGCCATCAATGCCAGCGAAATGATCAGCGGCTTGAACAGGTGCTGCGGATCGATAGTCAGCGCACTGACCGCGAGACCGGCGACGCTGCCCAGCAGCATGAACAGGTACAGCGTGTGCAGCTGCTCGGTGCCCTGATTCAGGCCTTGAAGAAAACCGACCGCGCCGGTGGATTGCTCTGACAGCACGATGCGCGTCAGCAGCACGCCGAAGGCGAAACGGATCATCCGCCCACTGCCCAGCCAGCGGGTGATCAGCAACGGTCGCGTGCGGTTGTGCTCGATGCACAGCCCGGCAAGGATCAGCACGATGGACGACGCCAGGGCGATGCCGATCCACGGCTCTTCAAGCCACCATTCGATCCGCCCCAGCGACAACGCCGCGCACAGTGCCGCAAAGCCTGACGCGAGCAGGGCGAAAGTCAGGAAATCGAGTTTTTCGAAGGCCTTGAAGCGGTCACCCGGCGGCAATTTGAGAATCAGCACACACCCCAGCGACAGCAGGCACATGCCCAGTTCGAAGAGGTAAAGCCCGCGCCACTCGGCAATCTGCAGCAGGTCTTCGGAAACCAGTCGCGCCAGCGGTGTTGCCAGCTGCGCGGTGCCGAGGCCCAGTACCAGCGCCTTCATCCGCCATTTCTGCGGGAAGGCCTGAATCATGTAGTACAGACCCAACGAACTCAGCGCGGCGCCGACCATGCCGTGGGCCGCACGAACGGCAACGGCCGACTCGATGTCATTGACGAACAGGTGGGCGAAGGTGACCAGGGCGTACAGCACCAGAAACACTTCGGTGAAGGCGCGCAAACCGAATTGCTGGCGAAACTTCACCAGCAGCAGGTTCATCGAAACGTTGGTCATGACATACGCAGCGGGCAGCCAGGCGATCTCGGCCTGGGTGGCGCCCAGGGAGCCTTGCAGGTATTGAAGGTTGGCGACCACCAGCGCGTTGCCCAGCCCGCCGGTCAAGGCCACGATCACCCCGACGATGGCAAAGGCCCAGCGCTTGGGCGTCGCGTGCAGGGGCGTCGACGGCGACCCCGGCAACGTCGGTCGCTCGTGGGGGGCCCAGTCGTGGGGTCTGTACTTGTCGTTCATTGAGCGGACCTGATGAATGCCGTGCCGATGTCACTGAAAAACGATGGGGCGGCACTTGTAAGAGCCGCCCCCGTAAAAGCTGGCTGATCATTCTCAGCTGATCATTCTCAGCTCTCGCGCGTGTTCGAGGGTGACATCCACCGCGTGAATACTCGCTTGCCTGTGTTTGAGCATCCCGCCGCTGCGACCGTTGAACACCGCGTTGATCTCCGCAAGGATCGACAGCGCCACACTGTCCGGCGCGTCGCCGCCCAGGTCCAGACCCACCGGGTAATGCAGGCTGGTCTGCGCCGCAGATTCGCGCGCCTGATCCGGCAGTTCGTCGAGCAGACGCTCGGTGCGGCTGCGCGGCCCGAGCTGGCCAATGTAGCGCGGCGTAGATTCAAGGACCTGGCCCAGCCAGTGACGATCCTGACTGAGGCTGTGGGTCATCACCACCACGGCAGCGTCGGCGACCATCCCATGGAGTTCGGGCATCGGCTGCAACGGCGCGGACAGCACCTGATCGGCGTCCGGAAAACGCTGGGGCCTGGCGAAGTGCGAGCGCGCATCGATCACCGTGATGTGCCAGCCCTGCAGGCGCGCCATGCTGACCAGCGGCATTGCGTCATGGCCGGCACCGAAGACCACCAACCGACGCGGCGCGGCGATGTATTCGAGCAGCACTTCAACGGCGCCGTCCGCGCTGTCGTAGGTCCGTGTGGCCGAACGGCGGGCATCGAGCACGGTTTTCAGGTCCTCGGCCACGGCCGTCGCCAGCCAGCGTTCGCGCATTTCATTCTGCACCTTCCCGGACGAACGGATCGCCACCCGCTCGCCCAGCGCCGTGTGGCGTTCGCTCTGGGTACCGATCACCGTCGCCAGCGCAGCGCCGACACCGCTGGCCATGACCTCACGCAACACGTCGACCACCAGACTCGCCGCCTGGGGATCAATCCGTTCGAAGAGGATGTGCACCGTGCCGTTGCAGCCCAGACCGAAGCTGAGTTCGGCGTCTTCGAGTTCGTCGTCGTCCTCACCGGTGCTGTACGTACGCAGGGACGGCTTACCGTTGGCGGTCAGCCACCAGGCCTTTTTGCTGACGTCGCTTTCCAGGCAACCGCCGCTGACGGTGCCGGTCGCTTCGCCCATCGGCGCGATAACCATCCGCGCACCGGGGCGACGGTAAGCCGAGCCCTCGACCTTGACCACCGTGGCGATCACCACTTCCTGCTGCCCGGTCTGCGCTTCATCGAGCGCCCCCAGCAGACTGGATAGATCATTCATGCGCGTCCCCAAAAACCGGTTCATTCATCTGCCGTGACTCACTTTTAACCTGACACCTACTCTGAAGCGCCACTGCCCTCTCGGACAACGTGCTGTTGTGCTGACTGTCAGTTGTCGCGCAGGTTCAGGTTTTGCCTGCGAGATCTGCGTCGTTCACGCTGCATCGGGATGATTGACGTGCAGAGTACCGCAGACGCAGGGCCCAATGGCCATCGGTCACTGACACGGAGGATGAGCCCACCCCGGAACCCTGCCAAGGCTACACTCGGTGCTTGCCATTAAATCCATGAATACGCTGATGATCAAAGGCATCAGCGTATTCATGCGTAGCGTCCATCCTTCATTTGGATATTTCGGTTGAACATTCCGCACCACGCGAGCCTCAAACCCTGAATCGCCGTACCGCCTGGCTGCGTGGAATCACTCCACCGGGACCACCGGGCATCGGCTACGCCGGAGAGCACCTGATGACGCGCCAATTACGCCAGCTTCGCGAAACATCCTCCACTCACACCCTGTGCCAGCGCTTTCAGAGCGTGCGCGACCGAACCGAATTTCTGGTCGAGCCGCTGAGTGCCGAGGACATGGTAGTGCAGTCGATGCCGGATGCCAGCCCGGCCAAGTGGCACATGGCGCACACCACATGGTTCTTCGAAACCTTTCTGCTGGCGCCGAATCTGCCGGGTTACGAAGCCTTCGATCCGACATTCGGTTACCTGTTCAATTCCTATTACGAAGCGGTCGGCCCGCGTCATCCCCGCCCCCAACGCGGGTTGATGACCCGGCCCAGCGTCGATCAGGTGCTGGCCTACCGCAGGCATATCGACGAAAACATGACGACGCTGCTGATGACGCCGCTGAGCGACGAGATGACCAGCTTGATCGAGCTGGGTCTGGCCCACGAGGAGCAGCATCAGGAACTGCTGCTGATGGACATCCTTCATCTGTTCAGCCTGTCGTCCCTTAAACCGGCGTACAGCCCGCGCTGGCCGAAAGACCTGTCGGGCCGTCGCGGTCACTTCAAGCCGTTGAGCGCCGGGCTGACTGAAATCGGCCACGACGGCGACGACTTTTCGTTCGACAACGAAGGCCCACGCCACACCACCTATCTGCAGTCCTTCGAGATCAGCGACCGGCTGGTGACCAATGGCGAGTGGTTGAGCTTTATTGCCGACGGCGGTTATCACACCGCCGCCTTGTGGCTGTCCGAAGGCTGGACGCTGGTGCAGGAAAACGGCTGGAATTCGCCGCTGTACTGGCAGCACGACGAGAACGGCTGGAAGCGCATGACCCTGCGCGGCCTCGAGTCTATCGACCCGTCGGCGCCGGTCACCCACATCAGTTATTACGAAGCCGCTGCGTTTGCCCTGTGGGCCGACGCGCGCCTGCCCACCGAAGCCGAATGGGAAGCCGCCGCCCGCGCCGGTTTGCTGGAGCAAGTGGACGATGTCGCCTGGCAGTGGACGCAAAGCGCCTACAGCGCCTACCCCGGCTTCAAGCCCTCGGTGGGCGCGGTGGGCGAGTACAACGGCAAATTCATGGTCAATCAGATGGTCCTGCGCGGCGGCGCCAGCGTCACGTCGCCCGATCACTGCCGCCTGACCTACCGCAACTTCTTCCACGCCGACAAACGCTGGATGGTGTCGGGCCTGCGCCTGGCCCGTGACAGCCGTCAGCCCGGCGTGGTTGACCCGAACGACAGCGAGTTCGCCCGCGACGTCGTGGCCGGTCTCGGCGCCCCGGAGAAAACCCTGTCGCCCAAGTATTTCTACGACGCAGCGGGCTCCGACCTGTTTGAGGCCATCTGCGAAACGCCGGAGTACTACCCGACCCGCGCCGAAACCGGGCTGCTGAAACGCATCGCCGGGCAGATCGCCGCGACCATTCCTTCGGGCGCAGCACTGGTGGAGTTCGGCAGTGGCGCCAGCGAGAAAACGCGTCTGGTGCTGGATGCCGCGCCGCACATCGCCGTGTATGTGCCGATCGATATCAGCGCAACCGCGCTGAACAAGGCCGCCCGGTCATTGCGCCAGCGCTACCCTTCGCTGATCGTCGCGCCCCAGGTTGACGACTTCACCCGGGTGCTCACGCTGCCTGAAGAAGCCGACGGCCACACCCGCGTGGGTTTCTTCCCGGGCTCCACCATCGGCAACTTCAGCCATGAGCAGGCCGTGGATTTCCTCCACAGCGCCCATGAGGTGCTGGGTGAAAACGCGCACTTCATCGTCGGTGTCGACATGGTCAAGGATGAGCAGACACTGGTGGCGGCTTACGATGACGCCGAAGGCGTGACCGCCCAGTTCAACAAGAACCTGCTGACCCGCATCAATCGCGAACTGAACGCCGACTTCGATGTGTCCGCCTTTGACCATCTGGCCGTGTGGAACGCCGAGCAGGCCTGCATGGAAATGCACCTGGTCAGCCGCAAACAGCAAAGCGTCACTGTCGCCGGGCACACCTTCCGCTTCGCTGCGGGAGAACGGCTGCACACCGAGAACTCCCACAAGTTTACGGTCGAGTCGTTCACCGAACTGGCAGCCCGCGCGGGATGGACCGTCACCGAATGCTGGATCAGCGACGCACCGGAGATGGCGTTGTTCAGTTTGCAGGCGTAACCGCAGCGGCCTGTGGGCGGCTGTGGTACGGCAGGCATCGGTTCGCACCTGTATTCAGCTCAGGCACGAACCTGTAGGAGCGCGCTTGCCCGCGAATGCGGTGTGTCATCCACCGTTGATGCCACTGATATACCGCCATCGCGGGCAAGCGCGCTCCTACACCGATCTATGTCAGGCGCTAGACGTGCGGCGTATACACATCATCTGCAGGAGCGTGGCTTGTCCCGCGATCAGGCGAACAGCGGCAGTCACCCTGCCACCCCGTCGCCTGTCTTACAGTGCATAACCGAGCTTGGCAAACCCCACAGGATTCATCATTGTCATTTGCAAAATGGCGCTGGTAGCATCCATTGGCACCCTCACGGATCCCGGCTGTTCATCCGGGTATTGAGTACAACAATAATCAACAGGGAGTCAGCGATGACGGCTCAGGTACTACCTGCCGAATACGCGGGCCAGCAATCAGCCTGCGACAGCATTCTGTCCGACGTACGCAATCACATTGGTCACCTCACCCTCAATCGCCCCCAGGGCCTCAACGCCATCGACCTGCACATGGTTCGTCAGCTGCAATTTCAGCTCGACGCCTGGGCAAAGGATGACAACGTTTACGCCGTGGTCCTGCGCGGATCCGGCGAAAAGGCGTTCTGCGCCGGCGGCGACATCCGCTCGCTTTACGACAGTTTCAAAGCTGGCCGAACCGAGCACCTGGATTTCTTCGCCGAAGAATACGCGCTGGACCTCACCCTCCATCATTACCGCAAACCCGTCGTTGCCTTGATGGACGGCTTCGTGCTGGGCGGCGGGATGGGCCTGGCCCAGGGAGCGGACCTGCGCGTGGTCACCGACCGCAGCCGTCTGGCAATGCCGGAAGTGGCGATCGGTTACTTCCCTGACGTAGGCGGCAGCTACTTTCTGCCCCGGGTGCCCGGCGAGCTGGGTATTTACCTGGGCGTCACCGGCGTGCAGATCCAGGCCGCCGATGCGCTGTATTGCGGGCTGGCGAACTGGTATCTGGACAGCGAACGCCTCGATGACCTCGACCTGCAGCTGGATAACCTGAAGTGGAGCCTGACCCCGCTCAAGGATGTGCAGGGCGCGCTGGCGAAACTCGGCGTGCAACACCTCCCCGCCCCGCCGCTGGCAAAGGTGCGGCCGGCCATCGATCATTTCTTCGCCCTGCCGGACGTGCGGAGCATCATCGAACAACTGCTGGAAGTGAGCGTCTATGACACCCATGCCTGGGCCATCGACACCGCGCACCTGATGCAAACGCGTTCACCGCTGGCGATGGCGGTCACCCTGGAGCTGCTGCGACGCGGCCGCCATCTGCCGCTGGAGCGTTGCTTCGCCCTGGAGCTGCACCTGGACCGCCAGTGGTTTGAACGCGGGGACCTGATCGAGGGCGTTCGTGCCTTGATCGTCGACAAAGACAAGAAACCGCACTGGAGCCCTTCCAGCGTGCAGGCCCTGGATGCCGAGCACGTGGCAAGCTTCTTCAGCGGTCATGAGGCGTGACTTATGCAAGATTTTGAACTGACCGAAGAACAAGTGATGATCCGCGACATGGCGCGGAACTTCGCGCGCAATGAAATCGCGCCCCATGCCCAAGCCTGGGAAAAAGCCGGCTGGATCGACGACGCGCTGGTGACCAAGATGGGCGAGTTGGGCCTGCTCGGCATGATCGTCCCGGACGAATGGGGCGGCAGTTACATCGACTACGTCGCCTACGCGCTGGCCGTCGAAGAAATCTCCGCCGCCGACGGCGCCACCGGCACGTTGATGAGCGTGCACAGCTCAGTGGGCTGCGGGCCGGTGCTCAACTATGGCAGCGACGCGCAAAAACAACAGTGGCTGGAAAAACTCGCCAGCGGCCAGGCCATCGGCTGCTTCTGCCTGACCGAACCCCAGGCCGGCTCCGAGGCCCACAACCTGCGCACCCGTGCCGAATTGAAAGACGGCGAATGGGTGCTCAACGGCGCCAAGCAGTTCGTCAGCAACGGCAAGCGTGCGCAGCTGGCGATCGTGTTCGCAGTGACCGATCCGGAGCTGGGCAAACGCGGCCTGTCGGCGTTTCTGGTGCCCACCGACAACCCCGGCTACAGCGTCGATCGCCTGGAACACAAGATGGGCATCCGCGCCTCCGACACCTGCGCCGTCACGCTGAGCAACTGCCGGATTCCGGCGGAAAACCTGCTGGGTGAACGTGGCAAGGGTCTGTCCATTGCCCTGTCCAATCTGGAAGGCGGCCGTATCGGCATCGCCGCTCAGGCCCTGGGCATCGCGCGGGCAGCATTCGAGGCAGCGCTGGGTTACGCCCGTGAGCGCGTGCAGTTCGACAAGCCGATCATCGAGCACCAGAGCATCGCTAATCTGCTGGCGGACATGCACACCCGCATCAACGCTTCGCGTCTGCTGGTCTTGCACGCCGCGCGCCTGAGAACGGCCGGCAAACCGTGCCTGTCGGAAGCGTCCCAGGCCAAGCTGTTCGCCTCGGAAATGGCCGAATGGGTCTGCTCCAAGGCGATACAGATCCATGGCGGCTACGGCTATCTGGAAGATTACCCGGTGGAGCGATACTACCGGGACGCACGGATCACCCAGATCTACGAAGGCTCCAGCGAAATCCAGCGCCTGCTGATCGCCCGCGAGCTGCGGCACTACGCGCTGTAGGCATAGACGAAGCAGCGCTGAGCCTTGCCGAGGCTCAGCGCCTGCTGGTCAGCCCTGCATCAATTAATGGCCCGGCACGACAAAGTTTTGCCGGCCCAGCCGCAGAATGAGCAAGGTCACCGAGTCAGCGTTCTTCATCAGCACCCGACTTCGCTTCGTCGCATCGTGAAGGAACTCGTCCCGCGCCTCGTCCAGGGTCATGGATTTCGTGAGATCAAGCACCGCCGTACAGGCCTCGCCATCTTGCGAGTCCAGATCCGACCACTCACCGTCTTTCATGTGCACGAACAGATCGTCCCTTTGGCTGAAATGTGACAGCCCCTCACGCTGAAGACGCTCCAGGTCGGTCCTGAATTTGATCGCGTTGGCACTGTTGGCCAGCAGCAGGTCCGGATACGGCGCGCTGGTTTCCAGGTACGCGATGTCGTGGGTGCGCAATACCAGGTGGGACAGCTCGTGGATGAGCACTGCCGCACGGTAGTGCGCAGGCATGTCAAAGCCTTGTGGCTCCGCCGAGATCCTGTAGGGCGGCAACTGAAAAAACCGCTCGGTCAGAAACAGGCGCTTCTTGGGGTCCGACTTGATGATAAACCCCAGCGTACTCTCATGACCGGGACGGGTGGATCCGACGACGTAACGCGGCGATGAGTAGGGCGACAACGAGGCGTCCATCACCTCATCGAACAGTGACTTGACCGCACGTTCGGCCTCGATCAACAGATCCTGACCGGGCGGGTTCACCCCGAAAAAGTCACCCACGATTTCGATCACTCGAGGATCCGGCGGCGTCCCCGGCGAGTGCACGTTGAGATTGTCCAGGCAATTTTCCAGGTAACGCTTGGTCTGAAGATGCGCCTGACCAATGGCCAGCGCTCTGTCCCGATACAACGTGCGGATTTCCTGCATCCCCGTGGCCTCAATGATCAAGGCATCTTCGGCACTTCGTTGCGCACCCTCTGCGCGGATTCGGGTCACCAGGCCGCCTCCGCCCTTCAGGCCAATATCCAGTTGCCAGCGCTGATGACCATCAAGCCGCACGAGCGGGCCGGGCGTTCCGTCCTCGCCCACAATCATCCACTGCCCGTCTTCGCTCCGGCGCTGAACCGGGTAAACAGTGCCCCCGACCGCTGCATAAAATGTCTGGGTCTTGCTGTCGCGGTAAAGGCTCAGCAAGTCATCTCGCTTGAGGTCATTCAGCGAAACGTTCCTGGCTTCCAGGGCACGCAGTCGCTTCAACTGGTCGGCGGTCAGTTTCACGCCCGCCCACTCGAAGGTTGTGGGCGGCAACTCCTCGCCGGTCGCCAGCTCGCCTTCTATCAGGTCATCCTTGTCGGCCTGTTCCCTCGCCGTGACCATCACACCCAGCGCGGCGGAAAATTCGGAAATCGCCTCGCCCCAGCGACGGCCCGAGGCTGACGCTGCCGACGCCTGCAACAGGCTATGACTCTGCCAAAGGGCAACCACCGTGGCCAACTTGCCGGGCATTATGCTTAACACCTGTTCGAGGCCCAGCATGCCAAGAAACTTCAGTGATGCCTGATCGGCCTGGGCGGTGGTTACGGTGTTCGCCACTCCCAGGTCGACCAGCAGATTCACGGTGTCGGTCAGCAGAAACTGCAGCGCGTTGCCCTTCACCTCAGCCAGCGACACGGTCACCGGCCCCGGCGTGTGAGTGGGCACGTCACCGAAGCTCTCGGCCGCGAACGGCAGGTGTGGCTCTATGAAACCACCGTGCTCATAGCGTTTTCGGACCTCTGGATCCAGCCGCTCCAGCAACATCCGCTGCAAGGCCTCGTCGCTGCGGATATCGGCCAGAAGTGCCCCCAGGTCGGGGTATTCACGGAAGACGAAAGCCGGGTGAATGATTGCGTGCAGGATCACCGGCCCTCGGCCGGCCCCGCGCGGGCAGATCAGGTACGCGCCTTTGACGGCATCGGGGGTCATGCCTGCGTCAGCGACCAATCGCAGCGGGCTGATGATCACAGGGGTCTCGCCCACGGGCTCCCGTGCGATGCCGTCCGGCATCTCCATCACCCGTGAGATATACGCGTACGCCTCGGCGCTCAGGTTCCCTTCGAGTTTTTGCTGCATGGCCACCGCCTGCATCATCGGCGGCAGTTGCTCGGCGTAGAGTCGCGAACGCCTTGGCCAGTCGGGGCTCGCAGGGTTGAGCGCCTGACGCAGGACCACCATGAAACTCGCGCCGATGTCCAGATTCCGGGTCATGCTGCGCAGGTAACTGGCGGTCAGCAGACCGACCGCATCCGGGTGTTCGACGGAGGACACGGTCAGGGTGCCGTCCTGAATGTCGACAAAGCGGTTGATCGCGTAATCAGTCAGCGATTCGCTGTTTGCCAAGGTAGCCGCGGGGATGCCCGACGGTATCTGGCCCACCCCGGAAAATCCCGGGACGTAGCGACGCAGAGTGACCGTGATGTGATCGGGGTCCCATGGCCTGTCGGGGAAGTCCTTGGCGAACTGCTCGATCAGCCGGTCCCGCGAGTAGTCCTTCAGGCTGGGAATGTCGAACAGGAAACTCTCATGGCCACTGCTGACCACGTAATAACGACGCCATATCTCGTTGTAGGTTTTCATGTCGGCCACAGACGCCGATTTCAACCATGGCGGCAACAACTCCTCGAACAGCGTGATGTCGATGCGCACGGACATGTTGTCGAGCGTGCGGATCAATTGCTGGTCGACTTCGGTCGATCTGGCCAATTCGATAAACAGCTGGGCTTCGAAGCGACAGCGCGCAGCGCGTGCGCACAGCTGCTGAAGGTTCTGCAGTTGTCGATCCAGGACCGATTGCTGCAGGACTCTGATTGCGTGCCCGTCCACTCGTTGCATGTGCACGCGCATCGGTTTGGCGGGGCTGCGCGCCAGGTGATTGCGCAGCAGTAACTGATCACGCTCGCTGAGCAGACTGAGCAAGCGCTCAGCCTGGGGTCCCCTGAGCGTTCTCAAGAGGCGCTCACTGAGCACCTCGACCGACGCGAAATGTTGCCAGCCCCGCGGGCCGACCCACATCATCGCGCCCGCCGAAGCGTTCGCTGGCTGCGCCAGCACGAGCGCATCGCTGATCGTTGCGCCGGGTGCATCGTCACACACGATCGCCAGGGTAAACACGTCGGTGACCGTGGCGCTGCCACCTGATCGCTGGGAGCGGACGGGTGAGTCGAGCACCTGACTGACCATGGCCAGGGACGCAGCGCTCAGCGCCGCCTTTCGTTGCATCAACGCCAAGTCCAGGCGCAAGACATCCTCGCGTAGGCTCATGGCGGTCGCGACCGGCTGAAGCTGACGGTTTCCGAGGCGCGCTTTGCCGATTTGTGACTGTTCATAATGCTCAACGTAACGGGCAGCGAAATCCGTGGCCGCCCGCTCAATCAGGAAATTCACCAGCTCCATGTCAAAGTTCGCCGCAGGACTTTCCGGCGGCACTATGATCTGAGTAGCGTGTGCAAGAGGGCTGCGGCGGTGACCGCTCACGCGTTCGAGCAACAACGACACCAGGTCGCTGGAGAAAACCCGCAGGGATTCACTGACCGCTACCGAGTTCGTTTCCACATCCGATGCATCGGGCGCCGATGACTGCAACCAACGCAATCGCACGTCTCGCGCCAGCAGCTGCGTGGGCGAAGCCACGCAGATATAAGCTTGAAGGGCCGTTTCGGCGTAGCTCACCAGTGCGTTGTCCAACTCGCGCAAATGCTCGGCACCTGCGTCGGAGACCTGGGATTGCTCCAGCCATGACGGCGGGAGCTGCTGCGCAAGGGGCGCGCTGGCAGGGGCCCTGTCGTAAGGGAAGAGGACGGTCTCGTCGGGGCCGCTGACGGCGTCGACCAGAATCAGGTCATCGGTTTCACTCTGCTCCCACGTCCGGCCAAAATTCAGCGGCACGTTCGACGTCCATCGCCCTACGCTGAAATGCTGCTGCCGCGGGTCGATCAACCGACGCACGTCCAGCGCATCGTCGAACATGGCCGACATCTTCTCGGGCTGTGTCTTCAAGCGGCAGACGTGCTGCAGATTACGAAGCTGCATCATGAAGATTGACTCCACCCGCTCGGCGACCAACGGCTCGGCAATGTCCTCAAGCAACAGCTCGAACCCGTCAGCCCGCAGGAGAAGTGACTGATCCGCCAGATCCAGGCCAGCGCTCAGGCTATCGCTGCCTTCAGGGGTTGAGCAGAACGCCGTAAGCGCCGAGAGGCTCTCGAATTGTTTGAGCTCGTGATCCGGCGAGAACCAGAAGAGCGGCCCCGGTCCAGTCGGTCCGACGTCCGGAACGAAGGTGCCCGCCAGGGTTTTTCGTGTGCCGTCCGCCCAGTGCAGGACGATCCGCTTGCCGGGCAGATCAGTATCGATTGCACTGGACGCCGCCCGACCCGCAGGCCTCATGGCCTGGTACTGCGCTTCTGAAAAGGTGCCGTCCTGGACCCGGCCATACAGCTCGTGTGACAGGCTGGTCCTGTAGCTTTCGAGGGCGATCTCGCGGAATGGACGACCCTGCGCCGGCGCATTCCAGAACCGCTCCAGCCATTGCGAATAGTGCACGGGCAGCTGCGTGACTGCATCGCACAGCGCCTGAGCCATATTGACCGCATCCTGCTCGCTGACCAACCGACCCTGCGCATCCAGAAACTGCCGCCTACCACCCGGTGACGGGGGGAAGCCGCAAAAATCTTCGAACGCCGTTTGCGCAAGGGTCTGCGTGACCAGCACGCGCTCCTCGTCGGCGCCGGAAGCGGGTTGAACGATCCGCATCGAGTGCGTGGCCGGATCTACGTGCAGCGGCGGCGACAACCGGCGCAACTGCAGCGCCAGCGTGTCGGATAACACGTTGAACAGCGTTGGCGTCCGTCTGAGATGCGCTGTGAGCTGTCGAGTCGAGGCGGCCTGAAACTCAACGACAGCCCGCATCTGGGCCAGGAATGCATCACCTTCGACCTTTTCGTATTCAAAGCCCGTCGATGCATTGCCGCCCGCAAATCGTGCGAACAGCGCTGTCAGCAGCGATGGACGATCATCGAACACGGCGAGACCGTCAGCGAGCGTGAACAGATAAATCCTCGAGTCAGCCGTCTGGGAATGGCTGAATAACAATGCCGCCGACACCTCAAGGGAGGTGGGCAAACCATCATTCAGAACCAGACGATCAATCCGCACCGGGTCAGGGTCGGCCGCTGCACCATGGCCGGGCGGCGAGAGCGTCAGCTTTCTCAGCCACGCCACCTCTTCAGGCTTCAGTCGACCGGCGTCGGTCGCCCGATCAAGTTCATGAATGAAACGCTGCCTGAGGGACGCGCTGTGAAAATAAAGGGGGGTAACCGTGGACATTGCCGCTCCTTGAGCAAAACGCCCACGCCCGGCGGTCAGCCGGGCATGGGCAGGAATGCAAGAAGCGTAGGGAATAACCGCGGGGCATCTGCGTTACATAATGCTGTACACGGTGAGGGAAATTCAGGCTTAACTGGCGAAGACGCGGCGCATCGGCGGCGCCTGCCCTCCCCCTTAAACCTTCAGCGTGCGCGCCACATGGGCGGCGAAGGCATCAATGATGTTCTGCAGGAACGGCCGGGTTTTCTCGCTCAGCTTGCCGTGTTCGTCAAAGAAGGTGCCCGCGTTGCCCAGGTACGCTTCCGGTTGCTGCATGCACAGCACGTCAAGGAACACGAAGCACTGGCGCAAATGCTGGTTGGCGCCAAAACCGCCGATCGCCCCTGGCGACGCACTGACCACCGCCGCAGGTTTTGCACTGCCCCACGCGCTTTTGCCGTAGGGGCGCGAGCCAACGTCGATGGCGTTTTTCAGTGCCCCCGGCACCGAGCGGTTGTATTCCGGAGTAACGAATAGAAAGCCGTCTGCGCCCTGCAGGGCCTGACGGAAGGCGGTGTACGCGGCGGGCGGCGAATCGACGTCGATGTCTTCGTTATACAAGGGCAGATCGCCGATTTCGACGATGCTCAGCTTCAGGCTGGACGGCGCCAGCTCGGCCAGTGCGTGGGCCACTTTGCGGTTGATGGAATCTTTCCTCAAGCTGCCGACGATGACTGCGATCGAATGAACCTGGCTCATGAAACGGACCTTCTGCTGTGGGAGGAAACAACAGTTATAGATGAAACATGTGCGACATTCTGTGTTGTTTTTCCGTTGCTGATCATCGAAAGGTTCGATGCTGGAACCTCGGTGGCCAGCGCATCCCTCAGGAGGGCACTGTTACCGTCGGTCGCGACTATTTTTTTAACGCGGCGAAAACTAGCCCTGAAAACGGCGGTCTGACTCCCTTGGGCGAATAAGGTCTCCGTAGAAATTCGGGAATTACCTTACAAGCGGACACGGTTTATCCACTCGCAGTGTTAGGATGCGGGCGAAAACGAGCAGTTATTTCCAGAGGTTACAAAGCAAATGGCTTCAGTTCTAGTTGGGCAATTTCATGCGAGGGATGTAGAGGGTCGCGTCTACCCCGTGCAGGAATTCCGCGAATCACAGCCGGTTGAGGCTGATGGCAAGGAGCCCGTTTCCACCTATCGCCTGGCCATTGGCGATCGCGTCAAACACCTCGGTGGCGAAGAGTTCGAGCTGGTCCAGTCCGGTATCAAGATCACACGCGTGGAATAACGCTGCGTGACGGGCGCTGAACGCAGGTTCAGCGCCGTCCTTATTATCGACCGCTGCAATCTGTTTCAGCTGCCGACCGGCGCATCGAACAGCAGGTACCAGAAAATCGCCGCTTCCCGCGTCAACGGATCTATCGCGCGATAACGCAGATGATCCACCCCGCCGACCACAAATCCGTAGCGCTCATATAACCGGCACGCGTCCAGATTGTTGTTCTGGGTCTCCAGCGTGATGCCCGGCAGACCGCGCTTGCGGCTCCAGAACTGCGCCACGTCCAGCAGCTTTTGCGCCACGCCATTGCGCCGTGCCCCGGTGTCGACCGCCAATTCATCGATGTGAGCGAAACCGTTCCAGTGCTGACTGACCACCACGTGCCCGACCGGCTGCTCATCGAGCCAGGCCACCAGCACAGTGCTGTCGGCGGCGTCCCGATAACTGCAGAACTCTTCGGAATCGATGCCGTAGTTTTTCAGGTAAGGCTCGACCGCATCGAGGTGCCAGTGCGCGACCGGCTCGCCGATCTGCACCCGGGCATAACCGGTGACGGTGAACGTAAACTCGCTGTTGAGGATGTAATCTTCGAAGCACTCGTCAGCGACACGAATGCTGAAAGTCGGGCTGGACGTGTTCACCATGGACCTCCTGCACCATTACCGGGATCGACATCACCTTCTATGAAGGCCGCTGCCGCCTTCAGGCTTCAGCCCGGGCCTGGGCCTGCGCTTCGAGCAGCTGGGTCCACAGGGCCGGGGCACCGGCGGATTTGGCGATCACGGCCAGACGCGCTTCGTGCTCGGCCAGCTCGGACTCGCTGGCGACGATGATACGGCCCGGCGTGCGGTTGGCGATCCGGCGGATCTCGGAAGGACGGTCAGCGCCGCCCTCGCCATCGTTGTTGCCGGCCAGCGACAGGGTCGTCTGGCCACCGGTCATCGCCAGATAGACTTCCGCGAGAATCTCGGAGTCGAGCAAGGCGCCGTGCAGCTCGCGTCCGGAGTTGTCGACGTCGTAGCGTTTGCACAGCGCATCCAGGCTGTTGCGCTGGCCCGGATGCCGCTCGCGGGCCATGGCCAGGGTGTCGAGAATCGTGCAGTAGCTGCTGAGATCGGCGCGATCGTGCTGACCGATCAGGGCGAATTCGTTGTTCAGAAAGCCGACGTCGAACGCCGCGTTGTGGATGATCAGCTGAGCGCCTTTGACGAACTCGAAGAATTCGTCGGCGACTTCCGCAAAACGCGGTTTGCCGATCAGGAACTGGTCGGTGATGCCGTGAACGCCGATGGCGCCCTCGTCACTCTCACGGTCCGGTTGCAGGTAAACGTGGAAATGCCGCCCGGTCAGACGCCGGCCAATCAGCTCGACACAGCCGATTTCGATCACCCGGTGGCCGTCGGTGACGGGCATACCGGTGGTCTCGGTGTCGAGGACAACCCTTCGTTCAGTGATGATGTTTTGTACAGTCATTGCCTACCGCCTCAGCTTCAGGCGCGGATATTAGCATGGGGGTTTTGCGATGTGCGCGCGCGGCTATCGGCTTCTGGCGACGCGCGCACGCTGTTTCTGTAGGAGCCGGCTTGCTGGCGAACGCGTTGTGTCAGGGATGAAGATGTCGGCTCAACGCATGCATTCGCCAGCAAGCCGGCTCCTACAGTCGTCAACATCCAGCGTCACCAGGCCTGTGTACGGATCAGACGTGCTTGATACCGCGCACTTCATCCACGCCACGGTTCGCCAGTTGGTCAGCGCGTTCGTTTCCGGGGTGGCCAATGTGCCCGCGCACCCACTGCCAGCTCACCTTGTGGCGGCTGACCTGCTCGTCCAGCTGCTTCCACAGATCGGCGTTTTTCACCGGTTCCTTGGCCGCTGTCTTCCAGCCGCGCTTCTTCCAGTTGGTCATCCACTCGGTGATGCCTTTCATCACGTACTGCGAGTCGGTCACCAGGATCACTTCACAGGGCCGCTTCAGCTCTTCCAGGCCGCGAATGGCGCCGAGCAGCTCCATGCGGTTGTTGGTGGTATTGGCTTCACCGCCCCAGAGTTCTTTTTCGACGCCTTTGCACACCAGCAACGCGCCCCAGCCGCCGGGACCCGGGTTGCCCTTGCAGGCGCCATCGGTGAAGAGTTCTACGGTATCGCTCATTACGATGTTTCCAGAAATTGAGAAAGCGTGGCGCCAGCCGGTGAATCAAGGCTCGGGCGTGCGCCGATTGACCTTGGCCATCGGCAGCGGCAGCAGTTTGCCCATCGGCTCGCGACGCGGCATGCGCACAGGCCGCAGCCCTACACTCATCTTGCGCGCGATCAATAGATAGAAGCCGCCACCGGGGCTTTGCCAGCCGTCACCGAGACGTTCGAGTCCGGCCAGACGAGCCTGCCACTTGGGCGAAGCGAGCGGCGGACGATAGCACCCGAAGCGGCGTTTCTCCAGCGCAAAGCCCAGCAGGTTCAGCCAGTCGCCGACCCGCGAAGGCGAGATGCAACGCGCCCTGCGCAGGGCGTCGTTGGCAAAGAAATGGCGAATGCCCCAGGTGCTCCAGGGATTGATGCCGACGATCACCAGATGCCCGCCGGGACGCACGCTGCTGGCGGCTTCGCGCAACAGGCCGTGGGGCGACAGACAGAAATCCAGGCCGTGCTGCATGACCACCACATCGGCTGCGTGCTCGCTCAACGGCCAGGCCTGCTCTTCGCAAACAATCTCCACACCCGGTAACGGCGCGCCCAGTCGCACATTGCGCTGCACTTGCTTCGCCGCCGGCGGCGTTTGTGCCGACGGGCCGTAATGCACCAGATAGCCGCCGAAAAAACGCTCGAGCTCTTGTTCCAGCACACGGCTTTCTTCTTCCAGCAACAACTGCCCCAAGGGCCCGGACAGCCAGTCGCGGGCGGCGCTGATCAGCTCAAGCCATTCGGGATCGGCCTGGGCGAACGCTTCATCGGTCATTTCCGGTCTCCATGAGAGGGTCATTGCGATAGAGACTCGCCTCGAGTCTGTTCAGACCCTAAGATGCTTCTCTATGTTTCCAGACAAGCGAACCGCGCCATGATACAGGTCGATGCCCTGCCCGCTTTCAGCGATAACTACATCTGGTTGTTACAAGACAATGCCGTGAAACGCTGCGCCGTGGTTGACCCGGGTGATGCCGCCCCTGTCATTGCCTGGCTTGAACGCAACCCGGACTGGCGCCTCACCGACATTCTCATCACCCATCACCACGCCGACCACACCGGCGGCGTCGCGCAACTTAAAACGCTGACCGGCGCCAAGGTCTACGGCCCGGCCAACGAGAAGATTCCGGCGCGTGACGTCGCCCTGTCCGACAACCATCAGCTCACCGTACTCGGCCTGACATTCAACGTCCATGAAGTCCCCGGCCACACCCTGGGCCACATCGCCTTTTACCATGCCGACGCGCAACAGCCGCTGCTGTTCTGCGGCGACACCCTGTTCGCCGCTGGTTGCGGCCGGCTGTTTGAAGGCACCCCTCAGCAAATGCATCATTCTCTGAGCCGGCTGGCGGAGCTGCCTGACAGCACCCTCGTCTACTGCGCCCACGAATACACCCTGAGCAATCTGCGCTTTGCCGTCGCGGTCGAGCCGGACAACGCCGACGTATTGCAACGCTTCGAGCAAGTGACGCGATGGCGTGCGCAAAATCGCATCAGCGTGCCGTCGACACTGGCACTGGAGCGCAAGACCAATCCGTTTCTGCGAGCCGGTGTCATCTCCGTGAAACAAAAAGCAGACGAACGGAGCGGAACCCTTAATGCAACGCCCACAGAGGTCTTTGCGGTGTTGCGGGCATGGAAAGATAAGTTCTAAACAGGCTGCGAATCAGCACGGAAATTCTGAAAGGTTGACCGTTCAGCAGCCACTTTCTAGAATCGCCCGACATTTTCGCCTGGAACTATCCCCCAGCCAATGTCGTCATCTATACGTAAAACCTTCAATTCCGACACATTGACTCGGTTGGCCCAGGCAATCGCGGTGGTCGCGAGCGCGACACTGGCAGGCTGCCAGAGCACCGGCGGCCTGGAATCCGGGAACGGCGCCAGCGCCGCTCATCCCGTCGCCAGCACCAAACCAAAACCTGTTTATATCGCGCGCAAACCTGTGCCGCTGGCCCCGCCCCACGATGTGTGGGAGCGCATGCGCCAGGGTTTCCAGCTGCAAGACGGCAACGACCTCAACCCGCGCATCGATCAACAACGCCTCTGGTACGCCAACAACCCGTCGTTCCTCGAAACGGCCGGCAACCGCGGCAGCCTGTACATGCACTACATCGTCGAGCGACTGGAAGAGCGCAACATGCCGCTCGAACTGGCGTTGCTGCCGGTGATCGAGAGCGCGTACAACCCGATGGCCTTGTCGCGCAGCGATGCGGCGGGGATCTGGCAGTTCATTCCGTCCACCGGTCGCTACTTCAACCTGCGTCAGACCAATTTCTACGACGGCCGCCGCGACATTACGGCGTCCACCACGGCAGCGCTGGACTACCTGACCAAGCTGCACGACATGTTCAACGGCGACTGGCTGCTGGCCCTGGCGGCCTATAACGCAGGCGAAGGCACCGTCAGCCGCGCCATCGAACGCAACGAAAAGCTCAACCTGCCCACCGATTACTGGAACCTGCCGCTGCCGCAGGAAACCCGCGACTACGTGCCTAAATTGCTGGCGCTGTCCCAGGTGGTCATGTCCCCTGACGCTTACGGCGTGAACCTCAACCCGATCGACAACAAGCCGTACTTCCAGGTGGTCGAGCTGAATCAGCGCATGGACCTGTCGAAGGTCGCCGCCATGGCGAACATCGACGAAGACGAGCTGGTGCAGCTCAACCCGGCGTTCAAGAAGCGCCTGACCATCGACGGGCCGCAGCACCTGCTGGTGCCGACCTCGAAATCCCAGTTGCTGACAGCGAACCTGTCGAACATGAAGCCCGAAGAGCTGGTCGACTGGCAGCAATACCGCGTGCGTCCGGGCGACAGCCTGGCCAGCATCGCCAGCCGCTACAAGGTCTCGACCAGCACACTCAAGGACATCAACAAGCTGTCCGGCAACCAGGTGAAACGCGGCCAGGCGCTGACGATTCCGGTGCAACCGGGCATGCAGACCGCGATGCCGGTGTTCGAAGAAGTCGCCGAAGTGGACGAGAAGCCTGCGCGCACCCGCACTTATCGGGTGAAGAAGGGTGAGAACCTGGGGCAGATCGCGCGCATCAACAAGGTCGACGTCAAGGATTTGCAGCACTGGAACAAGCTGTCGGGCCAGAACCTCAAGGTCGGCCAGACACTGGTCATGCAGGACAACAGCAAACCGGCGAAAGCCAGCTCACGTGCCGTGGCCAAGGCTGACAGCAGCGCCAAGGGCGAGGACGCCGGCAAGAAGTCGATGCAGTACAAAATCCAGAAAGGCGATTCGATGTACCTCGTCGCCAAGCGCTTCAACGTGGAAATGCAGCACCTCAAGCGCTGGAACCCGCGCAGCGGCCAAGCCCTCAAGCCAGGGCAGACCTTGACGGTGTACCTGCCGCACTGATGAGTCGCGGGCAACGCCGTTGCTCCGTTGCTCCGTTGCTCCGTTGCTCCGTGTAGGAGCGTGGCTTGTCCCGCGATCGGCGACAAAGTCGTCGTAAAACCTCTGTTCACGATCTGCCAGGCATACCGCACTCTCAGGATTTACTGCCGGTCCCCGGCAGATCGCGGGACAAGCCACGCTCCTACAGATGTTGCGTCAGCCTGACACCTCCGCCCCGCCCTTTTTCCAGCCGATACAAGCTGTTACTGTGACCGACCGCTGCCTGGATCGACCGCCGACTTGATACGTCAACTGCTGCTGACTTTCAGCCTGGTCTTGAGCACGACAGCCGCCGCGACCATCAGCGAAAGCCATGGTTACGCACAATTCGGCGTCCTCAAGTACCCTGCCAGCTTCACGCATTTCGACTGGGTCAATCCTGAGGCGCCGAAGGCTGGCACCCTGCGAATCATGGCCAACGGCACGTTCGACACCCTCAACCCTTACACCTTCAAGGGCAGCAGCCCGATTTCGACGGCCAATTTCGGCCAGTACGGCGTCAGCGAGCTGAATGAACCGCTCATGGTCGGCACCGGCCAGTACGATCCCTCCGGCGATGAACCCACCTCCAGTTATGGCCTGATCGCCAAGACCGTCGAGTACAGCGACGACCGCAGCTGGGTGGTGTTCAACCTGCGCCCGGAAGCACGCTTTCACGACGGCAAGCCGATCACCGCCTACGACGTAGCGTTTTCCTACAGAACGCTGCTGAAGGACGGTCACCCGCAGTACCGCACCGCGCTACAGGAAGTGCAGCGGGTGGACATCCTCAACCGCCACCGCATTCGTTTCGTGTTCAAGCGCTCCGGCAACCCGTTATTGATTCTGCGCCTGGGCGAATTGCCGGTTCTGCCGCAGCATTACTGGAAAAACCGCGACTTCAAGGCCACCACGTTCGAAGCCCCGTTGGGCAGCGGGCCCTATCGCATCACACAGGTGCGGCCGGGCCGCAGTCTGGTGTTCGAGCGGGTGAAGGATTATTGGGGCAAGGACTTGCCGGTCAACCGCGGCAAGTACAACTTCAACCGTGTCGAGGTGGAGTTCTACCGCGACGCCGACGTGGCGTTCGAAGCGTTCAAGGCGGGCGAGTTCGACATCTACATCGAGCATCAGGCGAAGAACTGGCTCACCGGTTATGACTTCCCGGCGGTGACCGGGGGCAAAGTGATCAAGGCGCAGATCCCGCACCAGATCCCGACGCAGACCCAGGGGCTGTTCATGAACACCCGTCGCGGCACGTTCGCCGACATTCGCGTGCGCGAAGCCCTGGGGCTGATGTTCAACTTCGAGTGGACCAACCGCACGCTGTTCAACGACGCCTACATGCGTTCGACCAGCTACTACCCCAACAGCGAATTCACCTCCAGTGGGCTGCCTGCCGGCCGCGAGTTCCTGATGCTCGCGCCCTACCGCGAACAATTGCCGGCCAGGCTGTTCACCCAGCCTTTCGCGGTGTCGAAAACCGACGGCGGCGGCGTGCCCCGGGATTCCATTCGCAAGGCGCTGGGGCTGCTGGCCGACGCGGGCTGGACGTTCACCGAGCGCGGCCTGACCAACAGCGCCGGGCAGCCGTTGCGTTTCGAAATACTTCTGGTCAACCCCAACCTAGAACGAATCCTGCAGCCCTACATCGAAGACCTCACGCGGATCGGCATAGACGCGCACTTGCGCACCGTTGACCGCGCCCAGTACAAACAGCGGCTGGACCAGTTCGATTTCGACATGATTCTGATGACCCTCAACCAGACCCTCAGTCCGGGGCTGGAGCAATGGCAGTATTTCCATTCCAGCCAGGCCAGCATCAAAGGCAGCAAAAACTACGCCGGCGTCGCCAACCCGGTGGTCGACAACCTGCTCAACCAGCTGTTGGCCGCGAAGACCCGGGACGACCAGGTGGCAGCGACCCGCGCCCTGGATCGCGTGTTGCTGTGGCAGCACTACATGATCCCCAACTGGTACCTCAATAATCATCGTCTGGCGTACCGCAACCGGTTCGCCATGGTCACCACCCCGCCCTATACCCTGGGCCTGCGTGCGTGGTGGCTCAAGCCTTCGGAGAAAACCCAATGACTGCCCTGCGCTCCCTGACCCGCGCCGGCGGCCTGTTTCTGAGCCCGTTTATGCTGGCGCCGCTGCTGTTGGGCGTGAGTTGTGCAACCCAGGCGGCTCCGCAACACGCCATCACCCTGTACAACGAAGCGCCGAAATACCCCGCCGACTTCAAGCATTTCGACTACGTGAACCCGGACGCCCCCAAAGGCGGAATCCTGCGCAGCGCCGGGTTTGGTGGTTTCGACAGCCTCAATCCGTTCATCAGCAAGGGCGTGCCTGCCGATGACATCGGCCTGATCTACGACACCCTCGCCCGCCAAGGCCTGGATGAGCCGTTCACCGAATACGGCCTGATCGCCGGGAAGATCGAAAAGGCTCCGGACAACAGCTGGGTGCGCTTCTACCTGCGCCCCGAAGCAAAATTCAACGACGGCCATCCGGTCCGCGCCGAAGACGTGGTGTTCAGCTTCGAAACGCTGATCAAGGACGGCTCGCCGCTGTACCGCAGCTACTACGCAGACGTGGATCAGGCCGTCGCCGAAAACCCGACCACGGTGCTGTTCAAGTTCAAGCACAACGACAACCGCGAATTGCCGCTGATCCTCGGCCAGTTACCCGTGTTGCCAAAGCATTGGTGGGCCACCCGCGACTTCAGCAAGGGCAACCTGGAAATTCCGCTGGGCAGCGGGCCGTACAAGGTGGTCGAAGTCAAAGCCGGGCGCTCGGTGCGCTACGAGCGGGTCAAGGATTACTGGGGCAAGGACCTGCCAATCAACAAGGGCTTCTACAACTTCGACCGGCTGTCCACCGACTACTACCGCGATAACACGGTCGCCCTCGAAGCATTGAAAGCGGGTGCTTTCGACTTCTGGCAGGAAATGGCGGCGAAGAACTGGGCGACGGCCTATGACGTTCCGGCGGTCAGAGAAGGCCGCCTGATCAAGGAAGAAATCCCCAACGGCAATCCCCAGGGCATGCAGGGCTTTATCTTCAACCTGCGCAAGCCAATGTTCCAGGACGTGCGTGTGCGCCAGGCCCTCAGCCTGTTGCTCGACTTCGAGTGGACCAACAAGCAGCTGTTCTTCGGCACGTACACCCGCACCAAAAGCTACTTCGACAATTCCGACATGGGCGCCAAAGGCCTGCCGACGCCTGCCGAGCTGAAGATCCTCGAGCCCCTGCGCGGCAAGCTGCCGGAATCGGTGTTCTCAGAAGAGTTCAAGCTGCCAGTCACCGATGGCAGCGGCATCATCCGCGAGCAACAGCGCAAGGCATTCCAGCTGCTGAAGGACGCCGGCTGGAAGATCGTCGGCGACAAGATGGTCGACACCGAAGGCAAGCCCGTCACCATCGAATTTCTGCTGGCCCAGACCGAATTCGAGCGCGTGCTGCTGCCGTACAAACGCAATCTGGCCGACATCGGCATCGACTTGGAAATCCGCCGGGTCGACGTCTCCCAGTACATCACCCGCCGACGCTCACGGGACTACGACATGATCGTCGGCAGTTTCCCGCAATCGAGCTCGCCGGGTAACGAGCAGCGCGAATACTGGGATTCCTCGGCCGCCGACAAGCCGGGCAGCTACAACGTGATCGGCCTCAAGGACCCGGCGGTCGACACGCTGGTGAACGGCTTGATCAACGCCGACTCGCGCCAGAGCCTGATCGACCACACCCGCGCCCTCGACCGTGCGCTGCTGTGGGGCTACTACGTCATCCCGAACTGGCACATCAAGACCTGGCGCGTGGCGTACTGGGATCACCTGGGCCACCCGAACAAAACCCCGCTCTACGACATCGGCACCATGACCTGGTGGGTCAAACCCGACGCGACGCCGGCCATTCCCGTGCAGGTCGCGCCAGATCAGATGCCGGCCGACGCCGAGTCAGCCAAAGGCACGGAGCAATAACATGCTGGCCTACATTCTGCGGCGCTTGCTGCTGATCATCCCGACCCTGTTCGGCATCTTGCTGATCAACTTCGTCATCATCCAGGCCGCGCCGGGCGGTCCGGTGGAGCAGATGATCGCCAAGCTCGAAGGCTTCGAAGGCGCCACCAGCCGCATCGCGGGCGGCGGCGCGGAAGTCTCGGTGGCCGGCTCGACCTATCGCGGCGCTCAGGGCCTGGACCCCGGTCTGATCAAAGAAATCGAGCACATGTACGGCTTCGACAAATCGGCGCCGGAACGTTTGTGGATCATGGTCAAGAACTACGCCCATCTGGATTTCGGCGACAGCTTCTTTCGCGACGCCAAGGTCATCGACCTGATCGTCGAGAAGATGCCGGTGTCGATCTCCCTCGGGCTGTGGAGCACGCTGATCATGTACCTGGTGTCGATCCCCCTGGGGATCGCCAAAGCCACGCGACACGGCAGCCATTTCGACGTCTGGACCAGCTCGGCGATCATCGTCGGCTACGCCATCCCGGCGTTCCTGTTCGCCATCCTGCTGATCGTGGTGTTTGCCGGCGGCAGCTACTTCGACTGGTTCCCGTTGCGCGGATTAACGTCGAGCAACTTCGATGAGATGAGCTGGCTGGGCAAAGTGGGCGATTACTTCTGGCACCTGGTGCTGCCGATCACCGCACTGGTCATCGGCAACTTCGCCACCATGACCCTGCTGACGAAAAACAGCTTTCTCGATGAAATCGGCAAGCAATACGTGATTACCGCCAAGGCAAAGGGCCTGACTCAACGGCGAGTCCTTTACGGGCACGTGTTCCGTAACGCGATGCTGCTGGTGATCGCGGGTTTTCCTTCGGCGTTCATTGGCATCTTCTTCACCGGTTCCCTGCTGGTGGAAGTGATCTTCTCCCTCGACGGCCTTGGCCTGATGAGCTTTGAAGCCGCGATCAACCGCGATTACCCGGTGGTGTTCGGCACACTGTTCATCTTCACCCTGCTCGGGCTGGTGGTGAAACTGATCGGCGACCTGACCTACACGCTGGTTGACCCACGCATCGACTTCGACCGCAGGGATCATTGATATGACGTTGTCCCCTCTCAATCGACGCCGTTTCGAACGCTTCAAGGCCAACAAGCGTGGCTGGTGGTCGCTGTGGCTGTTTCTGATCCTGTTCGGCGCAAGCCTTGGCGCCGAACTTATCGCCAACGACAAACCCCTGGCCGTGCGCTACGACGGCGAGTGGTACTTCCCGGTGTTCAAGCGTTACCCGGAAACCACCTTCGGCGGCGAATTCCCGCTGGAGGCCAACTACAAGAGCCCGTACATCAAGGAGCTGCTGGCGGCCAAAGACGGCTGGACGCTGTGGGCGCCGATTCCGTTCAGCTACCAAAGCATCAACTACGACCTGAAAGTCCCGGCCCCTGCCCCGCCCTCGCGGGAAAACCTGCTGGGCACCGACGATCAGGGCCGCGACGTGCTGGCACGGGTGATCTATGGCTTCCGCGTGTCGGTGCTGTTCGCCCTGACGCTGACGATCCTCAGCTCGATCATCGGCGTGATTGCCGGGGCCCTGCAGGGTTTCTACGGCGGCTGGGTGGACCTGATCGGCCAGCGCTTTCTGGAAATCTGGTCCGGGCTGCCGGTGCTGTATTTGCTGATCATCCTTGCCAGCTTCGTGCAGCCCAACTTCTGGTGGCTGCTGGGCATCATGCTGCTGTTTTCGTGGATGAGCCTGGTGGACGTGGTGCGCGCCGAGTTCCTGCGCGGCCGCAACCTGGAGTACGTGCGCGCCGCCCGGGCGCTGGGCATGGAAAACGGCGCGATCATGTTCCGCCATATCCTGCCCAACGCGATGGTGTCGACCATGACTTTCATGCCGTTCATCCTCACCGGCGCGATCGGCACGCTGACTGCGCTGGACTTCCTCGGCTTCGGCCTCCCCGCCGGCTCGCCTTCCTTGGGCGAGCTGGTCGCGCAGGGCAAATCCAACCTGCAGGCGCCGTGGCTGGGCATCAGCGCCTTCGCCGTGCTGGCGATCATGCTGAGCCTGCTGGTGTTCATCGGCGAATCCGCCCGCGACGCATTCGACCCGAGGAAATAAGATGAATCAGGACAATCTGGTCGAGATCCGCGACCTCTCCGTCGAATTCGTGAACGGCACCAACGTGCAGCGGGTAGTCGAAGGCATCAGCTTTGACATCCGCAAGGGCGAAACCCTGGCGCTGGTCGGCGAAAGCGGATCGGGCAAGTCAGTCACCGCCCATTCTATCCTGCGACTGCTGCCCTACCCCCTCGCGCGCCATCCGACGGGGACGATTCGCTACGCCGGTGACGACCTGCTGAAGGTCAGCGAGAAGCGCCTGCGCGGGATTCGCGGCAATCGCATCGCGATGATCTTCCAGGAGCCGATGACCTCGCTGAACCCGCTGCAGTCCATCGAAAAGCAGATCAACGAAGTCCTCGGCCTGCACAAGGGCCTGACCGGCAAAGCCGCGACGCGGCGCACGCTGGAGCTGCTGGAACTGGTGGGCATTCCCGAACCGGTCAAGCGCTTGAAAGCCCTGCCCCATGAACTGTCCGGCGGCCAGCGCCAGCGGGTGATGATTGCCATGGCCCTGGCCAACGAGCCCGAGCTGTTGATCGCCGATGAGCCGACTACCGCGCTGGACGTGACGGTGCAGCTGAAAATTCTTGAGCTGCTCAAGGAGCTGCAGGCCCGTCTGGGCATGGCCTTGCTGCTGATCAGCCACGATTTGAACGTCGTCCGGCAAATTGCCAACCGAGTATGTGTCATGCAGCGCGGTTGCATCGTCGAACAGGCATCGTGCGAAGAGCTGTTCCGCGCGCCGCAGCATCCGTACACCCGTGAACTGCTCAGCGCCGAGCCCAAAGGCGGGCCGGCGAACAACCCGCCGGGCGCGCCGATGCTGGAAGTCGAGGACCTGCGGGTCTGGTTTCCGATCAAGAAAGGCGTGTTCAAGCGCACGGTCGATCACGTCAAGGCCGTCGACGGCATTCACTTCAGTCTGCCCAAGGGCCAGACGCTGGGGATTGTCGGCGAGAGCGGCTCGGGCAAATCGACGCTGGGCCTGGCGATCCTGCGGTTGATTCGCAGCGAAGGCGAGATACGCTTTCACGGGCAATCGCTGGCGGGGATGAATCAGCATCAGGTCAGACCGCTGCGGCGGCAGATGCAGGTGGTGTTTCAGGACCCGTTCGGCAGCCTCAGCCCGCGCATGTCGGTGTGTGACATCGTTGGCGAAGGCCTGCGGATCCACAAGATGGGCACGCCGGTGGAGCAGGAGGCGGCGGTGATCGAAGCGCTCAAGGAAGTGGGTCTGGACCCGGCGACCCGGCACCGCTACCCCCACGAGTTTTCAGGGGGACAGCGGCAAAGGATCGCCATTGCCCGGGCATTAGTGTTAAAACCGGCGCTGATTTTGCTGGACGAGCCGACGTCGGCCCTCGACCGCACCGTTCAGCGTCAAGTGGTGGAGCTGTTACGCTCCCTGCAAACCAAGTACAACCTGACGTATTTGTTCATCAGCCATGATCTGGCGGTGGTCAAGGCGTTAAGCCACCAACTGATGGTGGTCAAGCAAGGCCAAGTGGTCGAACAGGGTGTGGCAGAAGACATCTTCGCCGCACCGCAACATCCTTATACACAGCAGCTGCTGGAGGCCGCCTTCTTGGCGCCGGCAGCTGTCGATTAACCTGAAGAGGAACAAAACAATGGGTTTTCTCGCCGGTAAGCGCGTCCTGATCGTCGGTGTCGCCAGCAAATTGTCCATCGCATCCGGTATCGCTGCCGCCATGCACCGTGAAGGCGCTGAGCTTGCCTTCACGTATCAGAACGAAAAACTCAAGAAGCGCGTCGAGGAATTCGCCGAGGGCTGGGGTTCGAACGCTGAGCTGTGCTTCCCTTGCGACGTCGCCAGCGACGAAGAAATCGCCAAGGTCTTCGAAGAGCTGAGCAAGAAGTGGGACGGTCTGGATTGCATCGTGCACTCCGTGGGCTTCGCGCCGGGCGACCAGTTGGACGGTGACTTCACCCAAGCCACCACCCGTGAAGGTTTCCGTATCGCTCACGACATCAGCGCCTACAGCTTCGTGGCCCTGGCCAAGGCCGGCCGCGACCTGATGAAGGGCCGCAATGGCAGCCTGCTGACGCTGTCGTACCTGGGCGCCGAGCGCACCATGCCGAACTACAACGTGATGGGCATGGCCAAGGCCAGCCTTGAAGCCGGTGTTCGTTACCTGGCCCGCAGCCTTGGCCCGGAAGGTACGCGCGTCAACGCGGTATCGGCTGGCCCGATCCGTACCCTCGCCGCTTCGGGTATTTCGAACTTCCGCAAGATGCTGGCGGCGAACGAGGCGCAGACTCCACTGCGTCGCAACGTGACCATTGAAGAAGTGGGTAACGCTGGGGCGTTCTTGTGTTCTGACCTGGCGTCCGGTGTCAGTGGCGAGATCATGTACGTCGACGGTGGTTTCAACACCACGGCGATGGGTGATCTGGAAGGTTGATGGCTGCCTGCCCGCTTTCAGAGTGATGACGCTCTGAAAACGGGCGCAAGTCCTGCAAGCGCCGGCTAGCTGGCGAAAGCGGTGGATCAGACGGCCCTGAGGGCTGAATGATCTGCCGTTTTTTTTCGTCCTGGGTTCAGCCGATACTCAGGCAGCGTTCATTGGGTTCTGCCTAACGGCAGAACTGTTTCGCCTTCGGCGAGTTACTTTTAAAAAGCACTAAAAGTAACCAAAAGTGCCTGCTCCCGGTTTGGCCCAACTTCGTCGGGTTCCCTCACTCCGACGACGCTCCGTGGGCCCGCGCCGAACGGACATCCATGTCCTGACGGCGCTCTCGCGGCATCCATGCCGCTCGACCCACTCCGCGTCGTCTGCGTTCGGCCTGCACCCAAGTCGCGATAGGTGTCGTCCAGACTTCCTGCGTAGGAAGATCAAAAGCGAATCAAAAGCAGACGAAAGGCTTCCCGGCTGAAACCGGTCCCACTGAGGGCGCGCTGTTTCAACGATCTTTGATCGATCATCGTCATACCTGACAGAACGCATTTTCTGTAGGAGCCGGCTTGCTGGCGAACGCAGTGGGTCAGATATGAATGTATTGACTGACAGAATGCATTCGCCAGCAAGCCGGCTCCCACGGTGAATCGCGGTCACCCAGTGGAACCGGCTCCAGCCGAAAGCTCCTGTTGCTGTTGCTGTTGCTGTTGCTGATCTTGATCTTGATCTTGATCTTGATCTTCTACGCGGAAGCCCAGACACCGCAGAACGCGACTTGGGTGCAGGCTGAACGCAGGTCTCGCGCAGTGGGCCGAGCGGCATGGATGCCGCGAGAGCTGCCCCCCGCCATGGATGGCGGATGGCGGCGGGCCCACGGAGCGAGACCGGAGTGAAGGAACCCCGAGGAACGAGGGGCCAAACCAGGAGCAGGCACCCTTGGTTACTTGGGGTGCTTTTCCAAGTAACTCGCCGAAGGCGAAACAGTCTGCCCCTAGGCAGACGCTCTTGATCTTGCCCCACCCCAGCGAATACAAAAAAGCCCCGACTCTCGCGAGTCGGGGCTTTCTGTTAACAGCGTTCTGCGTCGATCAATACTTCTCGATCTTCGCCGCTGCCTCCAACTGCTTACGGTAGGCCGCGAAATCCTGCTGCCCCTCACGGGATGACAGGAAACGACGGTACTGGCTCTTCTCCTCATCCGACGCCGGCGCCGCCTGATTCACGCCATTCAGACGCACAATCACAAAGCTGCCATCCGCCGCCGTCAGGCTGCCATAGACCGGCTTGTCCTTGCCTTCCGGCTTCGGCATACGGAACGCCGCCTGCAGCACCTGAGGATCAACACCCTCCTGGCTGCGTGAGGCCGCTTCCACCACCTTCCAGCTCTGTCCTTCCTGCTTGGTCGCCGCATACGGCACCTTGCCGTCACGCAGGCCTGCCAGCAGCGCCTCACCCCTGGTCTTCACCGCATCGCTGGCATGTTCTTTCGCGAGCTGCGCACGAATCGGCGCAGACACCGCTTCCAGTGGCAACTGCTCAGGCTGGCGGTGCTCTTTGACATGCACCACCACCACGGTCTCAGGATCCAGCTCCAGCGCAGAACTGTTGGAACCCTCTTCCATCACTTCCGGACTGAAAGCCGCCTGAATCACCGCACGGTTGGCTGCAATGCCTTCGCCACCCTCGCGACCGAACGGCGCAGTCGTCTGCACTTTCAGACCCAGGTCCTGAGCCGGCTGGGACAGATCCGACGCTTCAAACGCGGCGTCTTCGAGCTTCTTGCTCGCATCGACGAACTTCTGCTCGACCTGCTGGGATTTCAGCTCGTGGGTCAGCTTCTCCTTCAGGCTGGCGAACGTCGGCACCGACGGCGCTTCAACGCCCAGCAGCTTGATCAAGTGCCAGCCGAACTGACTGCGAACAGGCGCGGAGACCTGATCCTTGTTCAGCGCGTACAGCGCGTCTTCAAAGGCCGGGTCATAAACGCCCTTGCCGGCGTAGCCAAGATCACCGCCTTTGGTTGACGAGCCAGGATCCTGAGAGAACTCCTTCGCCAGCGCAGCGAAATCTTCGCCTTTGGCCACACGCTGCTGGATTTCTTCAATCTTGGCTTTCGCCTGAGCGTCCGTGGTCTTGTCGTTGACTTCGATCAGGATGTGCGCCGCACGGCGCTGCTCGGCCAGGTTGGCGATTTCTTTCTGATACGCCGCTTGCAGGTCTTCATCCTTTACCGACACCTTGTCGAAGAAGGAGGACTTCTTCAGTTCGATGTAGTCGAGCACCACTTGCTCAGGACTCAGAAACTCTTTGGCGTGCTGATCGTAGTGCGCCTTGATCTCGTCGTCGGTGACTTTCACGCTCGACGGATCGGCCGGCAGGGTCAGCGTTGCGAAATCGCGGGTCTGTTTTTCCAGGCGGGCAAACGCGTCGACTTGCGCGTCAGTGACGAATGCACTGCCGCCGATGCCGGCACGAATCTGCCCGATCAGCATTTCCTGGCCCAGGATCTGGCGGAATTGCAAACGGGTGTAGCCGAGCTGGCGGATGACCTGATCGAAGCGATCGGCACTGAATTTACCGTCGACCTGGAATTCAGGGGTCAACAGCATTTGCTGATCCAGCGCGGCTTCGGAGAAACCGAACTTGGAATCGGCGGCGCCCTGCAACAATAGCTTGCGGTCGATCAAGCCCTTGAGGGCGGAGTCACGCAGCATCTTTTCGTTGAGCATCGCAGGATCGAAATCCTTGCCCAGCTGTTGCATCAGCTGGCGGCGTTGCATTTCAACCGCTTGACCCAGTTCAGCCTGGGTGACTTCCTCGCCATTGACCTTCGCAGCATCCTGCGAGTGGCTGGTGGCCCGGAAAATGGCATCGAACCCGGTCAGGGCCATCAGAGCGATGATGACCCCGATGATGGTTTTGGCAATCCAGCCCTGTGAATTGTCCCTGATATTCTGCAGCATGTATCCCCCAGAGGGTTGTACTCGACTCACCAGGCTGCTGCACACGGTAACGCGGAGCGTGGGTTGAATCCGGATAGAAGAAAGGCGCATCCGAGGATGCGCCTTCTCGTAACTTGCAAAGCGGACGGGGTTCGATGTGCGTTCCCCGAGTGACAGTCCAGCGCTTGACCAACCGCACTTGCCGCTTCACGCCCCGAACAGAAATAACGCTGTCCCGGGCGGGCAAAGTAAAAAGAAACTTAGTTGACGGCTTCTTTCAGAGCTTTACCGGCTTTGAAGCCAGGTTTCTTGGCCGCTGGAATTTCCAGGGTTTTACCGGTCTGAGGGTTACGGCCGGTACGGGCAGGACGATCAGTGACGGAGAAAGTGCCGAAGCCTACCAGTACAACAGAGTCGCCAGCCTTGAGAGCGCCAGTGACGGATTCGATTACAGCGTCCAGCGCACGGCCAGCAGCAGCTTTCGGGATGTCAGCGGATGCGGCGATGGCATCAATCAGTTCCGACTTGTTCACTCTAAGTCCCCTTATATATTTGAGTATTTCTAAGTTTTTTTTGGTGAAACCAAACGAACACGAGCGGCCTGAACAGGCTTGAAGAGCCGCTTTATAGCAAGGGCTCCAAAAACCTGTCAAGGAAGGCCTCCCAGACTAATGCGTGCTGATCCTTCCCTTGGCGTCAGACTCGCGCTTTTCATCCTTGGCAACCATCTCGGGAGCCACATCCGGCAAGGGCTCCGGCGCGTATTGCAGCGCAATTTGGAGGACCTCGTCAATCCATTTAACCGGTTTGATCTGCAGGTCCGCCTTGATGTTGTCCGGGATCTCCTTCAGATCGCGAACGTTCTCTTCGGGGATGATCACTGTCTTGATGCCACCACGGTGAGCAGCCAGCAATTTCTCCTTGAGACCGCCGATGGCCAGCACCTGTCCACGCAGGGTGATTTCACCCGTCATGGCCACGTCGGCGCGGACCGGAATCCCCGTCAGTGCCGACACCAGCGCCGTGCACATGCCCACGCCTGCGCTCGGGCCGTCTTTCGGCGTCGCACCTTCCGGCATATGGATGTGCGTGTCGCGCTTCTCGTGGAAGTCCAGAGGAATGCCCAGGCTCTTGGCTCGGCTGCGTACCACGGTCAGCGCGGCAGTGATCGATTCGACCATGACATCGCCCAGCGAACCGGTTTTGATCAATTGACCCTTGCCCGGAACAACCGCTGCTTCGATGGTCAGCAGCTCGCCGCCGACCTGAGTCCAGGCCAGGCCGGTCACCTGACCGACCTGATCCTGCTGCTCGGCCAGGCCATAACGGAATTTGCGCACGCCGAGGAAGTTCTCGAGCATATCGGCCGTAACGGTCACGGAAAAACGCTTCTCGTGGGCGTGCTCCTTGACCGCCTTGCGGCAGACCTTGGCAATCTGACGCTCAAGGCTACGCACGCCCGCTTCACGGGTGTAGTAGCGGATGATGTCGCGTATCGCCTCGACTTCGAACTCGATCTCGCCTTTCTTCAGGCCGTTGGCAGCGATCTGCTTGGGCGAGAGGTACTTGGTCGCGATGTTGATCTTCTCGTCTTCGGTGTAGCCAGGCAGACGAATCACTTCCATACGGTCAAGGAGCGCCGGCGGAATGTTCATCGAGTTGGCGGTACACAGGAACATCACGTCGGACAGGTCGTAGTCGACTTCCAGGTAATGGTCGTTAAAGTTGTGATTCTGCTCGGGGTCGAGCACTTCCAGCAACGCCGACGCCGGGTCACCGCGCATGTCGCTGCCCATCTTGTCAATTTCATCGAGCAGGAACAGCGGGTTGCGCACACCGACCTTGGTCATTTTCTGGATCAGGCGACCTGGCATCGAACCGATGTAGGTACGACGGTGCCCACGAATCTCAGCTTCATCACGTACACCGCCGAGGGCCATACGGACGAATTTGCGGTTGGTGGCGTGGGCGATCGACTCGGCCAGCGAGGTTTTACCCACACCAGGAGGACCGACCAGGCACAACACCGGGCCACGAATCTTCTTCACGCGCTTTTGAACGGCGAGGTATTCGAGGATCCGCTCTTTGACTTCGTCCAGACCGTAGTGGTCGGCGTCGAGGATGTCCTCGGCGCGGGCGAGGTCCAGACGGACCTTGCTCTGAGCCTTCCACGGCACCTGGACCAGCCAGTCGATGTAGGAGCGAACGACGGTGGCCTCGGCGGACATCGGCGACATCTGCTTGAGCTTGTTGAGCTCGGCGGTCGCTTTGGTCATCGCGTCTTTAGGCAGGCCGGCGGCATCGATGCGCTTTTTCAGCTCTTCGATTTCGTTGTGGCCCTCTTCGCTGTCGCCGAGCTCCTTCTGAATGGCCTTCATCTGCTCATTCAGGTAGTACTCGCGCTGACTGCGCTCCATCTGCTTTTTCACGCGACCGCGGATGCGCTTCTCGACCTGCAGCAGGTCAATTTCGGCATCCAGCAACGCCAGCACGTGTTCAACACGGGCCGACAGGTCAATGATCTCGAGGATTTCCTGCTTCTGCTCGATCTTCAGCGCCATGTGGGCAGCCATGGTGTCGACCAGACGACCCGGCTCATCGATGCTGTTGAGGGAGGACAGCACTTCCGCCGGGACTTTTTTGCCCAGCTGCACGTACTGCTCGAACTGAGCCAGCAGGCTACGAACGAAAACTTCGGATTCACGATCCGGCGCATCGACTTCATCGATCAACGCCACTTCAGCGCGGCAGTGGCCGTCGACCTCAATGAAGCGCTCGACCGAGCCGCGCTGCTCGCCCTCGACCAACACCTTTACGGTGCCGTCCGGCAGCTTCAGCAGCTGCAGCACGGTGGCTACGGTGCCGACGTTGTACAGCGCTTCTTCACCGGGATCATCGTCAGCCGGGTTTCGTTGCGCCAGCAGCAAGATCTGCTTGTCGCCGGTCATCGCCGCTTCAAGGGCCTCGATCGACTTCTCGCGCCCCACGAACAGCGGGATAACCATATGCGGGTAAACCACAACATCGCGCAGTGGCAAGAGAGGCAGTTCAATGGTCGTCTTCATGATTTCGCCTCTACGGCGGCCTTCAGGCCATGGACAGATATAAATAAGCTGAAAATCAAGATGGGGGTTGAACCTTAAAAAAACAAGCGTCGCTTTGAGTTAAAGCAAAAGCTGAAACGCAGCCCAGGCTTGAGGGAAACGCGAAAAGGGCCCGAGGGCCCTTTTCGTTTCCAGTCGCCCGGTGCGTTGCCAGCAGGCTACGCGTCGGGTGCCGCCTTGGCAGGTGGCTCGCTGTTTTCGTAAATCAACAGCGGCTTGGAGGTGCCCTCGATCACGCTCTCGTCGATCACCACCTTGCTCACGTCGGACTGCGACGGGATCTCGTACATGGTGTCGAGCAGAACGCCCTCGAGGATGGAGCGCAGACCGCGAGCACCGGTCTTGCGCTCAAGCGCACGACGGGCAACCGATTTCAGCGCATCCGGGCGGAACTCAAGGTCCACGCCTTCCATCTCGAACAGCTTGCCGTATTGCTTGGTCAGCGCGTTCTTCGGCTCGGTCAGAATCTGCATCAGCGCAGCTTCGTCCAGCTCGTCCAGCGTCGCCAGTACAGGCAGACGACCCACGAATTCCGGGATCAGACCGAACTTGACCAGATCGTCAGGCTCGACTTCACGCAGGGACTCGCCGACCTTCTTGCCCTCTTCCTTGCTGCGTACTTCGGCGTTAAAGCCGATGCCGCCTTTGGTGGAGCGATTCTGGATGACCTTTTCCAGGCCAGAGAACGCACCGCCACAGATGAAGAGGATATTGCGCGTGTCCACCTGCAGGAATTCCTGCTGTGGGTGCTTGCGACCACCTTGAGGCGGAACGGAAGCCACGGTGCCTTCAATCAGCTTCAGCAAGGCTTGCTGCACGCCTTCGCCCGACACATCTCGAGTGATGGAAGGGTTGTCGGACTTGCGCGAAATCTTGTCGATTTCGTCGATGTAGACGATACCCATCTGGGCCTTCTCGACATCGTAATCGCACTTCTGCAACAGCTTTTGAATAATGTTCTCGACGTCCTCACCCACATAACCGGCTTCGGTCAGGGTGGTGGCATCGGCAATGGTGAACGGAACGTTGAGCAAACGAGCGAGCGTCTCCGCCAGCAGGGTCTTGCCGGAGCCCGTCGGGCCGATCAGCAGGATGTTGCTCTTGCCCAGTTCAACGTCGTCGTTTTTCTTGTCGCGCTGGTTCAGCCGCTTGTAGTGGTTGTACACCGCTACTGCGAGAACCTTTTTGGCACGTTCCTGACCAATGACGTACTGGTCAAGGATGCCGCTGATTTCTTTAGGCGATGGCAGTTTATGCGCGCTGCTCTCGGCCTGTGCTTCCTGCACCTCCTCGCGGATGATGTCGTTGCACAGGTCGACGCACTCGTCACAAACAAATACCGAGGGGCCGGCAATCAACTTGCGCACTTCATGCTGGCTTTTGCCGCAGAAGGAGCAATAAAGCAGTTTGCCGTTGTCCTCGCCGTTGCGGGTGTCAGTCATTCGATCGATCCAATCCGGTAGGCTTGCAACACAAGATGAGGGCAATTGCTCGATTTTTCAAGTCCACAGGCGGCACGGATGTATCAGCCGCCCGGGATCATTGCCCGTCACGCAGTCATTTGGTCATTTGACGCCGATCGATGACCGAGTCCACCAGACCGTATTCAGCAGCGCGTTCTGCGCTCATGAAGTTATCGCGGTTGGTGTCGCGTTCGATCGCTTCCAGCGTCTGGCCAGTGTGGTGCGCCAGCAGTTCGTTCAGACGTTGACGGATGAACAGGATTTCTTTCGCGTGGATGTCAATGTCCGACGCCTGCCCCTGAAAACCGCCCAACGGCTGGTGAATCATGACGCGAGAGTTCGGCAGTGCGAAACGCTTGCCCTTGGCACCACCGGCCAACAGGAAGGCCCCCATGCTGCAGGCCTGGCCCATGACGGTCGTGGAAACGTCCGGCTTGATGAACTGCATGGTGTCGTAGATCGCCATGCCTGCAGTCACCGAACCGCCTGGGGAGTTGATGTAAAGATGGATGTCCTTGTCCGGGTTTTCCGCTTCAAGGAACAGCAGCTGCGCCGAGATGAGGTTGGCCATGTAGTCTTCAACCGGACCAACCAGGAAGATGACGCGTTCCTTAAGCAGGCGGGAGTAGATGTCATAGGCGCGCTCGCCACGGGCGGACTGCTCGATAACCATCGGGACCAGGCCGCCAGCGGCCTGGATGTCAGAGTTCTGCTGAATATAAGAATTGCGGGACATGTCTCGCATTCACTCCCAAATAGTCATGTCTTGAATACGCATAAGCCAGCGCGAAGGCTGGCTTATGGTGTTTTCGAACGAGAGAAGGAAATCAGTCGGCTTGTGGAGCTTCAACCGGCTTGACTGCCTCTTCGTACGAGACCGCTTTGTCGGTCACGCTCGCTTTCTGCAAAACAGTATCCACAACTTGTTCTTCCAGCACAACCGAACGAACTTCGTTCATTTGCTGTTCGTTCTTGTAGTACCAGGCCACAACCTGCTCTGGCTCCTGGTAAGCGGAAGCCATTTCCTGAATCAGCTCACGAACGCGGGTGTCTTCAGGCTTGAGGTCGAATTGCTTGACGACTTCAGCCACGATCAGACCCAGCTCGACGCGGCGCTTGGCCTGCTCTTCGAACAGCTCTGCCGGCAGTTGGTCTGGCTTGATGTTGCCGCCGAACTGCTGAACAGCCTGAACGCGCAGACGGTTCACTTCGTTTTCCAGCAGCGCTTTAGGCACTTCGATCGGGTTGGCGGCCAGCAGACCGTCCATTACCTGATTCTTGACCTTGGACTTGATCGCCTGACGCAGCTCGCGCTCCATGTTCTTGCGAACTTCGGTGCGGAAGCCTTCGATGTTGGTTTCCTTGATGCCGAACTGCTTGAAGAACGTTTCGTTCAGCTCAGGCAGGGTCGGTGCCGACACGGTGTTGACCGTGACGGTGAATTCGGCGGTTTTGCCAGCCAGTTCCAGATTCTGATAATCCTCTGGGAAGGTCAGGTTCAGAACGCGCTCTTCGCCGGCTTTGGCGCCAACCAGACCGTCTTCGAAACCCGGGATCATGCGGCCCGAACCCAGCACCAGCTGCGTACCGGTGGCTGAACCGCCAGCGAACGCTTCACCGTCGATCTTGCCGACGAAGTCGATGTTCAGCTGGTCTTCGTTTTGTGCAGCACGGTCGGCTACTTCAAAGCTGACGTTCTGCTTGCGCAGGATTTCCAGCATGTTGTCCAGATCGGAGTCAGCGACGTCAGCCGACAGACGCTCGACGGAAATGGACTCGAAACCGGCAACGGTGAATTCAGGGAATACTTCGAAAGTAGCGATGTACTCGAGGTCCTTGCCCTTTTCGAAGGTTTTAGGCTCGACGGAAGGTGCGCCAGCCGGGTTCAGCTTTTGCTCGACGACAGCTTCGTAGAAGGTCGCCTGGATCAGATCGCCCAGTGCTTCTTGACGAGCACCGTCTTCATAACGCTGGCGGATCACGCTCATAGGCACTTTGCCTGGGCGGAAGCCCGGGATCTTGGCTTTACGTGCGGTCTGCTGCAGACGCTTGTTGACTTCGGTCTCGATGCGCTCAGCGGGCACGCCAATGGTCATGCGGCGCTCGAGAGCGGAAGTGTTTTCAACAGAAACTTGCATTGATATTCCTCGTTGCACAGACGTTAGCCGGCCGTTTCCGACCCCAGAATCAAGGGCAAGCATTCTAGTGGGTCAAACTCAAGAAGTCACCCTACTGAACGAGGGTAAATAAAGTGGCATGCAGCCCGGGAATCACAGACGACTGTTTCAGCCTGCGGGAGGTGTCTGGAACGCACCTGATACGCCCCTATATAAAGGAAGCAAAAGGACGACCGAAACATGATCCAGTCCCTGGAAGCACACCGGACGAGCCCTGTGTCATGGACCCGTCAAGCTCGCACCGCATTAAAATGCAGCACGTTGAAACAAAAAAAGCCGCACAAGGCGGCTTTCTTTCACCCCTCAACACTCGAAGTGTTGCGAGATTTGTAACTGGTGCGGACGGAGAGACTCGAACTCTCACACCTTGCGGCGCTGGAACCTAAATCCAGTGTGTCTACCAATTCCACCACATCCGCGTTTTGAAGCGCTTAAAGCAAAGGCGCCAGATTATGAATCTGGCGCCTTTTCGAATATGGGGTGGACGAAGGGGATCGAACCCTCGACAACGGGAGTCACAATCCCGTGCTCTACCAACTGAGCTACGCCCACCATATTGCGTTGTAACCGACGCATTCAAACTGAATGCTACTTGTGCCAAAGCTGCCTAATGGCGCACCCGGCAGGACTCGAACCTGCGACCATCCGCTTAGAAGGCGGATGCTCTATCCAGCTGAGCTACGGGCACTTATTTCATTTGCCTTCGTGAGACTGCAAATTAAGAGCTTTCAATCACGCTGAGCAGATCTTAACTCTACCTGACCTATTCAACCTTTCGACTTGATTTGCCGCTTCCGGCTAATCCTGTGTGGGGTTGTGCCCGACAAGTGCGACGAATCTTATAGACGGCCTAAAAGGTCGTCAACACTTTTTTCAAAAAAATTCAGTTAATTAAAGGGGTTAGCTTATTAAGCGGACCAACCGTCTTTGCCCTTGCGTCAGGTCATGCGAGAATGCGCGCTCTTTTTCCCTCCCCTTCCGATGGTTAATCACGCGTAATGACTGCAAAACTAATAGACGGCAAAGCGATCGCAGCCAACCTGCGCCAGCAGATCGCTCAACGAGTCGCCCAGCGTCGCGAGCAAGGCCTGCGCACGCCCGGCCTCGCGGTGATTCTGGTCGGCAGCGACCCCGCCTCTCAGGTTTACGTCTCGCACAAACGCAAAGACTGCGAAGAGGTCGGCTTCATCTCCCAGGCCTATGACCTGCCCAGTGAAACCTCCCAGACCGAACTGACCGATCTGATCGATCGCCTCAACGACGACCCGGCGATCGACGGCATCCTGCTGCAACTGCCGCTGCCCGAGCATCTGGAATCCTCCAGCCTGCTGGAGCGCATCCGCCCGGATAAAGACGTCGACGGCTTCCACCCCTACAACGTCGGTCGGCTGGCCCAGCGCATCCCTCTGCTGCGGCCCTGCACCCCCAAGGGCATCATGACCCTGCTGGAAAGCACCGGTGTCGATCTGTACGGCAAGGACGCGGTCGTGGTGGGTGCTTCCAACATTGTCGGTCGCCCGATGGCGATGGAGCTGCTGCTGGCAGGCTGCACCGTGACCGTGACCCATCGTTTCACCCAGGATCTTGCCGGACACGTCGGTCGTGCCGATCTGGTGGTCGTGGCGGCCGGTAAGCCGGGCCTGGTCAAGGGCGAGTGGATCAAGGAGGGCGCCATCGTCATCGACGTCGGCATCAACCGTCAGGATGACGGCAAGCTGGTGGGCGACGTGGTGTACGAAACCGCCCTGCCCCGTGCCGGCTGGATCACGCCGGTGCCAGGCGGCGTCGGCCCGATGACGCGCGCCTGCCTGCTGGAAAACACGCTGTATGCGGCTGAAACGCTGCACGGCTGATTTCCCAAGCCCTGAGCACCAAAGCGCACACATGAAAAACGGCACCCGAGGGTGCCGTTTTTTTATGCGCCGAACGTAGAAGCGTGCAGGTTACTTCTTCGCGGCTTCCCAGCTCTTCAAGAGGTCCGAGTAAGCGATGGTTTCGCCCTTCGGTTTCTCGTTGGCCAGTTTGCGTTGCGGCGCCAGGAATGCACCGTTGCTCTTCTCGGCTTTGGTGTACCACTCTTCGGCCGACGTTTCCGGGTTCATCTTCGGTGCGCAACCACTCGCATCCTGCACCTTGGAGCGCTCGATGCGAGTCATGATAGCGTCCTGGTCCTTGGCCAGACCGTCGAGGGCCGCCTGGGCGGTTTTCTCGCCGGTGACGGCTTCAGCCACGTGACTCCACCACAGCTGTGCCAGCTTCGGATAATCCGGAACGTTGGTGCCGGTTGGCGACCATTGCACGCGGGCCGGGCTGCGATAGAACTCGACCAGACCACCGAGTTTCGGCGCCAGAGCGGTCATCTCTTTGGAGTTGATGTCCGATTCGCGAATCGGCGTCAGGCCCACGATGGTTTTCTTCAGCGAGACGGACTTCGACGTCACGAACTGCGCGTAGAGCCAGGCGGCCAGGCGTTTCTTCTCTTCAGTGGACTTGAGGAAGGTCCAGGAGCCCACGTCCTGATAACCCAGCTTCATGCCCTCTTTCCAGTAAGGACCTTTTGGCGACGGCGCCATCCGCCATTTCGGCGTGCCGTCGGCGTTCATCACAGGCAGGCCTGGCTTCGTCATGTCAGCGGTGAAAGCGGTGTACCAGAAGATCTGCTGAGCGACGTTACCCTGGGACGGCACCGGGCCGGACTCGGAGAACGTCATGCCCGCCGCTTCAGGCGGTGCGTAAGCCTTGAGCCAGTCGATGTATTTCTGAGTGGCGAACACGGCTGCCGGGCCGTTGGTGTCGCCGCCGCGGGTGATGCTCGAACCGACCGGGTGGCAGTCTTCTACACGGATCCCCCACTCGTCGACCGGCAAGCCGTTCGGCAAGCCTTTGTCGCCGCTGCCGGCCATGGAGAACCAGGCATCGGTGAAGCGCCAGCCCAGGGACGGGTCTTTCTTGCCGTAGTCCATGTGGCCGTAGACTTTCTTGCCGTCGAGTTCCTTGACGTCTTCGCTGAAGAACTTGGCGATGTCTTCATAGGCGGACCAGTTCACCGGAACGCCCAGCTCGTAACCGTATTTGGCCTTGAATTTCGCTTTCAGGTCAGGACGCTCGAACCAGTCGGCGCGGAACCAGTACAGGTTGGCGAACTGTTGGTCAGGCAGTTGATACAGCTTGGCCGGCGTGACGACTTTACCGGACGCGTCTTTGACTTCAGGCGACGTGGTGAACGAGGTGCCGATGAAGTCTTTGATGTCGAGCGTCGGAGAGGTGACTTTCGAACCTTCCGGGCTGGCCATCAGGTCGGTCAGAGACATCGCCTTGCCGTAGCGGAAGTGCGTACCGATCAGGTCAGAGTCGTTGACCCAGCCGTCATAGATACTCTGGTTGGACTGCATGGCAGTCTGCAGCTTTTCGATCACGTCGCCTTCCTGCAGCAGGTCGTGAGTGACCTTGATGCCGGTGATTTCGGTGAACGCCTTGGCCAGGGTTTTGGATTCGTATTCATGGGTGGTCAAGGTTTCGGAAACCACCTTGATGTCCATGCCGCGGAACGGCTCGGCCGCCTTGATGAACCACTCCAGCTCCTTGAGCTGATCGGCATCGGACAGCGTGGTCGGCTTGAACTCACTGGAGGCCCACTTCTTGGCGGCATCCTCGTATTGATCGGCCCAGGCCGAAACGCTCAAGCCACTGAGCATCACCATCGTCGCTACCGTCACACTATGTCGCAGCTTGTTTTTCTTATTGAACATAGACACCTCTTGTGTTGATTCTTATGTGATCCCGCGTTTCAACCTTCTTCATTCGTTTGCGGCGCAAGCAAGTCTGCGCTTGCGCCGTCAAAGCCTTCTCAACCCCAACGCATCACCACCAACAGCCAGACCAGAGACAACCCGGAGGCCACCCAGATATTCCAGCTCGTCGCGCCGATCACCATCAGGTGCAGGTAAGCGCTTCCGAGCAGGCCGATGAACAGACGATCGCCGCGCGTGGTGGCAATCGGTAGAAAACCGCGACGTTCAATGCTTGCCGAACGCAGTTCCCAGGCCGTCATCGCAACCAGAATCGCAGCGATGGACGCAAAGAAAATAGCAGTTGGCAGGGTCCAGGACATCCACTCCATTTTTCGACTCCTCAGACACGACCAAGAGCGAAGCCCTTGACCACGTGATTACGAACGAACCAGATAACCAGCATGCCCGGCAGAATGGTCAACACCCCCGCCGCTGCCAGCACCCCCCAATCGATCCCCGACGCCGAAACGGTGCGGGTCATGACCGCCGCGATCGGCTTGGCGTTGACCGAGGTCAGCGTGCGCGCCAGCAGCAATTCGACCCAGGAGAACATGAAGCAGAAGAACGCCGTCACACCGATGCCCGAGCCAATCAGCGGGATGAAAATCTTGCCGAAGAACTTGGGAAAGCTATAGCCGTCAATGTAGGCGGTTTCGTCAATCTCCTTGGGAACGCCGGACATGAAGCCTTCCAGAATCCACACCGCCAGCGGCACGTTGAACAGACAGTGCGCCAACGCTACCGCAATGTGCGTGTCGAACAGGCCGATGGACGAGTACAGCTGGAAGAACGGCAGCAGGAAAACCGCAGGTGGCGCCATCCGGTTGGTCAGGAGCCAGAAGAACAGGTGTTTGTCGCCGAGGAAACGATAGCGTGAAAACGCGTAGGCCGCAGGCAATGCGACGCTCAGCGATATCACCATATTCAGGCAGACGTAGTACAACGAGTTGATGTAGCCGCTGTACCAGCTTTCGTCGGTGAAGATCACCTTGTAGTTCGCCAGCGTGAAGTCCTGTGGGAACAGGGTCAGGCCGCCGAGGATTTCGGTGTTGGTCTTGAACGACATGTTGACCAGCCAGTAGATCGGCACCAGCAGAAACAGCAGGTAGATCCACAGCGGTATGAGCTTTTTGAACGACACTTTCTCGCGCTTGTTCATGGGCGCTCCTCAGTTCTTTTCGCTGTGGGTCATGGCGGTGTAGAACACCCACGACACCAACAGAATGATCAGGAAATACACCAGCGAGAACGCCGCCGCAGGGCCCAGGTCGAACTGGCCGAGGGCCATGGTCGTCAGGGTCTGGCTGAGGAAGGTCGTCGAGTTGCCCGGACCGCCACCGGTGAGCACGAACGGCTCGGTGTAGATCATGAAGCTGTCCATGAAGCGCAGCATCACCGCGATCAGCAACACGCTTTTCATCTTCGGCAGCTGGATGTGTCGGAACACGGCCCAGTTGGACGCCCGATCAATTCGCGCTGCCTGGTAGTACACGTCCGGAATGGCGCGCAGACCCGAGTAGCACAGCAATGCCACCAACGAGGTCCAGTGCCAGACGTCGATGACCAGCACGGTCACCCATGCGTCGGACGCGTTGGCCGCGTAGTTGTAGCTGATGCCCAGCACATCGTTGAGGATCCAGCCCAGCAGGCCGATGTCGCCACGGCCGAAGATCTGCCAGATGGTGCCGACCACGTTGAAGGGGATCAGCAGCGGAATGGTCATCACGATCAGGCACACCGATGACCAGCGCCCCTTGGTCGGCATGGTCAGGGCGATGCCGATGCCCAGCGGGATTTCGATCAGCAGTACACAGGCGGAGTAGATGAACTGGCGCAGCAGCGAGTCATGCAGCCGCGGGTCCTGCAGCACTTGCCGGAACCAGTCGGCGCCGACGAAGTAGCGGCTGGACTGGTCGAAGATGTCCTGCACCGAATAGTTGACCACGGTCATCATCGGAATGATGGCGCTGAACGCCACCAGCAGGAACACCGGCAGCACCAGCCACCAGGCCTTGTTGTTTTGCACTTTAGTCATGGGACACCTCGCTGGCCGGCAGTGTGTTCGCCGCGGCCTCCAGCAGAAATTCATCGGCGTAGAGCATCAGCCATTGCGCCGGGAAACTGATCCAGGCCTGACCCTGGGGCACCGGCTTGTCTTCCTGCACGCGTACTTTCAGCAACTGACCGGCCAGCTTGAGGGTGAGGATCTTGTAGGTCCCCAGGTCCTCGACGTAGGTCACTTCGGCTTGCATGGCGTCATCGTTGGGGCTGTCCCAGACGTGCACGAACTCCGGACGAATCCCGACCTTCAACGTGCTCCACTGAGTGGCGGCCAGACGCTGCTGCAAGGCCTCGGAAAGCGGTAGATGAATGCCGCCGAAACCCACGCCGCCCGCTTCAGGCTTGACCTCGATGAGGTTCATACCGGGGCTGCCGATGAAATAGCCGACGAAGGTGTGGTGCGGTTTTTCGAACAGTTCACGCGGGGTGCCGAACTGAACGATCTGGCCGCCGTACATCACCGCAATCTTGTCGGCGAAGGTCGATGCCTCCAGCTGATCGTGGGTGACGTAGACCATGGTGATGTTGAACTGCTCGTGAATCTGCTTGAGCTTGCGGCGCAGTTTCCACTTCAGGTGCGGGTCGATCACGGTCAGCGGTTCGTCGAACAGAATCGCCGACACGTCATCGCGAACCAGCCCGCGGCCCATGGAGACTTTCTGTTTCTCGTCAGCGGTGAGGCCTTTGGCTTTCTTCTTCAGCAACGGCTGCAAATCCAGCACGTCGGCGATTTCCTGCACCTTGATCTTCACTTTCGCTTCCGGCATGCCCTGATTGCGCAGCGGAAACGCGAGGTTGTCGTACACCGTCATGGTGTCGTAGACCACCGGAAACTGGAAAACCTGAGCGATGTTGCGCTCCTCCGGGGACATGTCGTTGACCACGGTGGTGTCAAACAGGACCTTGCCTTCAGACGGGCTGAGCAGGCCGGAGATGATATTGAGCAGGGTCGATTTGCCGCAGCCTGACGGGCCGAGCAAGGCATACGCGCCGCCCTGCTCCCAGATGTGGGTCATTTCGCGGATGGCATAGTCTTCAGGGCCGGTCGGATTGGCGCTGTAGCTGTGCGCGAGTTGTTGCAAGCGGATCTCGGCCATCAGGCAACCCTCGCCATGCGCAGGCCCGGCGCCTGAATCAGGCCGCCCTGCTGATCGAATACGAACAGTTTGTGAGTCGGGATGTACACGCGAATCGGCGTGTCCACGTCGTACTCGTGGACACCCGGCAGATGCAGCACCAGCGAGAAATGCTCGTTGCGCACGTGCAGGAAGGTTTCCGAACCGCTGATCTCGGCGAGCTCGACGGTCACCGCCAGTTCGAGGTCGTCGTCGTTGGACGGCACCAGGCTCAGGTGGCTCGGGCGCACGCCAAAGCGGTACTCGCCGTCACCGATGGTGCGCAGGTCGACGTTCAGCGGGAAGTGCACGAAGTTGGCGAAGCTGACCTCGTTGCCTTCGATACGACCGGGCATCAGGTTGATCGGCGGCTCGGAGAACAATTCGGCGGCCAGCACGGTTTTCGGCTGGTGATACACCTCGGGCGTGCGGCCGCTCTGGATCACGCGGCCTTCGTGCAAAATCGTGGTGGTCCCGCCCAGCGCCAGCGCTTCGTTCGGCTCGGTGGTGGCGTAGATAGCAATGGTGTTGCGCGTTTCGAACAACTGGCGCATTTCCTGACGCAGCTCTTCGCGCAGCTTGTAGTCGAGGTTGACCAGCGGCTCATCGAACAGAATCAGTTCGGCGTCCTTGACCAGCGCCCGCGCCATGGCCGTGCGCTGCTGCTGGCCGCCGGACAATTCGAGGGGGTGGCGGCTGAGGAACTTTTCGATGCGCAGCATCTTCGCGGTTTCGCGAACGCGGCGGTCGATTTCGTCCTTCGACATCTTGGCCTGGCGCAGTGGCGAGGCGATGTTGTCGTAGACGGTCATGCTCGGATAGTTGATGAACTGTTGATACACCATGGAGACATTGCGATGGCGCACCGCGACCTGGGTGACATCTTTGCCATTCATCAGTACCCGGCCGCTGTCTGGCTTGTCCAGACCGGCCATCAAGCGCATCAGGCTGGTTTTGCCTGATAAGGTGCGCCCCAGCAATACGTTGAATGAGCCGGGTTCAAAGCTCAGCGAAGCATCATCGATCCAGATCTGACCGTCGACGGCGCGGCTGACGTGCTCAAGCGTGAGAGACATGGCGTGCCCTTTTTATTTGTTTTGTTCGGGGTGTTGCGTGTTTGCCGTATGGCAGGTCGTGACATCCGTTGACCGATTGTGCTGACCGATTGTTGGATAGCGACAATCGTGCCAACCGGCCCGCCCAGGCGCTTTCTGGCTGGAATACCCGGACTAGAGCGGTTGCGACAATTTGCCGCACAGACCGGCATTCGTTGATGAACATAAATGAACAGGAAAGGCTGAACACCTGAACAAAATGAACATTGACTTTGAACAATCCTGAACAACAATGGGTGGACGTTTTCGAGCAGGGATGCTCTGCCTAGCGGCATCTCGACAACAATAAATAAAAGTACTCGGACGGAGCCATTTCATGGCCACAGCAGGCACATCCCCCAGCCACGACACCATCATTCAGGACTCGTGGGCCCGTTGCCGCGAGTTCGGCCTCGACCACCAGTCACGGCCGTCCTTCGGTCGCCTGCCCGATCAGCAGGTGTCGCAACTGCTCGAGCGCCACCACTCACTGGTGCAGACCACTCACCAGCAGGTGCTGCCCTTCTACGAGAACATCCTGAGCAACTCCAATTGCCTGATCCTGCTCGCCGATCAGCAGGGCCAGGTGCTGAATTCCTGGGGCAACAAGCGCTTCGTGGAGCCCGATCAACAGCCGGGTTTCGTCGCCGGGGCCAGCTGGCTGGAGCAAAGCGCCGGCACCAACGCCATCGGCACGGCGCTGGCCTGTGAACAGGCTGTACACATCGAACACGATGAACACTTTCTCAAGGCCAACCGTTTCATGACCGGGTCGGCGGCGCCTATTTTCGATGCGTCGCGGCGGATGATCGCGGTGCTCGATGTGTCCAGCGACAGCTTCCTGCCGCCCTCCCACACCCTTGGGATGGTCAAGATGATGAGCCAGACCATCGAAAACCGGCTGATCCTCGACCAGTTCCAGCACAGCCATTTCCAACTGGTGTTCAACACCGGCCTGAACAACCTCGACAGCCAGTGGGCCGGGTTGCTGGTGTTCGATGAAAGCGGCCGTGTGCTCTGCGCCAACCGTCGCGCCGACAACCTGCTGGGTCTCAGCCTGCTCAACGCCAACATCGAAAACCTGTTCAAGGCACCGATCGCCGATCTGCTTGATCAAATGGAAGGCCAGCCCTTCCCGCTTCAGGCCTCTGGCCACAACCGTTTTCATTGCGTGTTGAAGCGGCCGAAGGCGCCGGTGCTCAAGCTCAGGACGGTGCCTGCGCCTGTTCCGATTCAGTCCCGATCAACCACGGTAGGTGCCATTGAGCCCGGCATGGGTGACGAGCGGATCGAGAAAGCCGCGCGTCAGGGGCAGCGACTGCTGGAGAAGAACGTCCCGCTGTTGATCCTTGGCGAGACGGGTGTGGGCAAGGAAGTGTTCGTCAAGGCCTTGCACCGCGCCAGCTCCCGGGCTGATCAGCCGATGATTGCCGTGAACTGCGCGGCGATCCCGTCGGAGCTGGTCGAGGCCGAACTGTTTGGCTATGAAAAAGGCGCGTTCACCGGCGCTCACCATAAAGGCAGCATCGGGCTGATCCGCAAGGCTGACAAAGGTACGCTGTTTCTCGACGAGATCGGCGACATGCCGCTGCCGGTTCAAGCGCGTCTGCTGCGGGTGCTCCAGGAACGATGCGTACAGCCGGTAGGCAGCAGCGAGTTGTACCCGGTGGACATTCGGGTGATTTCCGCCACTCACTGCTCATTGCGCGAACACGTGCAGAACGGACGCTTTCGTCAGGATTTGTACTACCGCATCAGCGGGCTGAACCTGGAGTTGCCCCCGTTGCGGGATCGCAGCGATAAACCCGCGCTGGTGCGTGCCATCTGGGAACAGCACCGCGAACCCCAGCAGACAGCGGGCTTTGAGCCGCAGGTGATGGAGCTGTTCGAACGGCACCCGTGGCCGGGAAACCTGCGGCAGTTGAGCAACGTGATTCAGGTGGCGTTGGCGCTGGCCGATGATCAACCGATTTCCACCGAGCATCTGCCGGAAGACTTTTTTGCGGACCTGGCGATGGGCTGTGAGCGCGTCGAGCCCGAGACAGTGCTCAACCGCAAGGCTGCGCTGGACACGCCGGAAGAGCTGAGCGAATTGTTGCAGGCGGCCGGCGGGAACATCTCGCAGTTGGCGAAACGCCTGGGGGTGAGCCGGAATACGCTGTACAAGCGATTGCGAGAACAGGGGTTTTGATTGGGGATTTTCGCTAGCGCGCAGGGTACGGGAAAACGGACGCGGAGCGTCCGGCGCTGAATTCCCACGCGGAGCGTGGGAACGATCAACACAAATTGCGGCCGTAATTCAGCCCCCTTTGAATGCCGACTTACTGGCGAAACGCAGCGCCCTGTAGGAGCCGGCTTGCTGGCGAAAGCGGTGGGTCAGTAGATCACTCCATGGCTGATTCACCGCATTCGCCAGCAAGCCGGCTCCTACAGTCACGGGCATCTGATCGTTCCCACGCTCCGCGTGGTAATGCCGCCCAAGACGCTCCGCGTCAAAGAAGACGCGGAGCGTCAGAGGATGCATTCCCACGCAGAGCATGGGAACGATCACCGCAGATGCATCTGCCGACACACACTGTAGGAGCGCGCTTGCCCGCGAGAGCGATTGAACACGCGTTGCCGATCAGTCCGCCAAACGCCAGGTGGTGCTGCCTTTGCTGTCTTCCAGCACAACGCCCATGGCGGTGAGTTGATCGCGGATGCGGTCGCCTTCAGCCCAGTTCTTGTCAGCGCGCGCCTGCAAGCGGGCGGCGATCAAGGCTTCGACTTCTGCGGCATCCACACGACCTTCGGCGCCGGCGCGCAGGAAGTCGTCGGCTTCCAGCTGCAACACGCCCAACACGCTCGCCAGCTCCTTCAAGCGCGCCGCCAGACCTGCCGCTGCGTTGACATCGCTGTCGCGCAGGCGGTTGATCTCGCGGACCATCTCGAACAGCACGGCGCACGCTTCCGGCGTACCGAAGTCGTCGTTCATCGCAGCGGAGAAACGCTCGACGTACGCCTCGCCACCCGCAGGCTCCGCGACCGGCAGGCCTTTGAGCGCGTGATAGAACCGCTCCAGCGCGCCTTTGGATTCCTTCAGGCTGTCTTCGGAATAGTTGATCGCGCTGCGGTAGTGGCTCGACACCAGCAGGTAACGCACCACTTCCGGATGGTATTTATCCAGCACGTCGCGAATGGTGAAGAAGTTGTTCAAGGACTTGGACATCTTCTCGCCATTGATGCGGATCATGCCGCAGTGCAGCCAGGCGTTGGCGTAGGTCTTGCCGGTCGCGGCTTCGCTCTGGGCAATCTCGTTTTCGTGGTGCGGGAATTCCAGGTCGCTGCCGCCGCCATGAATGTCGAAGGTCTCACCCAGGCAGCAGGTGGACATCACCGAGCATTCGATGTGCCAGCCCGGACGCCCCGCACCCCACGGCGATTCCCAGCTCGGCTCGCCCGGCTTGACGCCTTTCCACAGCACGAAATCCAGCGGGTCGTCCTTGGCTTCGTCAACTTCGATGCGCGCGCCGATGCGAAGGTCTTCGATCTTCTTGCGCGACAGCTTGCCGTAGCCGAGGAATTTGCCGACGCGGTAGTACACGTCGCCATTGCCCGGGGCGTAGGCATAGCCCTTGTCGATCAGGCGCTGGATCATGTCGTGCATGCCGCCGATGTAATCGGTGGCGCGCGGCTCCATGTCCGGCTTGAGGATATTCAGCCGCGCTTCGTCCTCGTGCATCGCGTCGATCATGCGCGCGGTCAGGGCGTCGAACGCCTCGCCGTTTTCACGGGCGCGGTTAATGATCTTGTCGTCGATGTCGGTGATGTTGCGCACGTAGGTCAGGTCGTAGCCGCTGAAACGCAGCCAGCGGGTGACGACGTCGAACGCCACCATGCTGCGGCCGTGGCCCAGGTGGCAGTAGTCGTACACGGTCATCCCGCAGACGTACATGCGCACCTTGTTGCCATCCAGCGGCTGGAAGATTTCTTTGCTCTTGCTGAGCGTGTTGTAGATAGAAAGCACGTTGCCTACCTTAGCTCCACGAGTCGCGGAGCGTCACAGTCCGGTTAAAGACCGGATGACCGGGTTTCGAGTCCTTCAGATCCGCGCTGAAATAGCCTTCGCGTTCGAACTGGAAACGGTCTTCCGGCTGAGCGTCAGCCAACGACGGTTCAGCGCGACAACCGGTCAAAACCTGCAAGGAGCCCGGGTTGATGTTGTCCAGGAAGGTCTTGCCCTCTTCTGCTTTCTCAGGGTTTGCCGACAGGAACAGACGGTCGTACAGACGCACTTCGCATTCGATGCTTTCGGCTGCCGGCACCCAGTGCACAACGCCTTTGACCTTGCGGCCTTCAGGGTTCTTGCCCAGGGTTTCCGGGTCGTAGGAGCAACGCAGCTCGACGATGTTGCCGTCGGCGTCCTTGATCGCTTCATCGGCGCGAATCACGTAGCTGCCACGCAGGCGCACTTCGCCGTTCGGCTCAAGACGCTTGTAGCCCTTCGGCGGCTCTTCCATGAAGTCGTCGCGGTCGATGTAGATCTCGCGGGAGAACGGCAGCTTGCGCACGCCGAGTTCTTCCTTCTGCGGATGGCGCGGCAGTTCGAGGTGGTCGACCTGGCCTTCCGGGTAATTGGTGATCACGACTTTCAGCGGACGCAGCACGCACATGGCGCGCGGGGCGTTGTGGTCCAGGTCCTGACGGATGCTGAATTCCAGCATGCCGAAATCGACCACGCCGTCGGAACGGTTGGTGCCGATCATTTCGCAGAAATTGCGGATCGACGCCGGGGTGTAGCCGCGACGGCGGAAGCCCGACAGCGTCGACATGCGCGGGTCGTCCCAGCCCTGCACGTGCTTTTCATCGACCAGTTGCTTGAGCTTGCGCTTGCTGGTGATGGTGTAGTTCAGGTTCAGGCGCGAGAACTCGTACTGGCGCGGCTTGCAAGGCACCGGCAGGTTGTCGAGGAACCACTCGTAGAGCGGGCGATGGCTCTCGAATTCCAGGGTGCAGATCGAATGGGTAATGCCTTCGATGGCGTCCGACTGACCGTGGGTGAAATCGTAGATCGGGTAGATGCACCACTTGTCACCGGTCTGGTGGTGGTGGGCGTGACGAATGCGGTAGAGGATCGGATCGCGCAGGTTCATGTTCGGCGACGCCATGTCGATCTTGGCGCGCAGTACGCGGGCGCCGTCTTCGAACTCACCGGCTTTCATGCGGCTGAACAGGTCGAGGTTTTCTTCGACGCTGCGATCGCGGAACGGGCTGTTCTTGCCCGGCTCAGTCAGGGTGCCGCGGTATTCGCGAGCCTGCTCGGGGGTCAGGTCATCGACGTAGGCCTTGCCCGTTTCGATCAGATGCACCGCCCAGGCATACAGCTGGTCGAAGTACTGCGAGGCATAACGCACTTCGCCGGACCACTCGAAGCCCAGCCATTTGACGTCGGCTTCAATGGCGTCGATGTATTCCTGGTCTTCCTTCGCCGGGTTGGTGTCGTCGAAGCGCAGATGCGTGACGCCGCCGAATTCTTGAGCCAGACCAAAGTTGACGCAGATCGACTTGGCATGACCGATGTGCAGGTAGCCGTTGGGCTCCGGCGGGAAGCGGGTCACGATCTGGGTGTGCTTGCCCGAATCCAGGTCTGCCTGCACGATGGGGCGCAGGAAGTTGGTTGGAATGGCAGGGCCTGCCTTGGAATTCGCAGCGGCATCTTGAGTGGGCTTGCTCATAGGATCCTTGTACGGGTCGCGGCCAGGAAGGCCGGTTAAATCAAAGCGCCTATCATAGCCGAAGCTGTCAAGCCCCTGACAGCGCGCTGTGACAAAACTGCCGAGATGGGCGCGTTGTCAGCAGCAACCGCCGGCGCAATCGCAACTACCCGAGCAGCGGCTACCCTCTGTAAACTGCCCGCCTGGTGTGAATCAGCGGCACTGGCCTCGCATCCCGATGGCCGACTGCCGCGATCACTGCCTCTCACCACGACTTCAAAGAGCGAGCTGACCATGTCGAAAGTAAAGCTGACCACCAACCACGGTGAAATCGTTCTGCAATTGAACGCAGAGAAGGCGCCGCTCACCGTCGCCAACTTCATCGAATACGTCAAAGCCGGCCACTACGTAAACACTGTGTTTCACCGCGTGATCGGCAACTTCATGATCCAGGGCGGCGGCTTCGAACCGGGCATGAAAGAGAAGAAAGACAAGCGCCCGAGCATCCAGAACGAAGCCGACAACGGCCTGCCGAACAAGAAGTATTCTGTGTCCATGGCCCGCACCATGGAGCCCCATTCAGCCTCGGCGCAGTTCTTCATCAACGTCGCCGACAACGATTTCCTCAACCACAGCGCCAAGACCGTGCAGGGCTGGGGTTACGCCGTGTTCGCTGAAGTGGTGGAAGGCACTGACGTGGTCGACAAGATCAAAGGCGTCGCCACCACGTCCAAGGCCGGTCATCAAGACGTGCCAACTGACGACGTGATCATCGAGAAAGCCGAGATCGTTGAGTGATATTGCTGATCTCCGATCTGCACCTGGAAGAGGGACGCCCGGACATTACCCGGGCGTTTCTCGGTCTGCTGAATGGGCGCGCGCGCAATGCCGAGTCGCTGTACATCCTTGGGGATTTTTTCGAAGCCTGGATCGGCGATGACGCCATGTCGCCCTTTCAGCGCTCGATCTGCCAGGCGCTGCGCGCGTTGAGCGACAGCGGCACGCGGGTGTTCCTGATGCATGGCAATCGCGACTTCATGATCGGTCAGGCGTTTTGCAAAGCGGCGGGCTGCACGCTGCTCAAGGACCCGAGCGTCGTGAATTTCAACGGCGAACCGGTGCTGCTGATGCACGGCGACAGCCTGTGTACGCGGGACGAAGCCTACATGCGCATGCGCCGTTACCTGCGCCATCCGCTGACGCTGTGGGTGCTGCGGCATCTGCCGTTGAGCACGCGGCACAAGCTGGCGCGCAAGCTACGCAACGAAAGCCGTGCACAAACGCGGATGAAGGCCAACGACATTGTCGATGTCACGCCGGAAGAAGTCCCGCGGGTGATGAACGAGTCTGGCGTGAAGACGCTGATTCATGGCCACACCCACCGTCCTGCGGTTCATCAACTCGATCTGGGTAACACCACGGCGCAGCGCATCGTGCTCGGGGACTGGGATCGCGAGGGCTGGTTGCTGCAGATCGATGAACGCGGATTCCATCTGGAATCGTTTGCGTTCGAGCCTGAGCCGGGTTTGCCGAATGAGCAGGGCGACCGGCAGCCCTAAACGCAGCCTCGTTGCCGGGCACTAAACCTGTAGGAGCGTGGCTTGTCCCGCGATCTGGCGCGCAGCGGCAGTAAACCGGTAAAACGCGATGCTCCTGATACACCGCGCTTGCAGGTTTTACGACCGGTTCCCGGCCGATCGCGGGACACGCCACGCTCCTACCGTATGCGCCCGACAGCGGTGATCAATGCCCTCCCCCAGGCGCCGCCTTCGCGGTAAACGGCGGTTTGGCCAGCCAGATGATCAGGATCAGCGACAGGAACACCCAGCCCATCATGTAGAAGTAGTCCACTGTGGACATCATGTACGCCTGGCTGGTGACCATCGAATCGAGCTGTGCATACGCCTGATTGCTCGCCCCGCCCAGGGTTTCCAGCGCATGCCGCGTTGTCGGCTCGTAGGCGTTCACGCTTTCGCTCAGATAGGCGTGGTGCTGATCGGCGCGGCGTATCCAGATCCAGGTGGTCAAGGACGCTGCGAAGCTGCCGCCCAAGTTGCGCAAAAACGTCGCCAGCCCCGAGCCGTCGGCAATCTGCGATGGCGGCAGGTCGGAGAGCAGAATGCTCAAGGTCGGCATGAAGAACAGCGCAATCCCCGCCCCCATGAACAACTGCACCAGCGCAATATGCTCGAAATCCACCTGACTGGTGAAGCTTGCCCGCATGAAGCAACTCAGGCCAATCCCCAGAAACGCGAGACCGGCGAGCAGGCGCAAGTCGAATTTATGCGCGTAACGTCCCACGAAGGGCGACATCAACACCGGCAGCACGCCGAGTGGCGCCACCGCCAGCCCCGCATAGGTCGCCGTATAACCCATCTGCGTTTGCAGCCACTGGGGCAGAATCAGATTGATCCCGAAGAACCCCGCGTAGCCCGCCACCAGACAGATCGTCCCGTAGCGAAAGTTGCGAAACGCAAACAGCCGCAGGTTGACCACCGGGTGATCATCCGTCATTTCCCAGATGACAAATGCTGCCAGGCCAATCGCTGAAATCGCCGAACCGATAATGATGAAGTTCGACTCGAACCAGTCCAGGTCATTGCCTTTGTCGAGCACGATCTGCAGCGCACCCACGCCGATGATCAGCGTGATAAGCCCCACGTAATCCATGGGCTGGCGACTGGTGCTGACCGGCCGGGTCGCCATCTGCTGACGCACCACGAACGCTGCGAACAGACCGATCGGCACGTTGATGAAGAAGATCCACGGCCAGCTGTAACTGTCGGTGATCCAGCCGCCGAGAATCGGCCCGGCAATCGGCGCCACAACGGTGACCATGGCCAGCAATGCCAGTGCCATCCCCCGTTTCGCCGGGGGATACACAGCGATCAGCAGCGTTTGCGTCATCGGGTACAACGGCCCGGCAACCATGCCTTGCAAAACCCTGAAACCCACCAGCTCAGGCATCGAGGTGGAAATGCCGCAGAGAAAGGAGGCAGTCACGAACAGCAACGTCGCCCACAGAAACAGCTTCACTTCACCGAAGCGTCGGCTGAGCCAGCCGGTCAGCGGCAGCGCGATGGCGTTACTGACAGCGAACGAGGTGATGACCCAGGTGCCCTGCTCCGAACTCACGCCGAGGTTGCCGGAGATGGTCGGCAAGGCCACGTTGGCGATGGTCGTGTCGAGCACTTGCATGAAAGTCGCCAGCGACAGGCCGATGGTGGTCAGCAACAGGCTTGGCGGCGTAAAAGAAGCGGGAGCGTTAGTACTCATCGCGAATCCTTTGACACTCGAAGATCACCCCGGCCGGCAGAAGCGGGCCGGGGCAGATGGATTGGCGAATCAGCGCTGGGCCGTCTTGCCGCCGGTTGACGCGCTGTTCTCGTGGATAACGCGGGCAATCATGGTGTCGGCGTCGGCCAGTTGTTTGGCGTACACATCGGTGGTGAACAGCGGCTGCTTCGGCGGTTGCTGCGCCAGCACCGGACCGCTCTGGTCGTGCAGGTTCACGTCAACGGTGGTCGACAGGCCGATGCGCAGCGGATGCTTGGCCAGTTCGTCGGCGTTGATGTGAATCCGCACCGGTACACGCTGGACGATCTTGATCCAGTTACCCGTAGCGTTCTGCGCGGGCAGCAAGGCAAACGCACTCCCGGTACCGGCGCCGACGCTGTCCACGGTGCCGCTGTATTTGACGTCGCCGCCATAGAGGTCCGCTTCAATGTCCACCGGCTGGCCGATGCGCATCTGGCCGAGCTGGGTTTCCTTGAAGTTGGCGTCGATCCACAGCTGGTCGAGGGGAATCACGGCCATCAGCGCAGTGCCCGGCTGAACCCGCTGGCCCAGTTGCACGGTGCGCTTGGCGACGTAACCGGTCACCGGCGCGATCAGCGTGCTGCGCGCATTGCTCAGGTAGGCCTGACGCAGCTGCGCGGCGGCCGATTTGACGTCAGGATGCGAGGACACCTGGGTGTCGTCCACCAGCGCGGTGCTGGTCGCCAGTTGCTGCTGGATGTTGGCCAACGCATTCTGCGCGCTGGTCAGGTCATCCTTGGCGTGGGACAGCTCTTCCTGGGAAATCGCCCCGCCCGCCGCCAGACTGCGACGACGGTTGTAGTTGTCCTGGGCCTTCTGCACTTCGGCGCGCTGGGCCGCCAGTTGCGCTTTCATGCCGTCGACATTGCTGTACAGACCGCGCACCTGGCGCACGACTTTGGCCAGGTTGGCTTCGGCGCTTTGCAGCGCCACTTCGGCGTCGTTCGGGTCGAACTGGACGAGCACCTGACCTTCACGAACCAGATCGCCGTCATCGGCGCCGATGCTTACCACGGTGCCGGTGACTTGCGGGGTGATCTCCACGACGTTGCCATTGACGTAGGCATCGTCGGTGCTCTCGCTCCAGCGACCGTACATTTCGTACCAGGCCCAGACGCCAATAACGCCAAGCACCACGACCAGCAACAGGCCGAGCAACAGCAGCTTGCGCTTGCGCGGATTCTTGGCCGGTGTGGTCTGCTCGGCGCCTTTGTCAGCAGCCTTGTCAGCGCCCTTGTCAGGCGTCGAGGCGTTGACGTCCTGTTGTTCGTTTGCAGCGTTGTTGTCGGTAGTGGCAGTGGCCATGACAATTACCTTAATGAGTCAGCGAAGCAGTTGACGGGACGACCGGGGCGGCGTTTTCGCCGGGCTTGCTGTCTTCGAAGCCTCCCCCGAGGGCCTGCATCAACTGGATCGAAAGATCGATTTGTTCCGCGTTGAGATCAGCCTGTTGGCGTTGCGATTGCAGCAGTTGTTGCTCGACGCTCAGCACGTCCAGGTAATTACCGATCCCGGATGAGTAGCGCTGAACGACGGTGTCGTAGGATTTCTGAATCACGTCAGTCGCCTGCTGGCGCGCCTCGATCTGACGGCGGATGTCACGCAACTGACCGATGCCATCGCTGACATCGCCCAGCGCCCGGACCAGCGTCTTGTTGTACTGCGCCACGGCAAGGTCGTAGTCGGCGTCCCGCGCATCCAGGTCGGCACGGCGACGGCCACCGTCGAAAATCGGCAGCGACACCGTCGGCGCGACGTTGAAGAAGCGACTGGCCGAGCCGAACATCGCATCACCCAACAGCGACTCCACCCCTGCCGACGCACTCAGGTTGAGGTTCGGATAGAAGTTGGTCTTGCTGACGTCGATGTTTTTGCTCGCCGCTTCAACCCGCCAGCGCGCTGCGACCAGATCCGGACGACGGCCCAGCAATTCCGCTGGCACCACCGAAGGCAGGGCCACGACGGCGGGTTGCAGCAGCGCCGGCCGGCTTAACTGCTCGCCCCGGTCCGGGCCTTTGCCCATCAGCACGGCCAGCTGGATTTTCGCGCTGCGCAGGGTTTTTTCCGCATCCGCCAACGATTCGCGAGAGTTGGCTTCCAGGCTCTGGGTCTGCTCGTACTGGTACTCGCTGTCGATGCCCGACTTGAAGCGTCGCGCGCCCAGGTCCAGCAGTTGCCGCGTGCGCTTGAGGTCTTCGGCCGCCAGGTCGCGGACGTTATAGGCCTGGCCCAAGTCGCTGTAGGCGCGGGCAACGTCGGCGGCAAGGGTCAATTGCGCCGCTTGCTGGTCAACTTCACTGGCACGGGCCTGGCCCAATGCCGCTTCCCAGGCAGCACGCTGGCCGCCCCACAGATCGAAGTTGTAATTGAAGCCGGCGCTCAGGCTGCGCAAGGTGCTGTAGCGATCGCCCGCCCCGGTCGGGTCCTGGTCACGGGCCAGGCGCGAACGGCTGACGCTGGCGTCGGCCTCCACGGTCGGCATGCGTTCGGCGTCGGCGGCGTATGCCTGCGCTGTCGCCTGATGGGTGCGGGCAGCGGCAATCTGCATGTCCGGGCTGTCGCGCAGCGCTTCGGTGATCAGGCTATTGAGCTGCGGATCACCCAGGCTGGTCCACCAGTCACGCTTCGGCCACGCCGCCGGCGACAGGGTGATGCCGTTAAGGCTCTGGGCGGTCTGCAGACTGTTGGCATCGATGCCGACGGCTTCGGTTTTCAGGCCTTTGGAACTGGCGCAACCGGCCAGCACCAGTGCCACGAATATCAGACTCAGAGAAGTGCGCAGGGTCGAGCCCTGCTGAATGTGAGTGTTCATTGTTCGGCGATCCGGGCAATCGTGATGGGGTCGCCCGAGGCAACCAGAATTTTCGTCAGGATTTTTTCCAGCGCCAGCAGTTCGCTGTCTTCCAGTACGCCCACCATCTCGTTCATCGCATGGGCGCCGATTTCCGGCAGCAGGTCGGAGAGCGCTTTGCCTTCATCGGTCAGCACCAGCTGCACCTGACGCCGATCGGATTCCGAGCGCGCGCGGGACAACAGGTTTTTCTGTTCCAGACGGTCGAGCATGCGGGTCATCGAACCGCTGTCGAGGTTCAACATGCGGCAGATGTCGGCCGGGGTCTCGGCGCAGAAACGCGCGATCATCACCAGCACCTTGAACTGCTGTGCGGTGACGCCGTGGGGCTCGAGATGCCGGTCGAGGATGCGGTTTTTCAGCTGCTCAGTCCGGCCCAGCAACATGCCCAGCAGACTGTCGTGAAAGTTTTCAGGAGTGAAATGCGCCATTGATAGCCACCCATTATCTGCTTAGGCAGTGAATGGAGTGGATCTTACTGCCTAGGCAGTAAACACACAATGAAACAATATTTAAGGCGCGCGAATTCGGACGAACGTGGTTCGCCCGGTTAATGAGGTGATCCGGAGGTAGGGCAACTTAGTGAGTTCGCCACCGATCCGTAGGAGCCGGCTTGCTGGCGAACGCGTCGTGACGGCCGATGATTACGTCGAATGTGCGAACCGATTCGCGGGCAAGCGCGCTCCTACAAAACAGCGTTTGCCATTGATGGGCTTAAACCGCCGGCACACCACTGTGAAAGCGGAAGTCTTCGTCCGGGCTCAGGATCAGCTCGCGCTCGGCCAGGCGAATTTCTTCGATCTTGGCGTCGACGTCCGCCTCGGTGCCGTAGGTGTAGGCGAGCTTCAGGTAGTCCTGAAAATGCCGAGCCTCGGACTTGAGCAGGCTGGCGTAGAACTTCGACAGGTCTTCGTCCAGATGCGGCACCAGCGCAGCGAAGCGTTCGCAGGAGCGCGCTTCAACGATGGCGCCGACGACCAGCGCGTCGGTCAGGCGGTAGGGGTTGTGGGTGCGAACGAGTTTGCGCAGCGACCCGGCATAGCGCGCCGAACTGATGTTGGCCATCGGAATGTTGCGCTTCTTGATGATGCCGATCACCTGCTCGAAGTGACGCAGCTCTTCGCGCGCAAGCCGCGACATCTTGGCCAGCAGATCGAACTTGTCGTTGTACTGGAACATGAACTGAAACGCCGCACCGGCGGCCTTCTTTTCATTGTTGGCGTGATCGATCAGCAGGATATCCAGATTCTGCAAGGCGGCCTGAACCCAACTGTCGGGCGTGGGACAAAGCAGGAAGGCGTCGATTTCTGGATAAATCTGCATGGGTTCACGGATGGCTGGCTGGGCAAGGCGCAGCATTATACGGAGCCTGACGGGCAGAGCCAGCCTGCGCAGATGAAAAGCGCAGGATTTACTTCCAGCGCGTGAGGGTCACGCCACTGTCAGACCGTGCCCATCGCATCCTTGAGGAAGCCGGGCGCGATGTAGCGCTCGTAGTGCGCTTCGGAGAGCAGGAAGAACTCCCGATCAATGGCATCGCGCAACTCAGGCAGCGACCAGTCGCGAAATTCCGGCAGCAGCACCATGCCGTAGGCGTCCAGCTGGTTGATCACCCGCGCCCCCCGGGCAATCAACTGGTACGCCCAGCAATATTCGGACTGGTGCGGGACGAAACGGATTTTGCGTTGCTCCAGTTGCGCCCGCAGCTTTGCCGGATCGAAGACCTCGACCTTCCCCGCCATCACCTGCACCAGCAGCTGCTCCAGGCGCAGCCAGACGGCGCGCTTCGCGTCTTCGTCGTAGCCGTTCCAGTGAATCACTTCGTGGTGGAAGCGCTTGCATCCACGGCACACGAGGTCGCCGTAGACGGTGGAGCACAGGCCCACGCAGGGCGTCTTGATGATTTGATTGGGCATGGCAAGGCAACACGACGGCGAACGAAACAAGCCGGCATGTTAGCCCTTTGTCTAACGAGGTACACCCTTCAACCTGTAGGGGCTAACTTACCTTCAGCGGTTTTTTACCGTAGAATCACCGGGCCTTTTAAGGCGCCAATGTCCGTTGGAAGCTGTTTTCAAAGCGTCACGAGCACAGTCAGGGCCTTTTACGAAGGCCCGCCCCGCAGTCCGGTCCGACGTAAGTTCGCTTACGTCCCCTCCCCCGACCGATCATGCAGGCGTAAAACTTTGAAAACAGCTTCTGTTGGAGATCGTCAGCTTCCTGCCAAGAAACTTTAAAAAGTTCGAGCGCGCCGATGCGGACCTTCTCTGGATGAGCGTCCCGGACACCCATTTGGGACCACTGATGAGGGTAATACTGTGCTTGAAGCCTACCGTAAACACATCGAAGAGCGTGCCGCCCTGGGTATCGTGCCCCAGCCGCTTAACGCCGAACAAACCGCAGGCCTGGTCGAGCTGCTGAAAAACCCACCGGCTGGCGAAGAAGCTTTCCTGCTTGATCTGATCACCAATCGCGTTCCACCTGGCGTTGACGAAGCTGCCTACGTCAAAGCCGGTTTCCTGTCCGCTCTGGCCAAGGGCGAAGTCACCTCCCCTCTGCTGGACCGTAAACACGCTGTAGAGCTGCTCGGCACCATGCAGGGCGGTTACAACATCGTGACCATGGTCGAGCTGCTGGACGACGCTGCATTGGGTCAGGTCGCTGCCGACCAGCTCAAGCACACCCTGCTGATGTTCGACGCTTTCCACGACGTCGCTGAAAAAGCCAAAAACGGTAATGCAATCGCCCAAGGCGTTCTGCAGTCCTGGGCTGACGGCGAGTGGTTCCGCAAGCGTCCGACCCTGGCCGAGAAGATCAGCCTGCGTGTCTTCAAGGTCACTGGCGAAACCAACACCGACGATCTGTCGCCTGCACCTGATGCCTGGTCGCGTCCAGACATCCCGCTGCACGCCCTCGCCATGTTGAAGATGGCCCGGGAAGGCATCGTGCCTGACGTTCAGGGTTCCATCGGCCCGATGAAACAGATCGAAGAAATGCGCGGCCAGGGTTTCCCTATCGCCTACGTCGGCGACGTGGTCGGCACCGGTTCTTCGCGCAAGTCGGCAACCAACTCGGTGCTGTGGTTCTTCGGCGACGACGTCCCGAACGTACCGAACAAGCGCGCGGGCGGTTTCTGCTTCGGCACCAAGATTGCCCCGATCTTCTACAACACCATGGAAGACGCCGGCGCTCTGCCAATCGAATTCGATGTCTCGAACATCAACATGGGCGACGTGATCGACGTCTACCCGTACGCTGGCAAAGTCTGCAAGCACGACAGCGAAGAAGTCATCACCACCTTCGAACTGAAGACCCCTGTGCTGCTGGACGAAGTCCGTGCTGGCGGTCGTATCCCGCTGATCATTGGCCGTGGCCTGACCGACAAGGCGCGCGCCGAACTGGGTCTTGGCCCGACCGACCTGTTCAAGCTGCCTGAAGCCCCTGTCGACACCGGCAAAGGTTTCACCCTGGCGCAGAAGATGGTGGGCAAGGCCTGCGGTCTGCCGGAAGGCAAAGGTGTGCGTCCTGGCACCTACTGCGAACCGAAGATGACCACCGTCGGTTCCCAGGACACCACAGGTCCCATGACCCGTGATGAACTGAAAGACCTGGCGTGCCTGGGCTTCTCCACCGATCTGGTGATGCAGTCGTTCTGCCACACCGCGGCGTATCCAAAGCCGATCGACGTGACCACGCACCACACGCTGCCTGACTTCATCATGACCCGCGGCGGCGTTTCCCTGCGTCCGGGCGATGGCATCATCCACAGCTGGCTGAACCGCATGCTGCTGCCGGACACCGTCGGTACCGGTGGTGACTCCCACACCCGTTTCCCGATGGGGATTTCGTTCCCGGCCGGTTCCGGTCTGGTGGCGTTTGCCGCGGCCACTGGCGTGATGCCACTGGACATGCCGGAGTCGATCCTGGTCCGCTTCAAGGGCGAGATGCAACCGGGCATCACCCTGCGCGACCTGGTTCACGCGATTCCTTACTTCGCGATCCAGAAGGGTTTGCTGACCGTCGAGAAGAAAGGCAAGAAAAACGCCTTCTCGGGTCGCATCCTGGAAATTGAAGGCCTGGACAACCTGAGCATCGAGCAGGCATTCGAACTGTCCGACGCCTCGGCCGAGCGTTCTGCCGCAGGTTGCACGATCAAGCTGTCGAAAGAGTCGATCACCGAATACCTGAACTCGAACATCACCCTGCTGCGCTGGATGATCGAACAGGGTTACGGCGATCCGCGCACCCTGGAGCGTCGTGCTCAAGCGATGGAAGCCTGGGTCGCCAATCCGGAGCTCATGGTTGCGGACGCTGACGCTGAATACGAAGAAATCATCGAGATCGATCTGGCCGACATCAAAGAGCCTGTGCTCTGCGCGCCAAACGATCCGGACGACGCGCGTCTGCTGTCCAGCGTTGCTGGCGAGAAGATTGACGAAGTGTTCATCGGTTCGTGCATGACCAACATCGGCCACTTCCGCGCTGCGGGCAAGTTGCTGGATCAGGTCAAGGGTCAGCTTCCAACCCGTCTGTGGCTGTCGCCGCCGACCAAGATGGATGCTCATCAACTGACCGAGGAAGGCTACTACGGCATTTACGGCAAGGCTGGCGCGCGCATGGAAATGCCGGGCTGTTCGCTGTGCATGGGTAACCAGGCACGTGTGGAGCCGAATTCGACCGTAGTCTCGACGTCGACCCGTAACTTCCCGAACCGTTTGGGTGATGGGGCGAACGTGTATCTGGCGTCGGCTGAGTTGGCGTCTGTGGCGTCGATTCTGGGTCGTCTGCCAACGGTTGAGGAGTATATGGAGTATGCGGGCAAGATCGACAGCATGGCTGCCGATGTTTACCGGTACTTGAGCTTCGATCAGATCGCGGAATTCCGTGAGGCTGCAGCGAACGCTAATATCCCGGTTGTTCAGGCTTAATAGCTGAGACCGTGTTGAGAGAACCCCGCTTCGGCGGGGTTTTTTTATGGGCTTTTTGCTGGCGCGGGTATTTGGGTTTATGCGGATTTTTGTGGTGGCGCTGGAGTTGGCCTAACGGCCAACGGTTTCGCCTTCGGCGACTTACTTTTGAAAAGCACCAAAAGTAAGCAAAAGTGCTTGCTCTCGGTTGGGCCCCTCGTTCCTCGGGGTTCCTTCACTCCGGTCCCGCTCCGTGGGCCCGCCGCCATCCGCCATCCATGGCGGGGGGCGGCTCTCGCGGCATCCATGCCGCTCGGCCCACTGCGCGAGACCTCCGTTCAGCCTGCACCCAAGTCGCGTTTGGCGGTGACTGGACTTTTTGTGTAGGAAGATCAAAAGCAGATCAACGGCTTCCCGGCTGAAGCCGGTCCTACGGGCGTACGCGCTGATGTTGGTGGGACCGGCTTTAGCCGGGAAAGCGGTCCCGTTGACTGCATGCGTTGCTTTTAGTGGGACCGGCTTTAGCCGGGAAGGGGCCGGTGTGGGCGACGGTAATTTCACGGCATGACGCTTGATCGTTCCCACGCTCCGCGTGGGCATGCCTCCCGTGACGCTCCGCGTCACAACGCCGGATGTCCATGCTTTTGGGCGCTGACGCCGTAGCCATGTCCGCAATCAGCCGCTTAGACTGTCCCCTCTTTCTGTTTTCAAAGGATGAATCCAGTGAATGTTGCTGTTGATCAGGTGGTGATCCATCGTTTTACCGAGGCCCATATCGAGGGCGTGACTGCGTTGTATAACGACCCCACAGTGTGCCGTCAGGTGCTTCAGATGCCATATCAGTCGGCCGATGTCTGGCGCAAACGGCTGGCGGGGGCGGATGAGCGGTCGGTGAAGCTTGTCGCTTTGCATCAGGGTCAGGTGATCGGCAACATTGGTCTGGAACAATACGCGCGCATTCGCCAGCGCCATGTCGGCGCCATCGGTATGGGCGTGGCGGCGGCGTGGCAGGGCAAAGGGGTGGGGTCGCGACTGATGGCCGCTGTGCTGGAAGTCGCAGACAACTGGATGAACCTGCACCGGGTGGAACTCACCGTGTTTGCCGACAACGAAGCCGCTTTGGCGCTGTACCGCAAATTCGGCTTCGAAACCGAAGGCCGCCTGCGGGACTACGCCATCCGCGACGGCGTCCTCGTCGACGCCATCAGCATGGCGCGATTGAAATAGCCGCTCAGCAAAATAAGCGCGCGATGCCGACCTCGTAGGAGCCGGCTTGCTGGCGAAAACAGTAAGTCTGTCGACATCTTCACAACAGACCCACCGCGTTCGCCAGCAAGCTGGCTCCTACAGAGGAATGCATACAGCCAGTGAAACGGTGCGCTGATCGTTAATGCCCCCCCCGGATGCTCCGCGTCACGCTGCAAAAGCACTTTTCAGGTCGTGCACGAATTGACGCAGAGCGTCTCGGGATGCATGCCCACGCAGACCGTGGGCACGATCAAGCGTTGAACCGCAAAATTGATGGAGCCCAAACTGGCGCTTCCCGGCTAAAGCCGGTCCCACTAAAAGCAACGCATGCAGTCAGTGGAGCTGACTTCTTTCCCAACCAAAACCGGCCCCACAAAATCGCAGCGTCCCCTCCGTGGGACCGGCTTCAGCCGGTAAGCTGTTGATCTGCTTCTGATCTGCTTCTGATCTGCTTCTGATCTGCTTCTGATCTTGATCTTCATACGCAAAAAGCCCAGACACCGCCAAACGCGACTTGGGTGCAGGCTGAACGCAGGTCTCGCGCAGTGGGCCGAGCGGCATGGATGCCGCGAGAGCCGCCCCCCGCCATGGATGGCGGATGGCGGCGGGCCCACGGAGCGGGACCGGAGTGAAGGAACCCTGAGAAACGAAGGGCCAAACCGAGAGCAAGCACCCTTGGTTACTTGGGGTGCTTTTCCAAGTAACTCGCCGAAGGCGAAATGTCTGCCGTTAGGCAGACGCTCTTGACCTTCAGAACGCCGACAGTCTCCAAGAGACCATAAAAAAAGCCCCGCGTCTCTCAACGCGGGGCTTTCTGTTACAGCCGACTAAACCATCAAACCACAGCCGTCTGCCCACTCATCGCCAGATCCAGCAACTCACGGTTAGCGACCGCATACATCGCATAATCGTTACCACTCGCCGCACGCAACTCCACCAACATCGCGCGCCAGCGCTCGACCATCGACACATGCTGCTCCAGCCACAGATTCAAACGCTCCTCAACATCCGCAGGACCATTCGCCATCTGCAACACCGACACCGTAATCGCCCGCTGCTGCCAATCGATATCATCGCGGAACGCCTCACGGGCCAGGGCCTGCCAGTTGTTCTCCACCGGCAGGGCACTGATCTGCTGCAGGTACCAGGTCACGTCCAGCGAGCTGCCCACGGCGAAGTACACCTTCGCCACATCGGCCGCATTCTGGCCAGTGACATCCGATGCCTCGATGATCGGCAACAGCGTGTAGAGGTGACTCGTACCCGCCACCATCCGCGCCAGCAACTCCGGAACGCCGGCCGCAACGTACTCCTGATAACGCGCCTGCCATACCTCACGGGTCGGGCCTTCCAGCAACTCGTCCAGCTTCAGACCCAGCGCCGCAATGTGCGGACCGAAGTGCGCCACATCACGGGCCGCGTCCAGTTCATTGCGACGGCTGCGCAAGAACCAGCGCGTCGCGCGACGGCCCAGACGCATCAACTCATCCATCAACGCCAGCTGAATCTCGGCCGGGACTTTGTAGTCCAGCGCCTCGATCTGACGGAACCAGTGCGGGAGGTGGAAAATGTCACGCACGATCACGTAAGCACCGGCCACGTTGGCCGCGGTCATGCCGGTCGACTCTTTGAGTCGCTGCACGAAGGTGATGCCCATGTGGTTGACCAGATCGTTGGCGATCTGCGTGCTGACGATCTCACGCTTCAGACGGTGACGACGCATCGACTCGGAGAACTTCGCGCCCAGCGATGGCGGGAACGCCGTTTCCATGTCGCGCGCCAGGTAGTCGTCGTCCGGTACGCGGGATTCCAGCAGCGCTTCCTTGAGGTCGATCTTGCTGTAGGAAATCAGCACCGACAGCTCGGCCCGGGTCAGACCCTTCTTCTCGGCGATGCGCTCGGCCAGTTGATCTTCCGCGGGCAGGAACTCGATGGCGCGGTCCAGCTTGCCGCGCGCTTCCAGGTCGCTCATCAGGCGCTTGTACTCGGCGATGCGCTCGTAGGCACGGCGCTCCGCCAGGGACAGGGCCTGGGTCTGCTTGTAGTTGTTGCCGAGCACGAGGTTGCCCACTTCGTCGGTCATGCTTTCGAGCAGCAGGTTGCGCTGCTTCTCGGTCATGTCGCCGGCCTGGACCACTTCGTTCAGCAGGATCTTGATGTTCACTTCGTGGTCGGAGCAGTCCACACCACCGGCGTTGTCGATGAAGTCGGTGTTGGTCGCGCCGCCCATCAGGCCGAATTCGACACGGCCCAGCTGGGTCATGCCCAGGTTGCCGCCCTCGCCCACCACTTTGCAGCGCAGCTGATTGCCGTTGACGCGCAGCGCGTCGTTGGCCTTGTCGCCCACGTCGGCGTGGGTTTCGGTGCTGGCCTTGACGTAGGTGCCGATGCCGCCGTTCCACAGCAGATCCACTGGCGCCTTGAGCAGCGCGTGCATCAGCTCGGTCGGGGTCAGTTTGTCAGCGGTGATGTCGAAACGCGCTTTCATCTGCGGGGTGATGGCGATGCTTTTCGCGCTGCGCGGGAAGATCCCGCCGCCTTCGGACATCAGGCTGGTGTCGTAATCGGTCCACGCCGAACGCGGCAGGTCGAACAGACGCTGACGCTCGACAAAGCTGCTGGCCGGGTCCGGATTCGGGTCGATGAAGATGTGCAGGTGGTTGAAGGCCGCGACCAGTTGCAGCTTGTCAGACATCAACAGGCCGTTACCGAACACGTCGCCGGCCATGTCGCCGACGCCGATCACGCTGATGCTGTCCTGCTGCACGTTGATGCCGCGCTCACGGAAATGGCGCTGCACGCCGACCCACGCACCCTTGGCGGTGATGCCCATTTTCTTGTGGTCGTAACCCGCCGAGCCGCCGGAAGCGAAGGCGTCGCCGAGCCAGAAGCCGTAGTCGATGGCGATACCGTTGGCGATGTCGGAGAAGGTCGCGGTGCCCTTGTCGGCGGCGACGACCAGGTACGGGTCATCGTCGTCGTGGCGCACGACATTGGCCGGCGGCACCAGGGCGCCTTCTTTCAGGTTGTCGGTGATGTCCAGCAGGCCGGAAATGAAGATGCGGTAGCAGGCGATCGCTTCGGCCTGAATCTCGTCGCGGGTGCCGGTGGTCGGCAGACGACGGGGCAGGAAGCCGCCCTTGGCGCCGACCGGCACGATGACCGAGTTCTTCACTTGCTGGGCTTTGACCAGACCCAGCACTTCGGTGCGGAAGTCTTCTTCGCGGTCGGACCAGCGCAGGCCGCCACGGGCCACGTTGCCGAAGCGCAGGTGAACGCCTTCGACGCGCGGCGAGTAGACGAAGATTTCAAACTTCGGCACCGGCTTCGGCAGCTCGGGGATCAGGCGCGGGTTGAACTTGAAGCTGAAGTAGCTCTTGCTCTGGCCGTTGGCGTCGGTCTGGTAGAAGTTGGTGCGCATGGTCGCCTTGATCAGGTCAAGGTAGCGACGCAGGATGCGGTCTTCGTTGAGCACTTGCACGCCGTCCAGCGCAGTCAGAATCGCCTGCTCCAGGCGCTGCTGCATGTCGTCGAGGTCGCCGCCGCTCAGCTTGCGCGCCAGATAGAAGCGGGTCTTGAACAGACGCGTCAGCTCGCGAGCGATGTCGGCGTGGTTGTTCAGCGTGCTGGCGATGTAGCCCAGGTCGAAGCCCAGACGGATCTGCTTCAGGTAACGCGCGTACGCACGCAGCAACGCCACGTCGCGCCACGGCAAACCGGCCGTCAGCACCAGACGGTTGAAGGCATCGTTCTCGGCTTCGCCACGCACGATGTGGACAAAGGCGTCCTGCAGCGTGTCGTTGAGCTGTTGCAGGTCCAGGTTCAGGCCTTCGCCGTACGTGAACGCAAAATCGTGAATCCAGAACTCGCGGCCATTAGTGTGGCGCAGGCGGTACGGGAATTCACCGAGTACGCGCAGGCCGAGGTTTTCCAGAATCGGCAGAACGTCGGACAGCGCCAGCGGCGTATCAGCGTGGTACAGCTTGCAGTGCAGCTGCGCCTTGTCGCCCGACAGCGGCTGATAAAAGCTCATCACCAGCGGATTGGCTTCGGACAGGCTCAGCACGTGTTGCATGTCGACCACGGCGGAGTGCGCGGCGAAACGCTCGCGGTAGCCTGCCGGGAAACCTTTCGGGAAGTCGGCCAGGACATTGGTGCCCTGGGCTTCGCCGAAGCTTTCGATGACCAGACTGGCGTAGTCGTCTTTCCACGAACGGCAGGCCTGGATGACTTCGTTTTCCAGCTGCTGCGGGTCGATGTCGAGGGTGACTTTCGGGTCCACACGCAGGATCAACTGCACCCGCGCCAGCACCGATTCCGAGAAGAAGGTCCAGAATTCACAGTCGGTGGCTTTCAGGCGATCCATCAGCACTTGCTGAATTTTCTGACGGACTTCGGTGGAATAGACGTCGCGCGGCACGTAGGCCAGGCAGTAGCAGAAGCGGCCGTACGGGTCTTTGCGCAGGAACACGCGGATCTTGTTGCGCTCCTGGATCTGCACGATCGACATGACGGTGGTGAACAGCTCGTCGACCGGGGTCTGGAACAGGTCGTCGCGCGGCAGCACTTCGACCACTTGCGCCAGTTCCTTGCCCAGGTGCGCCTTGGCGTCGAACCCGGAACGGCGCTCGACTTCCGCCACCTTGCGACGGATGTAGGGGATGGCGCGCACGCTTTCGCCATACACCGACGAGGTGTACAGGCCCATGAAGCGCGATTCCTTGATGACCTTGCCGTCGGCGTCGATCTGGCGGATCGACACGTAGTCCGGGTACGCCGGGCGATGCACGCGGCTCGGGTGCGCGGCTTTGGCGAACGACAGCAGGGTGGGCTCCTGCAGGTACTTCACTGCATAGCCTTCGATGTGCAGGTCTTCGGCGGTGAGGCCTGCGCGCAGCAGTTTGGTCAGACCGAGGAAGGACGACGGGTCGTAATGGAGCTGACCGCCTTCGTCTTCGTTGCTGACGGTGAATTCTTCATAGCCTAGGAACGTGAAGTGGTTGTTGACCAACCATTCGAGGAACACCTTGACCTCGGATTTCTCCTCGGGGTCAATGTTGTATTCGGTGGCGTCGATGCCGGCCAGCAGCTCGTGGAGCTTGACTTTCATCGGCTCGAAATCTTCAACCGCGACGCGGACTTCACCCAGCACCTGCTCCAGTTCGCGGGCGAGCACGTTCAGCTCCGCGGCATTGGCGCAACGGTCGATCTCCAGGTACATCAACGATTCTTGCAGGACGTCGCCGCCGCTGGTGCCTTTTGGCAGCAGTTCGAGCAACTGGCCTTTCGCATCACGGCGTACGCTCAGCACGGTGGTCTGCAGCGTATGGATGCTGTAGCCGCGGCGGTTCAGTTCAGTACGCACCGAGTCGACCAGGAACGGCAGGTCGTGGTGCAGCACTTCGACGGCGGTGTGGGTGGACTGCCAGCCGTGACGTTCGTAATCGGGGTTGTAGACCCGCACTTCAGGTGTGCCGTGCTCGAAGCGTTCGAGCAGGCGCCAGGCCGAGAGGGTGCAACCGGCCAGGTCAGAGAGTCTGCGCTGGGTGAGTTCGTCGAGGGAGATGATGCCGAAGAATTGGTCGGCGAACAGCGCCACTTGTGGCAGTGCCTGTTCGCTGATGTGCTGAGCCAGTGCCGCTCGCAGTTGGTGCTGGAAGTCGGACTTGCTGGCTGCGGTGAAGAACGCCATCTGTGGTACTCCGATTGGCTTGAGCTTTTATATAGGAGAGATGCGTGTGTCGGGTGGAGCGTGTTCGTTTGTCACGTTTGCGTCTGGTCGATGATAGTCAGCATAACGTGACAGGGGGCGTCGCGTTTCGCGTTGCCTGTTTTACTAACGCTTTTGGTGTGTGTGCCGTCACATTTGTTCGGCTCGGGTGCAGCTTAACGAGTGGTGCCCTGAATCTGCTTGCGATGCTGCGACATATTCGGACATCGGGTTGCAAATGACGTGCTGGCTTAATTTGTAGGAGCGCGCTTGCCCGCGAATACGTCGGCACATCCGACATCGTATTCGGCTGACACCAAGCGTGTGATCTGCCTAACGGCAGACGTTTCGCCTTCGGCGAGTTACTTGGTAAAGCACCCCAAGTAACCAAGGGTGCTTGCTCTCGGTTGGGCCCGACTTCGTCGGGTTCCTTCACTCCGGTCTCGCTCCGTGGGCCCGCCGCCATCCGCCATCCATGGCGGGGGGCGGCTCTCGCCGCATCCATGCGGCTCGGCCCACTGCGCGAAACCTGCGTTCAGCCTGCACCAAAGTCGCGTTTGGCGGTGACTGGACTTTTTGTGTAGGAAGATCAAAAGCAGATCAAAAGCTTCCCGGCTGAAGCCGGTCCTACGGTCAGCGCCAATCCCACTGGAAGTACGCGGTGCTTTTTAGTGGGACCGGCTTTAGCCGGGAAGAAGCCAGTTTGTGCGCCATCACCCCTGTAGGAGCCGGCTTGCTGGCGAACACGGTGGGTCAGGTTTACCCAACCGCTACCTTGATCGCAAACCGCAATCTTCAGCAAATCTCACGCAGGACTGGCAAAATCCATCTCTGCCCTGCCCCCCAGCCACAGGAATCGCCGCCATGCAAATGACCACCGACAGCTTCATTTATAACCCATGCGACGAGGAGGAAGATGATATGGCGCTGGCCTGCTGCCATGGCAGCAGCACCGGCGATTTGTTTCTGCTCGCGCGTTTTCCTGATGAGGATGAGGTCGATATCACGTTCCGTGACGACACCATTCACGTCGAAGACAACATCACCGTCACCCTGAGCGCCACCCGGCTGCTGGTCGAAATTGACGCCAGCGACGCCAAACCCCTGGGCGGTGATAACGCGTATGAGATCATCCACAGCACCCCCGCCAGTGAGTTGGCCGAGCTGGACGCCACGTTGCGGATCATCCTCAAGGATGTCGGGACGTACGTCAGCCAGATCAACTGAAGCCCACGACGGCACCGGGCGTCAATTGATGCAAATGTAAGACAGTTCTTGTTTTTGCCCAGTCCTTTGCTGAAAAGCCGAAAAAACCCGCCGGCCGATTAGTCGGCGCCCCTGTGATGGATTAAAGTAACGCCCCCAGCTTCGGCGCCACCTGGCGCTGCTGCCTCTCCTGCCAGGAACTGTCATCGATGGAACATCGTGAAGCGTTGATCGCGCTGCGGACCTTTCTCTCCACCCAGATTCTCGGGCAGGAGAAACTGGTTGAGCGCTTGCTGATCGCGCTGCTGGCCGACGGCCACATGCTGGTCGAAGGCGCGCCGGGTCTGGCGAAGACCAAGGCGATCAAAGAGCTGGCCGAAGGCATCGAAGCGCAATTCCATCGCATTCAGTTCACCCCCGACCTGCTCCCGGCCGACATCACCGGCACCGAGATTTATCGTCCGGAAACCGGCAGTTTCGTGTTCCAGCAAGGCCCCATCTTCCACAATCTGGTGCTCGCCGACGAAATCAACCGCGCGCCGGCCAAGGTGCAATCGGCGCTGCTGGAGGCCATGGCCGAGCGTCAGGTCAGTGTCGGGCGCAGCACCTACGACCTGTCGCCGCTGTTTCTGGTGATGGCGACGCAGAACCCCATCGAGCAGGAAGGCACGTACCCGCTGCCCGAGGCGCAGCTCGATCGTTTTCTGATGCACGTCAAGATCGGCTTCCCGGACGCCACCGTCGAACGCAAGATTCTCCAGCAGGCCCGGGGCGAAGCGCTCAATGGCGAGACCAAGCCTGAGCGCCGGGTCAGCCAGCAGGCGATTTTCGCGGCGCGCAAGGAAATCCTCGGCCTGTACATGGCCGATGCCGTTGAGGAATACCTGGTGCAACTGGTGATGGCGACCCGCACGCCGGCCAAGTTCGATGCCGAGCTGGCCGAATGGATCGGTTATGGCGCAAGCCCCCGCGGCTCGATTTCCCTGGACCGCTGCGCCCGGGCCCACGCCTGGCTGGCCGGGCGCGATTTCGTCAGCCCGGAAGACATCCAGGCGATGGTCTTCGATGTGCTGCGTCACCGCATCATCCTGTCGTTTGAAGCAGAAGCGGCGGGGATCGATCAAGACCGTGTGATCCAGCGCATTCTCGACGTCGTGGCCGTCGCCTGACCCCATGCAACCCTATCTGATCTCCCAACCGGGCATTCGCATCAGCCTCGCCGAGCTGATTGAAATGCGACATCGCGTGCGGGAAGTGCAGCTGTTTTCCACGCCGAGCCAGCGCAGCCCGCTGATCGGTCTGCACCACTCCAAGCTGCGCGGGCGCGGCGTCGATTTCGATCAGGTCAGGGTCTATCAGGCCGGCGACGACGTCAGGACCATCGACTGGCGCGTCACCGCACGCACCCAAGAGCCCCACACCAAACTGTTTCACGAAGAACGCGAGCGACCGATTTTCATCATGGTCGAGCAAAGCCGCCGTCTGTTTTTCGGGTCCGGACTGATGTTCAAGTCAGTCCTCGCCGCCCAGGCTGCCGCGCTGGTGGGATGGGCTGCGCTGGGCCACAACGATCGGGTCGGCGGGCTGGTGTTCGGTGACAACGAGCATTACGAAATCAAGCCGCGACGCAGCAAACAGAGCCTGCTGCAGTTGCTGAACCGGCTGGTGCGGGTCAATCAGTCGCTGCACACCGAAGCCGCTGCCGACCGCGATACCTTCGGCGTGGCGCTGCGCCGCGCGCGGGAGGTGATGCGTCCGGGCAGTCTGGCGATCATTCTGTGCGACGAGCGCGCGTTGTCCGATTCGGCCGAACAGCAACTGGCCCTGCTGTCACGGCATTGCGATCTGTTGCTGCTGCCGCTCTCCGATCCGCTGGATCACGCCTTGCCCGCTGCCGGTCTGCTGCGCTTTGCCGATCGCGGCGCGCATCTGGAGCTCGACACCCTGAACGCCGACCTGCGCCAGAGCTACCGCGCTCAGGGCGAGGAGCGTCAGGCGCGTTGGGAGCTGCTGGCGCAGAAACTGCGCGTGCTGATGATGCCGCTGAGCACACAGCGTGAAATGGTCGAGCAACTGCGCGAGTACCTCAACGGCCAGCGCCCGGTAAAACAGCCATGAGTGCGCTGGACCAGTTGCAACCGCTGATCCTGCCGGAACCGGTCGGGTTCTGGCCGCCCGCGCCGGGCTGGTGGCTATTGCTGGTCCTGCTGCCGGCGCTGGGCTACGGCCTGTGGCGCGCGCGCACGCTGCTGCCCAAAAAAGCCGGCAGCGAAGCCGTCGAGCCACTGGACCCGCTGCGACAGGCCGCGCTGGTCGAACTCGCACAGATGCCGAAACCCTACGATGGCGCACCGGCCGGTGCCTGGCTGCAACAGATCAACGGCCTGCTCAAACGTCTGTGCCGCAACCACTATCCCTACAGCCAGAGCCACACCCTCAACGGCCGCAAATGGCTGGCGTTTCTCGACAACCGCTGCCCGGCCGCCGGCCTGACGCGCTGGATGATTCTCGTCGAGGGCGCCTACAAGCCGGAATGCAAACTCGACGACAAGGCAATCAACGGCCTGACCCAGTCGGTCGAGACCTGGATTCGCAAGCATGTTTGAGTTCGGCTGGCCGTGGCTCTTTGCCCTTCTCCCGCTGCCCTGGGTGATGCGCTTGGTGCTGCCCGCAGCAGACAGTGGCGAAGCGGCGCTGAAGGTCAGCTTTCTCCAGGAGCTGGAAGGTCTGGCCGGGCGCCGTGCACGCACCCATTTGCCGGGCTGGCGGCGTCAGTTGCCGTTCATTACCGTCTGGCTCCTGCTGCTGGTCGCCGCCGCTCGCCCGCAATGGCTGGGCGACCCGCTGCCGGTTGCCGCCAGCGGCCGCGATTTGCTCGTCGCGGTGGACGTGTCGGGGTCGATGGATTACCCGGACATGGTCTGGAAAAACGACGAAGTCAGCCGCCTGACCCTCGTGAAGACGCTGCTGGGCGACTTTCTCGAACACCGTCAGGGCGATCGTATCGGCCTGATTCTGTTCGGCAGTCAGGCGTACCTGCAGGCGCCGCTGACCTTCGACCGCAAGACCGTGCGGGTCTGGCTGGACGAAGCGCGGATCGGCATTGCCGGCAAGAACACCGCCATCGGCGACGCGATCGGCCTGGCGTTGAAGCGTCTGCGCCAGCGTCCGGCCCAGAGCCGCGTGCTGATCCTGGTCACCGACGGCGCCAACAACGCCGGCCAGATTGACCCGAGAACCGCCGCGCGTCTGGCCGCCAGCGAAGGCGTGAAAATCTACCCGATCGGCATCGGCGCCGACCCTGACAAGGGTGCCACCAGCATTCTCGGCCTCAACCCCAGTCTCGATCTGGACGAGCCCGCGCTGCGGGAAATCGCCGCAGTCAGCGGTGGGCAGTATTTCCGCGCGCGCAACGGCGCCGAGCTGGCCGGCATCGGCAAGGCGCTGGACCGCCTTGAGCCGGTTGCTCAGCAACCGACCCAGGCACGTCCGGCCCGGGCGCTTTATCACGTACCGCTGACGATGGCCCTGTTGCTGAGCCTTTTGCTGGTGGTCCAGGAACGCTGGCCGAACAACTCGCTTTATCGCTTTTTTGCGCGCCGACCCACGTTTGTGCAGGGCACGCAATGGCGTCAACGCTTGAAGCGCCTGACGAGGCGCCCATGATCGAATTCCTCTCCGGCCTCTGGCCCCATTGGTCACGCCCTGGCTGGCTGCTCCTGCTGCCGGCGCTCGGCTGGCTGTTGTGGCGGCTATGGAATCGGCAGAAGCGCGTCGGGCGCTGGCAGATGATTTTGCCCAGCGCCTTTCATTCCGCCCTGCTCAGCGGTGGCGGCGGTCGGGAAAGCAAGCTGCCGTGGATGGCGCTGGGTGTCGGCTGGTTGCTGGAGGTCCTGGCGTTGCTCGGCCCGAGCTGGCAGCGCGTCGAGCAGAACAGCCAGCGGCCGGTCGATCCGCTGGTGGTGATGCTTGAGCTGACGCCGGAAATGCTCGCCGCCGACAGCCCGCCCACCCGCCTCGAACAGGCGCGACGCAAGGTGCTCGACCTGTTGCAGGCGCGCAGCGATTCACAGACCGCGATCATCGTGTATGCCGGCAGCGCCCACACATTGGTGCCACTGTCGGACGATCTGGCGACCAGCAAAAACCTGCTGGATGCGATCAAGCCGTCGATCATGCCCGAAGCCGGCCAGCGTGCAGACCTCGCCGTGCGCAAGGCGCTGGATTTACTGGAACAGGGTGACCTCGGCCAGGGGCGGCTACTGTGGATAGGTTCGTCCCTCAGCGAGGCAGAGCGTCAGGGAATTCGCACCGCGATGACCGGCCGCGACGCCCCTCCTTTCTTGATGCTCGGCGTCGGCACCGCTGAAGGCGCGCCCGTCACCCAGGAAAAAGGCGGCTTTCTGAAGGACGCCCAGGGCGGCATTCTCGTGCCGCGTCTGGACGGGCCGGTGCTCAAGGATTTCGCCGACAGCATGGGCGGTCGCTACACTTCGCTGCGCCTGGACAACCAGGACCTCAATGACCTTGGCCTGCTCGACGGTCCCAAGAGTCTGATCAGCGAGGGTCAGAAAGTACGGCTCGACCGCTGGGCCGATCAGGGCTACTGGTTGCTGCTGCCGCTTCTGCTGCTGGCCGGTTGCGCCGGGCGACGCGGCTGGCTGCTGTGTTTGCCGTTGCTGTTGATCGCCGTGCCGCAGCCCGGCTATGCCTTCGGTTTCGACGACCTGTGGCGCCGCCCCGATCAACAGGGCGAGCACCTGCTCAAGCGTCATCACCCGGCCGAAGCCGCGCGGCACTTCGAGAACCCGCAGTGGCAAGGCATCGCGCTGTATCAGGCCGGCGACTATGCCGGCGCCGTCCAGCGCTTTGCCCAGGGCAGCAGCGCCGCCGATCACTACAATCGCGGCAATGCGCTGGCCCGAAGCGGTGAGCTGGAAGCTGCCATCGACGCCTATGAACAAGCGCTGGAGCGTCAACCGGACTTTCCGGCGGCGTTGGCCAACAAAGCGTTGGTGGAACAAGTCCTGGAGCAGAGCAAGGCGTCGAATCAGGCAAAGGCTGACGAGAAGGCGAAGACTGACGAGAATGCCGACAATGCCCGCGAAGGCAACGCCGGACAGTCGTCATCGAGCGCGCCATCGGCGCCGCAGGATGCCGATGCCGACCGCTCGGCCAGCGATCAGCAAAGCGCCGCCGACGAGCAGGCTTCCGGCGCAGGGTCCGACAGCGACGAGCCTGCGCGTGCCTCCGGCAAACCAGCCGACGGCCAAATCGATGGCGAGCAGAAACAGGCGCTCGAACAATGGCTGCGGCAGATCCCCGACGAACCCGGCGAACTGTTGCGGCGCAAATTCTGGTACGAACAACAGCAGCATCAGGAAAAGACCCGATGAGTCGTCTGCACAGGTTGCTGATCGCAGGAATGTGGTGCCTGTTCTCTCTAGTGGCGCAGCTGGCACAGGCCGACAGTGCCGGCTCCACGCTGCAATCCAGCGTCGACCGCACGCGTGTCAACACCGGCGAAACCGTTGAACTGACCCTTGAAACCGACGACGCGACTGTCTTCGGCAGGCCGGACATGAGCGCGCTGGACGCCGACTTCGAGGTGCGCGACACCCGCCAGCTCAACAGCCTGACCACCCTGGAAGGCAACGTTCACGCGACGACCCGCTGGCTGATCACGCTGATGCCGCGCCACAGCGGCTCGATTGAAATCCCGTCGCTGAAGCTGGGTGAAATGACCAGCCAGCCGATCGTGCTGCAGGTGGTCGATGTCGGCCCCGTCGCTCAGGGTCAGGAACAGAAGCTCGCCCCGGTGTTCATGGAGGCGAGCCTCGATCAGGACAGCGTGTATGTTCAGGCGCAGGTCTTGCTCACCGTGCGCATCTACCACTCGGTGTCGCTGTTCGATGACAGCAGCCTGACGCCGCTGCAAGTGCCGGACGCGCGCATCGAAAAGCTTGGCGACACGCGCACGTACGAGAAGCAGATCAACGGCATTCGCCACGGCGTGATCGAAATGCGCTACGCGCTGTATCCGCAGCACAGCGGTAAGCTGACCATCCCGGCCCAGGCCTTCAGCGCCACGCTGGTTCAGGACACCACCGACGCCGCTGCGGCCGCCGCCATGGCGCCGGGCGCAATCGCCAGCGGGCCGAAGCCGGGCCGATTGATGCACGTGACGTCGCTGCCCCTGACCCTCGACGTCAAGCCGCAACCGGCGCACTACCCAGCCGACACGCCATGGCTGCCGGCGCGCAGCGTCAGCCTCAGTGAAAACTGGAGCCCGGAACCTGTCCACAGCCAGGTCGGTGATTCCCTCACGCGCACCTTGCAGCTCAGGGCCGAAGGCTTGTCCAGCGCGCAGTTGCCGCCGCTGCCCGCCACCGACGTCAGTGCGTTGCGGCGTTACCCGGACCAGCCGCAATTGAGCAATCAGCCCGGCGAGCGCGGTTTGACCGGCGTGCGCGAGGAGCGCGAGGCGCTGGTGCCCAATCGTCCCGGCGCCATCGACATTCCCGCGGTTGATCTGGTCTGGTGGAACACTCAGGAAGACCACCTGGAGCACAGCGCCCTGCCCGCCCGCACCTTGCAGGTCAGCCTCAATCCGGCGTTCGCCGTGGACACGCCCGTGAGCGACAACAGCAATGTCACGGTGATCGGCCCGCCGGTGTGGCCGTGGCAGTTGAGCACGGTGCTGTTGAGTTTCACCACGCTGCTGGGCTTCGGCCTGTGGTGGCGCGGTCGCTGGCAACCGGCGCTGGCCCGGGTCGCGCAAACGGGGCCAAGTCCGCGTACAGTACTCGACGACCTGAAACGCGCGTGCCTGGCCAACGACCCCCACGCGACCCGCCAGGCGCTGGATGCCTGGGCCCGTCAGCAGCCGGAAACCCTGGCCGACATGGCCGCGCGCTTCGTGCCGCTGTCCCATGCGCTGGACGGCCTGAATGGCGCGCTGTACAGCGAGACTGAAAAACTGTGGCTGGGCGAAGACCTCTGGCGCGCCGTCAAAGCGCTGCCCGCCATCGAAAACCCCCAGGACCCGAGCGGAGGCGACAGCCTGCCGCCGCTGTATCCAAAATGATGCAATTGCTCTTTCTCCCTGTAGGAGCGTGGCTTGTCCCGCGATCTGGCGCGCAGCGGCAGCAGAACCTGCCCGCGCGGTGTGTCATGGTCATCTCGAAAAGCGACTTTTTTACGACCGGTCCCCGGTCGATCGCGGGACAAGCCACGCTCCTACAGAGGACGCCGCTGCCGGCGCCACGTATTTAAACCAAGGTACCCCCATGCGTCTGTTCCACACCTCCGACTGGCACCTCGGCCAGAACCTTCATGGTCAGGAGCGAGATTTCGAACACGCCAGCTTTCTGACCTGGCTGCTGGCCCGTCTGGCCGAGCGCAAACCGGATGTCCTGCTGATCGCTGGCGACATCTTTGACACGGTCAATCCGCCGGTCAAATCCCAGGAGCGCCTGTACGACTTCATCGTCAGCGCCCACGAACAGAATCCACAGCTGACCATCGTCATGATCGCCGGCAACCACGACTCGGGCTCGCGCATCGAGTTGCCCGCGCCACTGATGCGACGCCTGCGCACCCACGCCCTGGGCCGGGTGCTCTGGCTCGATGATGGCGTGCTGGACGTCGACCGCCTGCTGCTGCCGCTGAGCAACGCCAAAGGCAAAGTCCTCGGCTGGTGCCTGGCGCTGCCGTTCCTGCGGCCCGCCGAAGTCACAGGCGCCGCGTTGGGCGACAACTATTTGCGCGGCATCGGGCAGGTCCACGAAATGCTCATCGCCGCCGCCAATCAGCGGCGCAAGAAAGGCCAGGCGCTGATTGCCATCAGTCACGCGCACATGGCCGGCGGCTCGGTGTCGGAAGATTCCGAACGCAGCCTGATCATCGGCAACGCCGAAGCCCTGCCCGCCAGCCTGTTCGGCGAGAGCATCACCTACGTGGCACTGGGGCATCTGCACAAGCCCCAGCGGATCAACGGCGAAGACCGCATTCGCTACAGCGGATCGCCCATTCCCCTGTCGTTTTCGGAAATCGGCTATCAGCATCAGATCCTCGAAATCGAGTGCGACGGTGACAAGCTGGTGAGCGTCAAACCCCTGCTGATTCCCCGCGCCGTGAACCTGCAAAGGGTCGGCCCGGCGCCACTGGCCGAGCTGTTGCTGCAGCTGCGCGATCTTCCGGACATCGACCTGCTGGCCGACGTTGACCGTCAACCGTGGCTCGAAGTCCGTGTGCGTCTGGACGAACCGCAGCCCGACCTGCGCAATCAGATCGAGGCCGCGCTGGAAGGCAAGGCCGTGCGACTGGTGCGCATCGCCGCCGAATACGCCGGCAAGGGCGGCCGCGAAGACGCCAATCAAGACCTGATCGAGCTGGACCAACTGAGCCCGCAGGAGCTGTTCAGCCGCGCGTGGCAGGACAGTTACGGCAGCGAGGTCGACGAACAGACGCTGCAAGACTTCGCGACCCTGCTTCAGGACGTGCAGCTGGAGAGCGAACAGCCATGAAAATCCTCGCCATTCGCTTGAAAAACCTTGCCTCGCTGGCGGGCCCCTTCGAGCTGGACTTCACCGCCGAGCCCCTCGCCAGCGCCGGCCTGTTCGCCATCACCGGCCCCACCGGCGCGGGTAAAAGCACGCTGCTGGACGCCCTCTGCCTGGCGCTGTTCGGCGCGATTCCCCGGCTGAACAACATCGGTCAGTCCCGCGTGCCGGAGATCGACGGCGACATCAGCACCAACGACCCGCGCAACCTGCTGCGTCGCGGCACCGGCAGCGGTTACGCCGAGGTGGATTTCGTCGGCATCGACAAGCGCCGTTACCGCGCCCGCTGGGAAGCCAACCGCGCCCGTGACAACGCCACGAAAAAACTCCAGGCCAGCCGCCAGACGCTGATCGACCTGGACAGCGAGCAGATTCTCAGCACGCAGAACAAGACCGAGTACAAAACACTGCTGGAAGCGCGCCTGGGGCTGAACTTCGAGCAGTTCACCCGGGCGGTGATGCTGGCGCAAAGCGAGTTCAGCGCCTTCCTCAAGGCCGACGACAAGGAACGCAGCGAGCTGCTGGAAAAGCTCACCGACACCGCGATCTACAGCCAGCTGGGCCGCCGCGCCTACAGCAAAAGCAAGGAAGCCGAAGAAGCGCTGAAAACCCTTCAGGCCCAGGCCGGCACGCTGACCCCGATGGAGCCGGAGCAGCGCGCAGAGATTGAGCAACGCTTCAACGACGCTCAGCAGCAACTGAAACTGCAACAGGCGCACCTGCGCCAGCTGGAGCTCAAGCAGCAGTGGTTCAAGGAATTGAATCGCCTGCGCGACAGCCATCAGGCGGCCAACGAACAGCTCGCCAGCGCCCAGCAGACGTGGGACGCACACAGCGCCGATCGTCAGCAGCTCGCGTTGTTGGAGCGTCTGGCGCCGCAGCGGCATCTGTTCGGTCAGCGCGCCCGGCTTCAGGCTCAGCTCGGACCATTGACCGCTGCGATTCAGGCCCACCAGCTCAAGCAAACCGGGCTCGATTCGCGCATCGCCGAACTGGACAGCAAACGCATCAGCGCCGACGGCGCGTTGCAGCAGGCGCAGGAACAACTGGCCAACGCGCGACCGGCCCTGAGTGAAGCGTTTGAGCAGCAGGCCAAGCTCAATCATCTGAATCAGGAACTGCAACAGCTCGGCGAGCAGGCACGCGCCGCGCAGCAGGCCAGCACCGAGGGTCAGTCGACCCTCGATCAACTGGCCGAGCAGCAGCGCCAGGTCGAAGCGCGTTTGCAATCGATCGCCGAGCAACTGGAGCAGAGCGCGTCGCTGACCACCTTGAGTCAGTCGTGGAGCGCCTACCGGCCGCGTCTTCAGCAAACCGTGCAGCTCAGCGCGCGCCTGATTCAGGGCCGTGCCGAGCTGCCGCAGCTGGAGAAAAACGCCACCCTCGCCGAACAGACCCTGGGCGAACGCCGTAGCGCGTTGCAGGCGCTGTACGACGACGCCGAGGTCAAGGCCGACGCAGTCAGCCACGAGATCGAACGGCTGGGGCAATTGCTGCAGGACAACCGCCAGCAGCACAGCGCGAGCGACTCACTTGAGCGTCTGTGGCAGCGCCATCAGGACGTCGCCGGCCGTTTGCTGGATGTGCAAACCCGCCAGCAGCAGGCCACCGAGCGTCGTGCCCAAGGCATCGCCCAAGGCCTGAAACTCAAGGCCGAACACGAAACCGCCGAGCAGGCGCTGAAGGTCACCGTTGAACTGCTGCAACGCCAGCGCCTGGCCCGCAGCGCCAGTGTCGAGCAACTGCGCGAGCAACTGGTCGATCAGCAACCGTGTCCGGTGTGCGGCAGCGAAGAACATCCGTATCACCAGTCCGAGGCGCTGCTTGAAGCGCTGTCGGGCCACGACGACCGCGAAGAAGCGCGGGCACGGCAAACGGTCGGGCAACTCAGCGAAAAGCTCGCCGAGTTGCGCGCCGAAGTCGCCGAGCTCAACAACCAGCTCAAGCAATCCAAGCCGCAGCAGGACCAACTGGCCGAACAGCTGGAAAGACTGGCGCCTGAGCTGGAAGCTCACCCGCTGTATCCGCGCCTGCTGGAGCAACCCGAGCACCAGCGCGGCGACTGGCTGAGCGAACGCCTGCACCAACTGGCCCAGGACATCCTCAGCGCCGAGCAGCGCCAGACCCGTCTGCTGAAAGTGCAGCGGGACGCCGAGTCCCTGCAACAGCAGGTGCTCGATGCCCGCGAGGCCAGTCAGCAAGCGATGAAGCTGCTGGACGATCAGCAACGCCACATCGCTCTGGACAACAAGGATTTCGAAGCGGCGCTGCAGGAGTTCGAGCCCCTGCTCCCCGCCGAAAGCCTGACGCAATGGCGCGAGTCGGCGACCCAGAGCTTCATGCAACTGGACAACGACATTGCCGCCCGCCTCGAGCAGCTTGATCAGCAAAAGACCGAGCAGCAGGAGCACAGCGAGCGCGCGCAAAAACTGGAGCGCGAGCAGGTTGCCCAGCAAAGTCGCCAGACCGAACATCAAAAGGTGCAAGCGCAACTCGATGCCCGTCAGCAGCAGCAACAGACGGTGCAACAGCAACTGGCGCAGACCCTCGGCGAACACGCGTCGCCCGAGCGCTGGCAGCACGCCCTTGAACAGGCGGTCGAGCAGGCCCGTGAGGCCCAGGCCGCCATCGCCCACGAACTGCAAGCGGCGCGCAGCGAACTGATCAAGCTGACCGCAGAACTGGACGGCGAACAACAGCGCTTGCAGGCACTTGAACAGGAACTGGCAGAGCTCGAACGGCAGATCGCCGAGTGGCGCAGCAGCCACGGCGAACTCGACGATGCCGCGCTTGAGGCCTTGCTCGGGCTGAGCGATGACCGCGTTGGCGGGTTGCGTCAGCAATTGCAGTCCAGTGAAAAAGCCCTGGAGCAAGCCAAGGTTCTGCTGGCAGAGCGCGCGGCGCAGTTGCAGCAGCATCAGGCCCAGCACAGCGACAGTGGCGATGCCGAGCAGTTACTCGCCGCGTTGACCGACGCGCAGGCGCAATCGGTGGTTCAGGATCAGCTGTGCGCCGACCTGCGCGCCCAGGTCAGCGAAGACAACCGCCGTCGCGAGGCCAGCAGCGAGCTGCAAGCGCGCATCACCCACGCGCACGCTGAATATCTGCGCTGGGCCCGGCTCAACGCGCTGATCGGCTCGGCCACCGGCGACACGTTTCGCAAGATCGCCCAGGCCTACAACCTTGATCTGCTGGTGCACCACGCCAATGCGCAGCTCAAGCAACTGGTGCGTCGCTATCGCCTGAAACGCGGCGGCAGCATGCTCGGCTTGCTGGTCATGGACACCGAAATGGGCGACGAACTGCGCTCGGTTCACTCGCTCTCGGGCGGGGAAACGTTCTTGGTGTCCCTCGCCCTGGCGTTGGGTTTGGCGTCCATGGCTTCAAGCACGCTGAAGATTGAATCGCTGTTCATTGACGAAGGCTTCGGCAGCCTCGACCCCGAATCCCTGCAACTGGCCATGGACGCCCTCGACGGGCTTCAGGCCCAGGGCCGCAAGGTCGGGGTGATCTCCCACGTGCAGGAAATGCACGAGCGCATCCCAGTGCAGATTCAGGTGCGGCGCCAGGGCAATGGCCTGAGCACCGTCGAGGTCAGCAGCGGCTAATCCGTTTTTTCACGACGCACGGACACGCCTGATGGCGTTTCTGTGCAACCCTGTATCCCTTGCGCGGCAGCAGTCGCGCCAAACTCGAAAGAAGGTAAACCACGTGGCAAATTCCAAAGTATTTTTCGACATCACTGCCAACGACGAGCCAATGGGCCGCATCGTCATGGAACTGCACAACGACGTTGTTCCGAAAACCGCTGAAAACTTCCGCGCGCTGTGCACCGGCGAAAAAGGCGACGGCCTGAGCTACAAGGGTTCGTCGTTCCACCGCGTGATCCAGAACTTCATGCTGCAGGGCGGTGATTTCACTAACCACAACGGCACCGGCGGCAAGTCGATCTACGGCAACAAGTTCGAAGACGAAAACTTCACGCTCAAGCACACCGCCCCAGGTGACCTGTCGATGGCCAACGCTGGCCCGAACACCAACGGCAGCCAGTTCTTCATCACCACCATCGTCACCGAATGGCTGGACGGCAAACACGTTGTGTTTGGCAAAGTCGTCGAAGGCATGGACGTGGTCAAGGCCATCGAAGCGCTGGGCTCGCAATCCGGCCGCACCAGCAAGAAAGTCGTCATCGCCGACTGCGGCGAACTGACCGAGGCCTGAGCATGACGTCGGCGCCTCACGCTGAATCGACGGTGCCGACGCTCTACTCGTTCCGCCGCTGCCCCTACGCCATGCGTGCCCGCATGGCGCTGGGGTATTGCGGGGTACCGGTGCACACGGTGGAAGTCAGCCTCAAGGCCAAACCGGCGGAGATGCTCGAACGATCACCCAAAGGCACTGTGCCAGTCCTCGTGCTGCGAGACCGGGTAATGGAGCAAAGTCTGGACATCATGCATTGGGCCCTGGCGCAGCATGACCCGGACGATTGGTCCCTGGCCCAAGACCCTGACGGGCAGCGGCTCATCGCCGAGCTGATCGCGGAAAACGACGGCAGGTTCAAGCAGGATCTGGATCACTACAAATACGCCGTGCGTTATCCCGAATTCACTCAGGAAGACTACCGCCAGCGGGGTGAGAGATTTCTGCGCAGGCTGAACGAATTGCTGGCGTCACGGGACTTTCTGATCACCGATCGACTGACCTTGGCCGACATCGCCATAGCGCCGTTCATACGGCAGTTCTGCGCGGTGGATGCGGACTGGTTCTGGCAAAGCCCCTACCCTCACCTGCAAGGCTGGTTACAGCGTTTTCTGGCATCAGAGCTGTTCATCACGGCGATGGCCAAACGCTGATTGCAACCGCGTTTGTTAATTGCTAAACCACTTCGCCGCACCACTTCGCTACGCCACTTCTAACTGAAAGATCGGTGAAATCATCTCGCTGTGACGTGGCGGCGGATTGCCGGTGTTGAGTTTCTGCGAGCGCTGCATCTCGACCGCTTCAGCAACTTCCGTCTTGAACTCCATGCTGCGCGCCACACCGCCCACTGAACCTTCGCCATGGCCGAGCAATGAGCAGCCGTTGTTGATCACAGCAAAGAACACAATCACCCAGAAGTTCGCGCCTTTCACGACGCACGTCCCTGGGACTGAACAGCCGCGCGATTGAGTTCAACGGACGCTGTTTGCGCGGACATCTGCGACGGAGCATTGAGTGGTGGATTCGTACTGATGACGGTGACCACTGCGATGAAAACAACATACAACGCGATGGCGGTATAAGCGCCGTGTTTGATTGAGTTGAGGATGGCAGTGGCCATGATTGAAGCTCCGGGACGTGTCTGTTTCAGGCGCCCAGAATGCGTGAAGTTCTGCGGGTTAAAAAACGATGGCTGGCGATTCAAAACATCGATGGGGTTGATTATTCAGGGAGTTAATCAGGCTGATAGATATCGACGATATCCCTGTACATCCCCTTTCTGTAGGAGCGCCACCCCGGTCACTCCTACAGTTTCAGCATCGGCCATTAAACAGGGGCACAAAAAAATCCCCATCGCTTATCCAGCAGACGGGGATCAAAGGGGAGGAATTCAACGCTTTCGCGAACAAGCTCGCCGGCACTTGATGCAGGGCCTGACACGCAGTGGTCAGTGGGTCGCATCAACCTGTAGAAGACGAAGTTGCTCGCGAAAACGTTTTCCGGTGATCAAAAAGTTGCAGCTCACATCAGGTTCTTACAAATCCATTCCCCGGCAACGATACGTTCGTTAACGGGGAATGGATTCACTTCGAAATACTATTCATTGTTGAATCTTGTGATCCAGAGCGGCGTAGAAGTTGGCGCTTTGTTGCAGGTACTTCGGGGTGTAGCTCTGGGTCGAGCTGACTTTTTTGTCAGTGGCTTCGACACTGGCGCTGGCAGGCAGAGCAACAGTGGCGGAGATGGCGGACGCGGCGATGATGGAGAAGAGATTGAAGTTCATGGTGGGTACCTCGCTGTGGTGTGTCGTTTCAAGTCTTGACCGTCGTGGCCGTGGAATGAAAGTTACGCCCGAGGGAGGTTTGGAAAAAATCTTTTCTGGCACTAGCCCTTATCACTTGAATTGATACACCGGCTGAGCCCTTTAAAATCAAGGGCTCAGCCTGCGTCAAAGCGTCACGGATGTCAGTGCGCGGTGAGGAAATGGAAGTCAGACGGCGAATCGAAGTCGACTTTCTGCACGGTGTCGCCCAGCAGACCGGTTTTCGGGTCAACGCGGACGGTCACGATCTGGTTGCTTTTCTGGTTGGCGATCAGCACGAAGTGGCCGCTCGGGTCGAAGGCGAATTCGCGAGGTTCCTTACCTTCCACGGTGCGACGCTGAACTTCCTTGAGCTGGCCATTGGCAGCATTGATGCTGAATACCAGCAGCTCGTTCACCTCGCCACGGTTGGCAACGTAGAGGAATTTGCCATCCGGCGAAGTGTGCAGGCCACCGGCGGCACGGTTTTGTTGACCGTCCTTGTTGGCGAGGTCCACCAGTTGGGTCTGCTTGAACACACCGTCGTGATAGTCAAACACCGCCACTTGCGCGCTCATCTCCATGGTCAGCCAGGCGTGCTTGCCGTCTTTGCTGAAGGTCAGGTGGCGCGGACCGCTGCCCGGTGGCAGATCAACTGACGGCACTTTCGCCGGCTGCAGCGGCTGGGGCTGCTTGGCGTCGTAGTTGAAGATAAACATCTTGTCAGCGCCCAGGTCCATGGCGATCAGGTACTTGCCGTCGGGCGTGGGTACCGCTGCGTGGACGTGGGACGAAGCCTGACGCTCCGGGTTGACCTTGCTCGCTTCGTGGGTGGCGGTCTGCACCACCGGCGCCAGTTTGCCATCCTTGCCGACCGGCACCACCGCCAGCGCGCCGCCCGGTTGCGGATGCACGGCGTAGTTGGCGACGAACAGGAAACGCCCGTCCAGGCTCAGGCTGGAATGGGTCGGCTCGTCACTTTTGGTTTCAACCTGATTGAGAAACGACACCGCGTGGGTCTTGGGATCGATGGCGTAGCTGCTGACTTTGCCGACGACGTCGGTCTGGCCCGGGCCGTTTTCGTTGACCGCGAACATATGGCGCTGGTCTTTGGAAAGCGTCAGCCAGGACGGGTTTTCGCTTTTGATCACTTGACGCGGTTTGGCGTCGAGCTGGCCGGTCTGAGTGTTAAAGCCGAAGCGGTAAATGCCTTCGCTGGCACCGGCGGTATAGGAGCCGACCAGTACGTCGTAATCAGTCATGGGTTTGGCCTGAACGGAGAGCGCGGAGAGGCTGCTGGCGAGCGCTAACCACGGCAGAAGTCTGGGAGTCATTGGGCTGTTCTCTTTTTGGAGTTGTTGGCGCGCCGTGCACGCGGAAGGTCATCGGCTATGACAGCGTATTGCAGAAAGTAGTTGCCGGCTGGGCGTCGTGAAATGGCGGGACATGGCGCTCATCCGCGGCAAGTAACAAGTCTGTAGGAGCCAGATCGACCGCAGCATCTCTAAACGACACAAATCCTTTGTAGGAGCGCGCTTGCCCGCGAATGCGTTGTGTCAGCCACTGCATATCTCGCTGCCCCACCGCAATCGCGGGCAAGCGCGCTCCTACATTTGATCCCGATCCGGCCACAGATCCGCATTGAATTCAAAAATGTCGCCTTGATTGATGAGCGCGGGTTACTCCTGCTCGCCCTCTTCGTCCTCGTCACTCGCCGAGATGCCATTGAGCACGACGATGCGGTGGTCGGCATTGCCGTCGTTGATGACCCAGCTTTGCAAGGCGGCATCGAATTCGGCAGCGTCGATCTGCGCCAGCGAGAAGCGCCAGACCTTGCGTTCGCGGCCGTCCATGCTTTCGATCTGGAGCATTTCGTCGAGGGTGAATTCGAAGGCGTGCAGGCCGTCGATTTCCAGCATGCTGTGCGCGGTCAGCGCGGTCTGGAGTTCAGTGCGCAGGGATTGCGGTGTGGTGGTCATGGCAGTGGTTCGCATCAGTGAAAGCGCGAATGATAGGTGAAAAGACGCCGAGGCGCTGGCCTCGGCGTCTGATGACCGCAGGTTCAGTCCTGAACCGCTTCCTTCGCGTAGTAACGCGCCGGGATGCCCCAGACGATCAGCGCGATGGCCAGCACGCTGACGGCGAACAACGCGAACAACGCAGGCGTCGCCGTGCCGGTGAGGTCCTTGATGCGGCCAACCATGAACGGCGCGATGATCCCGCCCAATTGCCCGAGGGAGTTGATCAGCGCGATGCCCGCAGCCGCAGCGATGCCAGTCAGGAAGCGCGGCGGGATGGTCCAGAAGATCGGCATCCAGGCAATGATGCCGGTCATGATCATGGTCATGCCGATCATCAGCGGCACCAGTTGCCCGGGAAACGACGCACAGACCAGATAGCCCGCAGCGGTCAGCGTCGCGCAGCCCGCCATGTGCCAGCGGCGCTCGCCGTGGCGGTCGGAGCTGGCGCCGATCAGCAGGTTGCCGATCACCGCGCCCACATACGGAATCACCGTCAGCAGGCCGATGTTCAGGGTGTCGGTCACGCCGGCGGTTTTGATCAGCTGCGGCATCCAGAACAACAGGCCGGTCAGCGCCATGACCAGGCACAGGTAGATGCCGGACATCACGTAGGTGGCCGGGTGTTTCCAGATGTCTTTGACGGTCTGTTTGACGACGGGCTTGGCCTCTTTCGCCATGCGCGCCAGCACCACCTGTTTCTCCTGATCGCTGAGCCAGGTGGCGTCTTCGATACGGTCCTTGACCAGCCAGAACACCACGCCGCCCAGCAGGATGGACGGAATGCCTTCGATGAGGAACAGCCAGCGCCAGCCGGCCAGGCCCATGACGCCGTCGAAGTGACCGAGGATCAACCCGGCAATCGGACCGCCGACGATCCCGCACAGGCAGATAGAGCTTTTGAAGTAGGAGTTCACCCGCGCCCGACGTGAGCCCGGATACCACTGGGTGAAGAAATACAGCACGCCGGGGACGAAGCCCGCTTCCATCACGCCGATCAGAAAGCGCAGCGTGTAGAACCAGAACTCGGTCTGCACGAACATCATGCAGGCGGACGCGATGCCCCACGAGACCATGATCCGCGCGATCCAGATCCGCGCGCCGATCTTGTGCAACAGCACGTTGCTTGGGACTTCGAACAGGAAGTAGCCGACGAAGAACAGGCTCGCGCCCAGGCCGTAAACGGTTTCGCTGAAACCCAGATCGCTGGCCATCTGCAGCTTGGCGAAGCTGATGTTGACGCGGTCGAGATAAGCAAACAGGAAACAGGCGATGAACAACGGCACGATCCGCCAGCTCACCTTACGGTAGATGCTGTCCTCGAGGGCGTCGGCATCAAGGCGGTCCAGCGGGATGGCAGTGGCGGTCATGGGTCGCACCTCGTTTTGTTTTTATGTGGGTGTCGGGGTGTGTAGGACGCGGAGCCGAAAAACCCAGCAGGAGTGAGGACTAACGCGGTCAACTGTAGGAGCGCGCTTGCCCGCGAAGAGGCCGGTGCATCCGACGCATATCGGCAGTCTTTACCTACGCCTTCGCGGGCGCGCTCCTACAAAATCCGCGTCAGCGAACATTATTTCGCTCACGCCCTGCCCCATGTGCAGCCCAAAACCCACGCAATCAGTGGGACCGGCTAGCGCTGCTACAGGGTTTGAAGCATCAAAGCTGCTTGACAGCGCCCGGATGGAAAACAGCCTCGGCCGGAGCGATACCATTGATCAACGGCGCACCAAACTCATGCTGGCTGATTTCAAATTTGTCGCCCGGCTGGGTCTTGATGCCGTCGGCAAACGACAGCGTCGCGGTGCCGAAGAAATGCACATGCACATCGCCCGGCCTCAGGAACTGGGCGTATTTGAAGTGGTGGTATTCGAGGTTTTCCAGGCTGTGGCACATGTTGGCCTCGCCGCTCAGGAATTCCTTCTCCCACAGCACCTGGCCGTCACGGTGGATGCGACTGGTGCCCGCCAGATTCTGCGGCAGCTCGCCAACCCGCAGTTCCGGGCCGAAGGAGCAGGCGCGCAGTTTGGAATGGGCGAGGTACAGGTAGTTCTTGCGCTCCATGACGTGGTCAGAGAATTCATTGCCGATGGCAAAACCCAAACGGTAAGGCTTGCTGTCGTGACCGATGACGTACAGGCCGCTCAGCTCCGGTTCTTCGCCCGCATCTTCGGAGAAGGGAGGCTGCGGGAACGACTCGCCCGGACGAATGACGATGCTGCCGTCGCCCTTGTAGAACCACTCCGGCTGCACGCCTGGCTGACCTGCCGCCGGTTTGCCGCCCTCAACGCCCCACTTGAAGATGCGCATGGTGTCGGTCATGGCCGACTCGTCATTGCCCTGCTGGTGCATTTTGTCCCGCGCCGAGGCGCTGCCCAAGTGCGTCAGGCCGGTGCCGCTGACCAGCAAGTGGGCCGGATCCGGGTGATCCAGCGGCGGCAGAATCATCAGATCGGCGCGCAGCTGCGAATAATCGTGGTTGTCGCCCAGGCCCAGGCTGTCGACCTGCTCGGCGAGGGAGATCTTCTTGTCGATGGCCGCCAGGGCCAGCTCACGGGTGCTGGTGGCGCCCTGGATTTCGCGCACCAGCGGACCGTCCACCAGACCGACGCGACGCTGGCCATTGCCCAGCTCGAACTGTACTAAATGCATGGGATTCTCCTGTTTGGATGTGTACATGGCCTGTAGGAGCGTGGCTTGTCCCGCGATCTGCCGGGGACCGGCAGCAAATCCGGAAAACCCGGTGTGCCTGACACACGGAGCATTCCGATTCACGACGACTTCGTCGACGATCGCGGGACAAGCCACGCTCCTACATGCGGCCTGAGGTTAACGAGAGCCGCGCGCGCTGGCGGCGAATTTCGATTCGGGCAAGACGTGCTTGCGTTCCAGAACACGGTAGACCACGCCGGTCAGGATCAGCCCGCAGATCATGACGCCCGAGAGGAAGTACAAGCCGCTGGCCAGATTGCCGGTGAGTTCTTTCAGCCAGCCGATGACGAAGGGGCCGATGTAGCCGCCCAGGTTGCCCACCGAGTTGATCAGCGCAATGCCCGCCGCCGCGCTGGCGCCGGCGAAGAAGCGACCCGGCAACGTCCAGAACACCGCCGTGCAGGAAAACAGCGAGAACGCCACCAGCGACAGCGCCGCCAGTTGCAGCACCGGAACCGTCAGGTACGCGCTAAGAAACAAACCGATGGCACCGATCACATACAGCACGGCCAAGTGGCCATAGCGGTCATTGAGCCGGTCGGAGCTGCGCGGGACGATCAACAGGCCGACGATGCCGAATATGTACGGCACGGCTGAAATGAAGCCTGTGGTCAGGTCGCTGCCGCCAAACTGTTTGATCAGCGTCGGCAGCCACAGGCCTAGGCCATAAATGCTCAGGGTGACGGGGAGATAAAACAGCGCCAGCAACAGGACGCGTTTGTCCTTCAGCGCATGCAAGGGGTTGCCGTGGCGGGTCTGGCCGTATGCTTCCAGGTCTTTTTTCAGCTCGCCGGCGAGCCATTGCTTCTCGACCGGGTCCATCCACTTCACGTCTTTGGGGCCGTCAGGCAACCAGCGCAACACCGGCAGGGTCAGCAGAATCGCCGGCGCGCCGATGCACAGGAACAGCCACTGCCAGCCGTGCAGACCGGCCACCCCTTCCATGCCCAGCAGACCGCCGGAAATCGGGCCGGTGATCATCATTGCGATGGGTTGGGAAAGGATGAACAGGCCGAGGATCTTGCCGCGATGGCGGACCGGAAACCATTGGGTGATGTAGTACAGAACGCCCGGGAAGAACCCTGCTTCGGCGGCGCCGAGCAAGAAACGCATCACATAGAAGCTGGTCGGGCCCTGGATAAAGGCCATGCCCATGGTGATGACGCCCCAGGTGACCATGATCCGCGCGAACCATCGCCGCGCGCCGAAGCGTTCGAGCATCAGGTTGCTGGGGATTTCCAGCAGGAAGTAGCCAATGAAGAACAGACCGGCGCCCATGCCATAGGCCGCGTCGCCGATGCCGACGTCCGCGCCCATGTGCAGCTTGGCGAAGCCGACAGCGGAGCGGTCTACGTAGGCGATCAGATAAAGCAGAATCAGAAAAGGAATGAGTTTCAAGGTGATGCGACGAATAAGCCTGAGTTCCTGGCTCATGGATGCGGTCCTCATTGTTTTTGTTATGGAAGCCTGCGGGGATCGCCTCTGCCTTCGTGTGCGCATTGCTGCGGATGAAGCCGGCAGGGTCGTCCCTCGGTTGAGATCGACTATATAGTATTACTATTTAAGGTTACAACTCTTCCACTCGCGACATTTTCGGCCTATTTTAGTCAGCACCTGCAGCCTTTAGTCTTACAAATAAAGCCTAACAATAAGAGTGCTGATTTATGTCCGATTCCGATAAGAAACCCGTGCTGCGCTCCGCCCAGTGGTTCGGTACCGCCGACAAGAACGGCTTCATGTACCGCAGCTGGATGAAGAACCAGGGCATCGCCGACCATCAGTTCCAGGGCAAGCCGATCATCGGCATCTGCAACACCTGGTCCGAACTCACCCCCTGCAACGCCCACTTCCGCACCATCGCCGAACACGTCAAACGCGGCGTGATCGAAGCCGGTGGTTTCCCGGTTGAATTCCCGGTCTTCTCCAACGGCGAATCGAACCTGCGCCCGACCGCCATGCTGACCCGCAACCTGGCGAGCATGGACGTCGAAGAAGCTATCCGCGGCAACCCCATCGACGGCGTCGTGCTGCTGACCGGTTGCGACAAGACCACCCCTGCCCTGTTGATGGGCGCCGCCAGCTGTGACATTCCGGCCATCGTCGTCACCGGCGGGCCGATGCTCAACGGCAAACACAAGGGCAAGGACATCGGCGCCGGCACCATCGTCTGGCAGATGCACGAATCCTATAAAGCCGGGCAGATCAGCCTCGACGAATTCCTGTCTGCCGAATCGGGCATGTCGCGCTCGGCCGGTACTTGCAACACCATGGGCACCGCCTCGACGATGGCGTGCATGGCCGAAGCGCTGGGCACCTCGCTGCCGCACAACGCTGCGATTCCTGCGGTCGATTCACGCCGTTACGTACTGGCGCACATGTCCGGCATGCGCGCGGTGCAGATGGTCAACGAAGACCTGCGCCTGTCGAAGATCCTGACCCGCGAAGCCTTTGAAAACGCCATTCGCGTCAACGCGGCCATCGGCGGTTCGACCAATGCCGTGATCCACCTCAAGGCCATCGCCGGTCGTATCGGCGTGGACCTGGAACTGGACGACTGGACCCGCATCGGGCGCGGCACGCCAACGCTGGTGGACCTGCAGCCTTCAGGGCGCTTCCTGATGGAAGAGTTCTACTACGCCGGTGGCCTGCCTGCGGTGTTGCGTCGTCTGGGCGAGAACAACCTGATTCCCCACCCCGACGCTTTGACCGCCAACGGCAAGACGCTCTGGGAAAACGTGCAGAACTCGCCGATCTATGGCGACGACGAAGTGATCCGCGCCATCGACAATCCGCTGGTGGCCGACGGCGGCATCTGCGTCCTGCGCGGCAACCTTGCGCCGCTGGGCGCGGTGCTCAAGCCTTCCGCTGCCACGCCTGCGTTGATGAAGCATCGGGGCCGCGCGGTGGTGTTCGAAAACTTCGACATGTACAAGGCGCGCATCAACGATCCGGACCTGGACGTCGACGCCAACAGCATTCTGGTGATGAAGAACTGCGGGCCGAAGGGTTATCCGGGCATGGCCGAAGTCGGCAACATGGGTCTGCCCGCCAAGCTGCTGGCCCAGGGCGTGACCGACATGGTGCGGATTTCCGATGCGCGCATGAGCGGCACAGCGTACGGCACGGTCGTTTTGCACGTGGCACCCGAGGCCGCTGCCGGGGGTCCGCTGGCGGTGGTGCAGGAAGGTGACTTCATCGAACTGGATTGCGCGACCGGCCGCCTGCACCTGGACATTCCGGAAGCGGAGCTGGCCGCGCGCCTGGCCGACTGGCAAGCGCCGCCTCAGCTGTTGATCGGCGGCTATCGTCAGCTGTACATCGACCATGTGATGCAGGCGGATCAGGGTTGCGATTTCGACTTCCTGGTCGGCATGCGCGGCTCGGAAGTGCCACGGCACTCTCATTGATTAAGAGCCATTGATAAAGAGCCATTAATTGAAAGCCAGTGATTGAAAGCCATTGATTGGATGCGCTACGCCCTTGTAGGAGCGTGGCTTGTCCCGCGATCTGCCGGGCACCGGCAGCCACCCGGCGCTCGCGATTCCATTGATGCGCCGGGCGCATGATTTTGCTGCCGCTTCGCGCCAGATCGCGGGACAAGCCACGCTCCTACAGGTGGAGGCAGAGTCCACCCTTGCGCTCTGTCGACAATGCTATGATGCGCCGCATTCACCGCTCAGGATTGCCCCGCGCCCCATGGATTACCGTAAGCCCTCCGACCGTAAAAGCATGCACTCGCGCATTGTCCAGGACATCGGCATGCAGATTGTCTCGGGCCGCTTCAAGCCTGATGACAAACTCCCCGCCGAAGCCCTGCTCTGTGAAGAATATGCCGTCAGTCGTCCGGTGCTGCGCGAAGCCACGCGGGTGCTGGTCGCCAAAGGTCTGGTGTATTCCCGGCCGCGTGTGGGCACGGTGGTCAAGCCGCGCCGCGAGTGGCACATCCTTGATCCGGACGTGCTGCACTGGCTGATGCAAAGCTCGCCGCAGAACGAGTTTTTCGCCCTGCTCACCAGCGTGCGCAGCATCATCGAACCGGCCGCCGCCGCCCTCGCCGCGCAACACGCAACCCCCGAAGACATTACCGCCATCGGCGAAGCCTACGAGCGCATGGCCGCAGCGCCGACCGTTGAAGACGTGCTGCAACCGGACCTGGATTTCCACAGCCGCATCGCCGACGCCACCCACAACGATTTGCTCGCGCACTTGTGCAACATGCTGTCGCTGGCACTGCGCGAAGCGTTGAAGCACTCCAACAAGCGCCCCAACCTGCACGAGCTGGCATTGCCCCGCCATCGCGCGATCCTCACCGCCATCGAAAACCGCGATGCGCTGGGCGCCCACCACGCCACGCTGGTGCAACTGGACGATGCCCGCAACGCGCTGAATGTGGTGCTGGGAAAAGGCGTGAAGCTGTAGCGCCACGAAAGCGACACGCGCAATCCGTAGGACCGGCTTTAGCCGGGAAGCCTTTGATCTGCTGTTGACCTCATCAAACCGCCCTTGATCTCAGGGCAGATAAATGCTGAACAGCCCGCCGCCCAACTCGCCGCCGTTGGTGATTTCGATGTGGCCGGGGACGCCTTTGCGCTGATGCTGTCTGGCGATGTTTGCCGCGAAATACAAACCCAATCCAGTGCTGCCGCTGTTCTGGTTGATGCCCAGCACGTAGTCGGTCTGCTCCTCGATCATCCGCGCGGGAAACCCCGGGCCGTCGTCGTTGATGCTGATCACCAGTTGCTCGCCGACCTGCCCTGCCGTAATCAATACTTCACTGCGCGCAAAGCGAATGGCGTTGATGACCACGTTGGACACCACTGAACCGACCAGCTCGCGATCAAAGAAGCCCGGCAGACCGAAGTCGTTCACCGCGTAGCGCGCCGTAATGCCCCGACTGACGAGCACTTCCTGATGGAAGGCCAGTTGCGCCTCGATGAAGTCATCCAGCTCGTGATAATCGGGGCGCAACGGCAGCTGGTTCACTCCCAGCTTGTAAAGCCCCAGCAGCTGCACCAGCATGCCATTGAGGTGGGCGAACTCGTAATCGATAACGCCTTGATCCGGCGTTCCACGACAGGCGTCGGGAAGCTGTTTGACCCACTGGCCGTGGGCCTGGATCAACGACCCCAGCGCGTTCTTCATATCGTGAACGGTGGACGCAATCACCATCGAGAAGTCGAGCCCGAGATCCTGATCTTTCATTCGCCGAAAGCCCTGAGTCGCAATTTCTGGAAACGCTCGAAGCGCGGGTCGGTTTCCGGCATCTTGCCCACCATCTTGAGACTGTTCTGGCATTCCGCCAGGCTCGCCGCGTCGAGGTTGTGAACGCCCATGTGCAGCAGCGACTGCGCCATGTTCAGGGCGATACTGATGTTTTTCGGTTGCAGGGCCAGGCCCTGGCGAAACAGGTCCTGCGCTTCGCCGAGCTTGCCGGCGCGGTAGCAGCGAATGCCCTGAACGTTGAAATCGATCGCCGCTTTGCCGGCGCCGAGAATCTCGGGATCATCGGTCTGCCTGGCGATGTTCTGCATGACCAGCGGATCGTCGCCGTAGATTTCGGCACAGCTTTTCAGAATGCCCGCGCCAGCGTTTTCCTGACCGAGCAATTTGAGCTGCGAGGCCACCGCCAGTGCCGCATCGGCACTGAGAAACTGTTCCATGCCTTCAAGCCGTTCCATCGCCTGCTCGGTCAGCTTGGCGGCCATTTCAGGGTCCGATGACGCCACGCTGGTGGCTTTCATCAGACGCGCCCGCACTTGCAGGCCGGCGTCGTTACCGTTTTCCTTGGCCACTTCGGTGAGGGTCTGGTTGATCTCGATCCGGGTGCGTGCATCCAGCCCGCGCTCGCCGCCACGGCTGATCAGCGCCTGAGCAAAACCCAGGTTGGTTTCCGGGTCTTTGAAGCGTGAAAACTGGCCTTGGGAAACGGCCTGACGATAGGCCTTTGAAGCGCCATCGAAATCCTCGTTTTCCAGCGCCAGCTTGCCCAGCAGACGCTGACGGCGCACCGCGTACGGCGATAACCGCACCGCCTCTTCCAGCATCTTCTGGGCGCGCTTGTTGTCGCCGCTGGCCACCAAAACATCGGCCAGCCCGTCGTACAGCACCGGCATGGCATTGAAGGCGCGAATGGCTTCTTCGTACACGGCCTGCGCTTCGGCATTGCGCCCGCGCTTGAACAGCAATTTGCCCAACGCCACATACGCCCAGGGTTGCGGGCGATCAGCGAGAATCGACTTGAGAAAGGCTTCCAGCGGCTCGTGCTGGTTCAGGTCGCGCAGCGCATCGGCTTTATAGCGCAGGCACAGCGGCGCAAAGCGAGGGTCCTGTTTGGTCAGCGTGACGCAGGCAGCCAGCACTTCGGTCGGGTTGCTCCGGTCGAGCGCCTGCAGGATCGGCTTGAGCACGGTCTTGCGCTGGACGATCTTTTCCAGACGCTGGGCCAGGCTCGCGCGGTTGAACGGCTTGGTCAGGTAGGCATCCGGCTCCCACTCCAGCGCGCTCATTACCATCGCCTGGCTGTTCTCGGCGGTGACCATGACGAACACGCTTTCATGGCTGATCAGCCGATCAGTCATCAGGTCTTCGAGCACCTGCTGGCCGTTCTTCTTGCCGTCGCCCAGATTGAAGTCGTGGAGGATGAAGTCGTAGCGCTTCTGCGCGCACATCTTCAGCGCCTCCTCGCCGTTGTCGGCCGTGTCCACCGCCTTGACGCCCAACTCACGCAGCATCGAGCGAACCGAACTGCGGAAGTCGGAAAAATCGTCGACGATCAGAAAGGTTTTTTGGTTCCACGCCAGCATCGAGATTCCTGTCACCGGATAAATAGTCGGCCCTGAGGCACTTGCAAGGGGCGGCGGTCTCGTTCCCGGGGTCCGGGCTGAGAGGGCCAATAGAGTTGCGGCATGACGCCGCTTGTCCGAGTTATCGGCGGCAGCAGGGCAAAGCTTAGGCACGCCACGCGGGAAAAGTGATGCCCTCGCGCCGTATTGACGGGGCATCGATACCTAAGGCGGCGCAGCAGAACCGGTAAAGTCCTTGGGCCCTCCGCCGATATCCAGTCATGCAATGCGTAGCCAACAGCAACAACCCATTCCCTTCGAGTGCACCCCATGTCCTGGCTGACCGACCTGAAATTGAAGACCAAGCTGCTTTCGGCTTTCTGCTTGTGCGCGCTGATCACTGTGGTGGTGGGTGTGCTGGGGCAGAGCGGAATCTCGCGCCTGTACGAGCTGTTCGAAAACACGGTGAGCGACAATCTGGTGTCGATCGCCAAAGTCGATTCGGTGAAGGCTAACGTCATCGCCACCAACCGCGACTTTTTCAAGGCCATCGGACTGAGCGCGCTCAAGGCCAACCCGGACGACATCAACGCAGCGATCCAGTCACTGAAGGAAAACCAGGCCCAGGCCGAGACGGACTTCAAGATCTACCGCTCCACGCCACTTGACCCCGATGAAAAAGCCGCTGGCGATGACTTTGACCGCGACTGGGCCGCTTACATCAGCGCCGCCCTCAACGCGCTGTCTGTGGCGCAGAGCGGCGACCTCGAGCAAGCCAGCAAGCTGGCGGCCACCAGCGTGACGCCCAGCTACCGCAAGACCATGGGCGAACTTAAAATCATGATCGAATCCAACCTGCGCCAGGCCAACGAACAGGCGCAGGCCGGGGTTGAAACCGACACCCAGGTGACGTGGATTCTGATCATCGGTTCGTTGATCGCGGTGGTGTGCGCCATTGCATTGGGGCTGATCGTCACACGCATGATCACCCGGCCCATCTATCAATCGGTGGCAAGCGCCACCCGGGTGGCGGGCGGTGATTTGAGTCAGCCCATCCAGGTCGGGGGCCAGGATGAAACCGGGCAGCTGCTCAAGGCGCTGTCCAACATGCAGGGCAGCCTCAAGGGCACGGTTCAGCAGATCGCCACCGCGTCGGACCAACTGGCGTCCGCCGCTGAAGAGCTGACCATGGTGACCGACGACAGCACCCGCGGGCTGATGCGTCAGAACGATGAAATCCAGCAAGCCGCGACGGCCGTCAACGAGATGACCGCTGCGGTGGAAGAAGTGGCGCGCAACGCCGCCAGCGCGTCGCAGGTGTCTGCGCAGACGTCCGAAGATGCCATCAAGGGTCAGCAACAGGTGCAGCAGGCTGTCACCGCGATGAACACCATGACCGTGGAAATCACCGAATCGACCCAGCGCGTCGAAGCGCTGGCCGGGCAGATCCGCGACATCACCAAGGTCCTCGACGTGATCCGCGGGATCGCCGAACAGACCAACCTGCTGGCGCTCAACGCGGCCATCGAAGCGGCACGCGCCGGCGAGCAGGGCCGGGGTTTTGCTGTGGTGGCGGACGAAGTACGTGCCCTCGCCCACCGCACTCAAACCTCCACCGGCGAAATCGAATCGATGATCACCAAGGTGCGCAATGGCGCCGACGAAGCCGTGCAGGCCATGGGCAAGAGTCAGGCGATCGCCGTGCATACCCAATCATTGGCCACCGAAGCCGGCCACGCACTGGAACGCATCAGCGAAGGCGTCAGCCAGATGAACGAACGCAACCTGGTGATCGCCAGCGCGGCGGAAGAACAGGCACAGGTGGCCCGCGAGGTGGACCGCAATCTGGTGAACATTCAGGACCTGTCGACCCAAACCGCAGCCGGCGCCAATCAGACCAGCGCGTCGAGTCAGGCGCTGTCGCGACTGGCCGTTTCCTTCCACTCCATGGTGGGCAAATTCACCCTGTAAACGGCTTGGCATTTCGGCGCCCGGCCAGCCAATCGCCACCCTGAGACAAAATGGCGTATTGACTAATTTGACACCCGATTTGTCGAAAATGACATTTCGGGTACAATCCCCGCCCGCCGCAGGGGATGGACCTGATGACCAGGTCCTGCGGTGGATGATGTTTACTCAAGCTGCTGATTCCAATGATCGAATAAAAAGCACAGCACCGAGGGACATAGAACACGAGGTCGACCTTTTCACTGGCCTCTTGACCCTTCCTCCTCGTTTTCCGAGAGCGAAGCCTGTCTGACGTTCGCGCCGCAACCGGCGCCGGCACTGCAGGACGTTGCGCGACGAATGCTGCAGGCGGATAACTTTCTATCTATTGGATGATTCGATGTTCAAGAAAACGAGCACCGCTCTACTGGGCCTCGCGATTTCGGCCACCTTCCTGCAAGCCCACGCCGCAGAAAGCAAGAAAGTCGATGTACTGCTGATCGGCGGCGGCATCATGAGTTCGACCCTGGGCGTCTGGCTCAATGAACTCGAGCCGAGCTGGTCGATGGAAATGGTCGAGCGTCTTGATGCGGTCGCCGAAGAAAGCTCCAACGGCTGGAACAACGCCGGCACCGGTCACTCCGGCCTGGCCGAGCTGAACTACACGCCTGAAGACAAAGACGGCAACGTCAACATCTCCAAAGCCATCGAGATCAACGAAGCCTTCCAGGTCACCCGTCAGTTCCTGTCGTGGCAAGTCCGCCAGAGCGTTCTGAAGAACCCGCCTTCGTTCATCAACACCACACCGCACATGAGCTTTGTGTGGGGCGATGACAACATCAAATTCCTGAAAAAGCGTTATGACGCGCTGCAGGCCAGCCCGCTGTTCCGCCCGATGCAGTACTCCGAAGACCCGGCACAGATCGCCAAGTGGGTCCCGCTGATGATGGAAGGCCGTGATCCTTCGCAGAAGCTGGCGACCACCTGGACGCCCATCGGCACCGACGTCAACTGGGGCGAAGTCACCCGTCAGTACGTGTCGTACCTGCAGACCCGCCCGAACTTCGATTTGAAGTTGTCCAGCGAAGTCAACGACATCACCCGCAACGAAGACGGCTCGTGGCACGTTGAATACAAGAACCTGAAAGACGGCACCACCACCGGTACCGACGCCAAGTTCCTGTTCATCGGTGCAGGCGGCGGCGCGTTGAAGCTGTTGCAGAAATCCGGCATCCCTGAAGCCCAGGACTACGCAGGCTTCCCGGTTGGCGGTTCGTTCCTCGTCACTGAGAACCCGACCGTTGCCATGCAACATATGGCCAAGGCTTACGGCATCGCGTCCACCGGCGCACCGCCCATGTCGGTTCCGCACCTGGACACCCGCGTGCTGGACGGCAAGCGCGTGATTCTGTTTGGCCCGTTCGCCACGTTCTCCACCAAGTTCCTGAAAGAAGGTTCGTACCTGGACCTGTTCAGCAGCATGACCACCCACAACTTCTGGCCAATGACCAAGGTCGGCATCGAGCAGTACCCGCTGGTCGAGTACCTCGCCGGTCAGCTGATGCTGTCTGACGACGACCGCTTTAAGGCGCTGCAGGAATACTTCCCGCACGCCAAGAAAGAAGACTGGCGCCTGTGGCAAGCCGGTCAGCGCGTGCAGATCATCAAGCGTGACGCGGACAAGGGCGGCGTGCTGAAACTGGGCACCGAAGTCGTTTCCTCCCAGGACGGCACCATCGCTGCCCTGCTGGGCGCATCACCAGGCGCGTCGACCGCTGCACCGATCATGCTCAACGTCCTGGAAAAACTGTTCAAGACTCAGGTCGCGACGCCAGAGTGGCAAGCGAAGATCCATCAGATCGTGCCGAGCTATGGCACCAAGCTGAATGAATCGCCAGCCGCTGTTCAGCAAGAGTGGAACTACACCGCCGAAGTGCTGCAACTGGGCAAACCGCCTGTGCTCGATCAGAGCGTCGGCACCAGCACTGCTGCGCCGGGCAAGCCTGCTGAAAGCAAGCCCGCCAGCGACATGGCGCTGTAACAACGCCTGACCGGTTTCATCGATTGCGGTGCTGCTGTTCACGAAAGCCACGAGACTTCGCGTCTCGTGGCTTTTTTATTGAGCCGTGAATCATCCTGTACCCCGCCCTGCACCTTCGCTTTCGCCCGGTAATGCTCGGCACCCCAGGCCATTTCAGAATGAACGGCTGGCTCATGCGCTGTGTCCACCCTGTAGAGCCACCAGGGAGAAGGCAATGGACGCTCGTAACACAGAAGTGCTGAGGGACGTTGTTGTCATCGGGGGCTCGCAAGGGGCGATGGAGGCTCTGCGTATCCTCCTCACTCGACTGCCGGCAGATTTTCCCGCTGCCGTATTGATCGTGATTCACACAAACCCGTCAGCTCCGGACTACATGGCATCGGTCCTCAGTCGTTACTCGACGCTCCCTGTCGCCTACGGTCAGGAAAAAGAGCCGGTGCTGCCCGGCCGTGTGTATCTGGCCTCTGCAAACCGGCACATGGAAATCGTCTCGCCCGGGATCATTCATCTCGACGACGGCCCCAAGGTCAATCTCGCACGTCCTGCCGCCGATCGCCTGTTCGCCACAGCTGCCGACGTGTTTCGCGAGCGGGTGATCAGCCTGGTGTTGTCAGGCGGCGACTCGGATGGTTCGGATGGCGCGGTAGCGGTCAAAAATGCCGGCGGGTTGAGTTTCGTCCAGCGTCCCGAGGAAGCACCGGTGCCCAGCATGCCGATTGAGACGATGCGCAAAACCATATTGAGCCCTCAGCTGAGTGCTGAAGAGATGGCGGGCGCGCTGATCAAAGCGGTCGGCAGCGTTCACAGCTGATATTTAACAGGAGGCCAGAGGCGGCGCAGCACGCCGAGGACGGCGACGACTGTCTTTGGAAGACACACGCCTGCCGACATAATCAAAGCGGCGTATGCCTACCTCCACTACGCGAGAAATAATGGCCGCAATCGGTGGTACGCGGATCAGCACACTCAGGCGAGCGCGCAGGCGTGAAAGGGATTGGAATGACTGGCCGGACGGCCGGGAAGTGTTACAGAGAAGGCGTGGTGTTCTGGCGATTAGAGGTGAATCAGATATGTCCCCTGCAGGAATCGAACCTGCATCTAGCCCTTAGGAGGGGCTCGTTCTATCCGTTGAACTAAGAGGACACCAAAACAGACGGCGTGCATCTTAACGACAAGGCGCTGGCTTGTCATGTCGTCATTATCAACGGGAGCTGTAAGATCCTGCCTGCCGGTCACATCAGAGGGCTATCGTGCAGAATGCAACGATGGCCATGGGCCTTATTGCAAAACGCAACCCTACAATCCTTATGATCCTATCTATCCTGTTGATTTATATAGATTTATTTTGAGTAAAAGATTGGCATGCAGACTGCACTACTCTTCTTCGCGAATCACCCCTCTGAACGCCGTCCCAGCGAAGGTACCCGAGATGAACATGACACTGTCTTTGCTCAACGCTGCCGCGCTTGTCGCATTGGTCGCCTTCCACTTTCAGGATGATGGCAGCACGGCAGAGGCCGTGAAATCCGAGAGCGTCGCCATTCAGGCGCAGCCTCATCACCTCATGAAACAGACGCCGCGGTTCGCAGCCATGCAAAGTCAGAGTACAGAAGCCATCCTGGCTCATGACGATGAAGAAGCCATGCCGGTTAATCGCTCGGAGCGCTGGGTGTTCTAATCGGAATTTTCTGGTCAGTTCCTGCAACCGCTTCGACGCGCGCTCCGTCAGAGAGCACCCCATTAGAGAGCAGCCATGTCCAAAGCAGCAATTTCGTTCCTGATCCTGGCCGTTATGGCCCTCGCCGCAGACCAACTGCTGGCTCCGTCAATGGAAAGTCTAAGTACCCTGGTGAAAGCAGCTGCCGGGATCTTCGCCAGCCTGTTCGTTGCAGCGCTGTTCGTAGGACGCCGTATCAAGTTCGACCCAGTCTTGCGCCAGGCCAAGCCCTGAACCATTGTCAGCCCCCTGCTGGCGCCCCACACAGGTAATCATCACGTCCCTGTCGGCTTTGGCTTACACCATACCGGCCATGCCGCAGACAGACCCTTCGTCTCTTTCTTGACTCGCCCCTCGTATTATCCTCACTCTCCCACTACGCTGAAGACAGATAGCCATCACGGCATCTGCCCGGTGCCATAAGGGCGAACCGCTTTCCAGTTTGCAAACCAGAACGCATTTCGGATAATTGGTGCTGGCTAAAAGCCTTTATCTAGTTCAATATTTGTCACACATTTGACGCCAAGGATTCGACGCATTGGTGCAGGATGGCGATCCTTTATGCGGGTTGGTTGAACATTTCGTCCAAAAGACAGTCAGAGCATGACATCTGCGGCCTAATGCAAGAACCGCCTCTCTCTTTGAACTAATTCGGTTAAATATATGAGCCCTATGAAACAGGCCAATTATTCCAGTCGCACAGCTGACAAGTTCGTAGTTCGCCTACCTGAAGGCATGCGCGAGCGTATTGCGGACGTCGCCAAACAGCATCACCGCAGCATGAACTCGGAAATCATTGCGCGTATTGAGCAGAGTCTGATTCAAGAAGGCGCGCTGGGTGATGAGCCAAGTCTGCGTCTGGACAGCCCGGAGCTTTCGCTTCACGAACGCGAGCTGCTGCAGCGCTTCCGTCAGTTGGCTCACCGCCAGCAGAACGCACTGGTTTCCCTGATTGCACATGACACTAGCCTGGCAAACGACGACGAATAAGTCGTTCAAACCAGAGACTTGAAAGCCAGCGCACTGCTGGCTTTTTTGTGCCTGAAATTTAAAGACTTGATTGTTTCCCACGCAATAAGTGATTTCGCGCACATTAAAAAACCGCCCTAAAGGCGGTTTTGAGTGAAGCGTGCGGTCAGAGCAAAAACACCGTCGCCAGCCCGAGAAAGATAAAGAAGCCGCCACTGTCGGTCATGGCCGTGATCATCACACTGGCACCCATTGCTGGATCACGACCAAGCCGAGAAAGGGTCATGGGGATCAGCACGCCCATCAACGCTGCCAACAGCAAATTCAATGTCATGGCGACGGTCATCACGACCCCAAGCGACCAACTGTTATAGAGAAGATAAGCAACGATCCCTATCACCCCACCCCACACCAGACCGTTGATGAGCGCAACAGCCAGTTCTTTGCGCATCAGGCGTGAGGTATTGCCGGTGTTGACCTGATCGAGAGCCATGGCCCGAACGATCATGGTGATGGTCTGGTTGCCGGAGTTACCCCCGATCCCCGCCACGATCGGCATCAGTGCCGCCAGCGCCACCAGTTTCTCGATGGAGCCTTCGAAGAGACCGATCACCCGAGACGCCAGAAAGGCAGTGATGAGATTGACCGCCAGCCAGGACCAGCGGTTGCGCAGCGAACGCCATACGGAGGCGAAGATGTCTTCCTCTTCGCGCAAGCCCGCCATGTTGAGGACTTCGGTCTCGCTCTCCTCACGGATAAGGTCGACCATTTCATCGATCGTCAGACGGCCGATCAGCTTGCCGTTCTTGTCGACCACCGGAGAAGAAATCAAGTCGTAACGTTCGAACGCCTGGGCGGCTTCATACGCATCGCCGTCAGGGTGGAAGCTCACCGGGTCACTGGCCATGACCTCTGACACCTGCTTCTCGGGGTCGTTGACCAGCAGACGCTTGATGGGCAGCACGCCTTTGAGCACGCCATCGGAGTCGACCACGAACAGTTTGTCAGTATGACCGGGCAGCTCTTTGAGACGGCGCAGATAACGCAGAACGACTTCCAGGCTGACATCCTCACGGATGGTCACCATCTCGAAGTCCATCAGAGCGCCGACCTGCTCCTCGTCATAGGACAGGGCGGAACGCACGCGCTCGCGCTGCTGGCTGTCCAGCGCTTCCATCAGCTCATGGACAACATCGCGCGGCAGCTCTGGCGCAAGGTCGGCGAGTTCGTCGGCGTCCATTTCCTTGGCGGCAGCGAGGAGCTCGTGATCATCCATGTCGGCGATCAGGGTTTCCCGAACGGAGTCCGACACTTCAAGAAGGATGTCGCCGTCACGCTCGGCCTTCACCAGCTGCCAGACCGTCAGACGGTCTTCGAGGGGAAGTGCTTCGAGAATGTAGGCAACGTCGGCAGAGTGCAGGTCGTCGAGCTTACGCTGCAGCTCGACGAGATTCTGCCGGTGAACGAGGTTCTCGACACGATCCTGGTGCTGGCCTTCCTGACGGTGTGTCAGGTCTTCGACGATGCGCTGACGTTGCAGCAAGTCGATGACTTGGGCGAGACGATCCTGAAGGCTTTCCTGCGTCTTTTTTACTTCGATTTGGGTCATAGGCGAACTCCACTCCCAGCAGTGGAACCCGCCAGAAGATCAATCAGTCGATTCTTGATTGGTGAAACTTAGTGTTGAGTTGCTACTGGGTAAGTCCATGGAGGTAGTCCACAAGCCCCGGCGGGGCTGACGGGCGCAATCATACACCGCTTGCCGCGGCGGGAGTCTAAAAATTCAACGTGAAACAATCGGTTGCAACACATCGCTGACGACTATCCGAGTCACGGCTATCGCCCCGTCACATCCGGTGAACAAAACACGCTCGCCGTGAGAAATCCTCATCGTTACCCTTTCCGGACACGGGTCAGGGAGGACATTAGGATGCTGCTGAACACTGAAAAACTCTTCATCACCGTGCTGCTGTTTTTGCCACTCGGCGCAGGCGCCACCACCGTCAATCGCTGCCAGGATCAAAGCGGCAGCGTGACCTTCACCACACTCAGTTGCCCCAGCGGGCACGCGATGACGCCCCAGGGCATCAACCCGGCATCGGGCATGACCTTCACGCCCCCTGCTCCGGCTTCAAAAGCGCACGCGACGAAAGATCATAAAAGCCGGGAGGTGGTGGTTGTGGGCCAGCGCGATGACGGGTGCGGCAACATCTTGAGTGCGGAGCAGCGCCGCAAGGCGATCATCAATCAGCAGACGCCAGCGGGGATGAGCAAACGTGAGGTGGAAAGCTTGCTCGGGCGGCCAGACAGGATCATCAGCCGTAACGCTGAAGTTCGTTATGTGTATGAGGAAAAGAAGGGACGCAGTAGACAGGTGTCATTCGATGAACACGGCTGCGTAAAAGGCAAACGCTAGAAAGCAAAAAGCCCGCATTTTCATGCGGGCTTTTCGTTTTATGGTGCACTCGACAGGATTCGAACCTGTGACCGCTCGGTTCGTAGCCGAGTACTCTATCCAGCTGAGCTACGAGTGCATATGGCGCTTTTTAAACCAGTTCACCTCTGGTCATTGCATTTTACTTCTGGAAGTGAGTGGTGCTTCCGAAGACCTGTTGAAGCCAGGCTCTTTCTAACTTAAGACTGTTGTTCGTATCGCTACAAACAACGCTTAAATGGTGCACTCGACAGGATTCGAACCTGTGACCGCTCGGTTCGTAGCCGAGTACTCTATCCAGCTGAGCTACGAGTGCATTTGTTGCCGCGCATTATAGGCCGTCGAATCTCTTGGTCAAGCACTTTCTCTAGTAAATTCAACAACTTACCGATCAAGCCAGATTGCAACGTACTACGCAAATAATGGCGGAGAACGGGGGATTCGAACCCCCGACACCCTTTTGAGGTGTACTCCCTTAGCAGGGGAGCGCCTTCGGCCACTCGGCCAGCTCTCCGCAACACGGGGCGTATAATAACCACCCTTTTCCCCGTTTGCAAACCAAAAATTCAATAAAAATTAATGGCTTGGTTCTTCGTCCTTCTCTTTCTTTATACGCAGGTAAATCTCTTCGCGGTGAACGGCCACTTCCTTGGGCGCGTTGACCCCAATGCGTACTTGATTACCTTTGACGCCAAGCACGGTCACGGTGATTTCACCATCACCAATGATCAGACTTTCCGCGCACCGACGAGTCAGAATCAGCATACCTATCTCCTTACGGCTTACATTCAAGGGACTACAGTCTGCACAGACAAACGGCATGATCCCGAGCCAGAGGCCGCAGGTCCATGCCTCAGTATCGACCAGCGCCGGAAAAAGAATAGCGACTCACGCACATCCACTCGCAGAAGGCGCGGTTGAAACCGCACCTCCTGCCCAAGGCTTACTCGCCCTGACGCGGTGCGTCGAGTTCGAAGGCGGTGTGCAGCGCGCGGACGGCCAGTTCCAGGTACTTCTCTTCGATCACCACCGAGACCTTGATCTCCGACGTCGAAATCATCTGGATGTTGATGCTCTCCTTGGCCAGCGCTTCGAACATGCGACTGGCGACACCGGCATGGGACCGCATGCCGACACCGACGATGGAAACCTTGGCGATCTTGGTGTCGCCAATGACTTCACGGGCGCCGATTTCATTGGCCGTGTTCTGAAGAACCTGCAGCGCGGCCTGGTAATCGTTGCGGTGCACGGTGAAGGTGAAATCGGTGGTGTTATCGTGCGAAACGTTCTGCACGATCATGTCGACTTCGATGTTCGCGCCGCTAATGGGGCCGAGAATCTTGAACGCAACGCCCGGGGTGTCTGGCACGCCACGGATGGTCAGCTTGGCTTCGTCGCGGTTGAAGGCGATGCCCGAAATGATCGGCTGTTCCATGGATTCCTCTTCATCAATGGTAATGAGGGTGCCTGGACCCTCCTTGAAGCTGTGCAGTACGCGCAGCGGGACGTTGTACTTGCCGGCGAACTCGACCGCGCGGATCTGCAGGACCTTGGAGCCCAGGCTCGCCATCTCCAGCATTTCTTCGAAAGTGATCTTGTCCAGACGCTGGGCCTGCGAAACAACGCGCGGGTCAGTGGTGTAGACGCCATCGACGTCGGTGTAGATCTGGCATTCATCCGCTTTCAGCGCCGCAGCCAGGGCCACGCCGGTGGTGTCGGACCCGCCACGACCCAGGGTCGTGATGTTGCCGTCTTCGTCGACACCCTGGAAACCGGCGACCACCACCACACGACCCGCCTTCAGGTCAGCGCGAATTTTCTGATCGTCGATCTGCAGGATACGCGCCTTGTTATGGGCGCTGTCGGTGAGGATGCGAACCTGATTACCGGTGTACGACACAGCCGGCACGCCGCGCTTGATCAGCGCCATGGCCAGCAGAGCGATGGTGACCTGCTCGCCGGTGGAAACAATGACGTCCAGCTCGCGTGGCACCGGCTGATCACTGATCTGCCGGGCCAGTTCGATCAGGCGATTGGTTTCGCCGCTCATGGCCGACAGCACGACCACCAGATCATCGCCCGCATCACGGAATTTCTTGACCTTGTCGGCCACCTGTTCGATGCGCTCTACCGAGCCCACCGAGGTGCCGCCAAACTTTTGTACGATTAAAGCCATCTCAAAGCCGCCTCAGCCCATGAAGGGCGCCCGTTATCATTCAAACCGCGAAGCGCCGGAACCCGAACGACGGGCTCCGGGTGGGTCGACTTAAATACCTTGTTCGGCGAACGGAACAGCCAGTGCCAGCGCTGCTTCGAGTCCGGCAGCATCAACACCACCGCCTTGCGCCATGTCAGGACGACCGCCGCCTTTACCGCCTACAGCGGCAGCCGCTTGCTTCATCAAATCACCGGCTTTGAGTTGGCCAGTCAGGTCTTTGGTGACACCTGCCACCAGCACGACCTTTTCTTCATGCACCCCGCCAAGCAGGATCACTGCGCGGCCGAGCTTGTTCTTCAATTGATCAACCAGGGCCAGCAGCGCCTTGCCATCCTGACCGTCGAGACGGGCAGCGAGGACCTTGACGCCTTTGACGTCCACTGCCGAGCCCGACAGGTCGTCGCCCGCAGCACTGGCCGCCTTGGCCTGCAGTTGTTCCAGTTGTTTTTCCAGCAGACGGTTGCGTTCCAGCACCGCCGACAGCTTGTCCAGAACGTTGTCGCGATTGCCTTTGACCAGATTCGCGGCTTCCTTAAGTTGTTCTTCAGCCGCGTTCAGGTATTCCAGTGCCACGGCGCCGGTCACCGCTTCGATACGGCGCACGCCGGCGGCCACACCGCTTTCGCTGATGATCTTGAACAGCGCGATGTCGCCGGTACGGTTGGCGTGAATGCCGCCGCACAGCTCGACCGAGAAACCGCCGCCCATGCTCAGCACGCGGACGTTGTCGCCGTACTTCTCGCCGAACAACGCCATGGCGCCTTTCTTCTTGGCGGTTTCGATGTCGGTTTCTTCAGTTTCGACGGCCGTGTTCTTGCGCACTTCGGCGTTGACGATGTCTTCAAGCGCCTTGATCTGCTCGGGCTTGATGGCTTCGAAATGGCTGAAGTCGAAACGCAGGCGCTGACTGTCGACCAGCGAGCCTTTCTGCTGGACGTGATCGCCCAACACCTGGCGCAACGCGGCGTGCAGCAAGTGCGTCGCCGAGTGGTTCAAAGAGGTGGCCTGGCGCACTTCGGCGGCGACTTCGGTGCTGACAGTGGTCCCGACTTTCAGGCTGCCCGACACTTGAACACCGTGGTGCAGGAACGCGCCGCCGGTCTTGGTGGTGTCGCTCACGTCGAAGCGCACTTCGCCATCAGCGGTCAGGTAGCCGCTGTCGCCAATCTGGCCGCCGGACTCTGCGTAGAACGGGGTCTGGTCGAGGATGACCACCCCGTCCTCGCCTTCGCTCAATTGCTCGACCGCGAGGCCGTCTTTGTACAGCGCGACGACCTTGGCCTCGCCTGCGGTAGCTTTGTAGCCGGTGAACTGGGTGGCCACATCAACCTTGACCAGGCTGTTGTAGTCCATGCCGAAGGAACTGGCGGAACGCGCACGTTCACGCTGGGCGTCCATCTCACGCTCGAAACCGGCCTCGTCGAGGGTCAGGTTGCGTTCGCGAGCGATGTCGCCGGTCAGGTCCATCGGGAAACCGTAGGTGTCGTACAGTTTGAACACCACGTCGCCGGGGACGACGGTGCCCTTGAGTTCGGCGAGATCCTGCTCGAGGATTTTCAAGCCCTGCTCCAGGGTCTTGGCGAACTGCTCTTCTTCAGCCTTCAGCACGCGCTCGATGTGCGCCTGCTGGTTTTTCAGCTCGGGGAAGGCTTCGCCCATTTCGGCGACCAGTGCGGCGACGATCTGATAGAAGAAGCTGCCCTTGGCACCGAGTTTGTTGCCGTGACGGCAGGCGCGACGAATGATGCGACGCAGCACGTAGCCGCGGCCTTCGTTGGACGGCAGCACGCCGTCGGCAATCAGGAAGCCGCACGAGCGGATGTGGTCAGCGACGACTTTCAGGGATGCCTGATTGTCGTTGCTGCAACCGATGGCTTTTGCAGCGGCGGCCAGCAGGCTCTGGAACAGGTCGATTTCATAGTTGGAATTGACATGTTGCAGCACGGCGCTGACGCGCTCGAGGCCCATGCCGGTGTCGACCGAGGGCGCTGGCAGCGGGTGCAGAACGCCGTCGGCCGTGCGGTTGAACTGCATGAAGACGTTGTTCCAGATTTCGATGTAACGGTCGCCGTCTTCTTCCGGTGAACCCGGCGGGCCACCCCAGATGTCGGCGCCGTGGTCGTAGAAGATCTCGGTGCACGGGCCGCACGGCCCGGTGTCGCCCATGGTCCAGAAGTTGTCGGAAGCGTAGGGAGCGCCCTTGTTGTCACCGATGCGCACCATGCGCTCGGCCGGCACGCCGATTTCCTTGGTCCAGATGTCGTAGGCTTCGTCGTCCGATGCGTAAACCGTGACCCAGAGTTTTTCCTTGGGCAGGTTCAGCACGCCGGTGAGGAAGGTCCACGCGTAGGTGATCGCGTCGCGCTTGAAATAGTCGCCGAAGCTGAAGTTGCCCAGCATCTCGAAGAAGGTGTGGTGACGCGCGGTGTAACCGACGTTTTCCAGGTCGTTGTGCTTGCCGCCGGCACGCACGCACTTCTGGCTGCTGACGGCGCGGGTGTAGGCCCGTTTTTCCTGGCCGAGGAAGCAATCCTTGAACTGGTTCATGCCTGCGTTGGTGAACAGCAGGGTCGGGTCGTTGCCCGGGATCAGGGAGCTGGAGGCGACTCGGGTGTGGCCTTGCTCTTCGAAGAAGCGAAGGAAGGCTTCACGGATTTCTGCGCTTTTCATAGGTTCTTCCACGGAAACTGCGGCCTGGCACATGCATAGCGTCATTCGACGCAGCGACGGCAAAGGGCCGCATTATATAGGCGTTGTACGCTCGGTACAGCGTGTTATTCGATAGAAACCGGCAATCGGGCTGATCACCCGATCAGCGAGCGCCAAATTCGGCAAAGGCCGCAACCACCTTGTCCAGATGCGCAGCCGTCACATCAAGATGGGTGACCATGCGCAACCGCGGCGCGGCGCTCAGCACGATACCGCGCTCGGCGCACAGGGCGTTAAGTGCCTGAGCGCGATCGCCGATCCGTACGTAAACCATGTTGGTCTGCACCGGCTCGACGTCAAAACCGAGGTCCGCGAGTGCCTTGCCCAAGGCGGTGGCATTGGCATGATCGTCGGCCAGACGCTCGACCTGATGCTCCAGCGCGTACAAACCCGCTGCTGCCAGGAGACCGGCCTGACGCATGCCGCCGCCGACCATCTTGCGCAGGCGCCGCGCCTTGGCGATGAACTCGCTCGAACCGCAGAGCACCGAGCCGACCGGCGCGCCGAGCCCTTTGGACAGGCACACCGACACCGAATCGAAGTGTCGGGTGATCTCCCGCGCGTCCACCCCCAGTTTGACGGCGGCGTTGTACAGACGAGCGCCGTCGAGGTGCAGGCTCAGGCCTTTTTCGCGGGTGAATGCCCGGGCCGCCGCCAAGTACTCCATTGGCAGGACCTTGCCCTGCATGGTGTTTTCCAGGGCGAGCAACCGGGTGCGGGCGAAATGAAAGTCGTCGGCCTTGATGGCGGCGGCGACCTGGTCAAGGTCCAGCGATCCGTCCGCCTGGTTGTCCAGGGGCTGAGGCTGGATCGAGCCGAGTACCGCCGCGCCACCGCCTTCGTATTTGTAGGTGTGTGCCTGCTGGCCGACGATGTATTCGTCGCCGCGTTCGCAGTGGGCCATCAGGCCGAGCAGGTTGCTCATGGTGCCGGTTGGCACGAACAGCGCGGCGGCAAAACCGAGACGCTCCGCCAGCCACGACTCCAGCCGATTGACCGTTGGGTCTTCGCCATACACATCATCGCCAAGGGGCGCGCTGGCCATGGCGTCGCGCATGCCGGCCGAGGGTTGAGTCACGGTGTCACTGCGCAGATCGATTACCGCCACGATGAAGCTCCCGTTCATTAGGGTCGGGCCTCAGTTCTGAGGCCCGGGGCATCGATAATCAAGGCTTGGGACTGGAATGCCAAGACGCCTTATAAGAAAAGCTGATGAAAACCATCAAAAAGGCTCCAAGCGAATCCCGGAAATCTATGTTACAAACTGCACGCCGACGGAAAACGCCGTTGGCAACGTTCTCAGGGCGGGGTGCGATTCCCCACCGGCGGTAATGGCGCGCAATGCGTCTAGCCCGCGAGCGCTTGCAGCGAGCTTACCCTCGACGCAAGGTCAGCAGACCCGGTGTGATCCCGGGGCCGACGGTATAGTCCGGATGAAGAGAGAACGGGACTGGCACAGCAGGATCGTTTCGAGACGGGTCCAGGCGCTTGGCGTCAGGCACGTTGTCGCACGTACCCTGGCATCCCATTCGATCCAAAACGCCCTGTTTTTTTCATTAAACAGGAGTCAGAACACATGCAACCTACCGCCATTCACGCTCACGAGCGCATCGCTTTCATTCAAGCCTGCTGGCACAAGGAAATCGTTGATCAGGCGCGCAAGGGCTTTGTCACCGAAATGGCCCAACACGGTTACGCCGAGACCGACATCGATTTCTTTGAGGTCGGCGGCGCGTTCGAAATCCCCCTTCACGCCAAGCTGCTGGCCAAGTCAGGCCGCTACGGAGGCGTCGTGGCTGCAGGTCTTGTGGTCGACGGCGGCATCTATCGCCACGAGTTCGTCGCGCAATCGGTGATCAGCGCGCTGATGCAGGTCCAGCTGGAAACCGAAGTGCCGGTGTTCTCGGTCGTGCTGACCCCGCACCACTTCCACGCCGGCGAAGAGCACCAGAAGTTCTTCTTCGATCACTTCGTGCACAAGGGCCAGGAAGCGGCCAAGACCTGCGCGGACACGCTGACCAAGCTGCGCGCAGTGCGTCGGGTGGGTGAGGTGCAGAAAGCGGCGGGTTGATCCGACGAGCCAGCAAGCCGGCTCCTATGGATTCGGGCCTGGCGCAGACGTGAGCCTGACGCATGGTCCCCTGTAGGAGACGGCTTGCTGGCGAAGGCGCCGTGTCAGTCACGTTGATGGCGGCAGTTGGATGTGGTTCGCCAGCAAGCCGGCTCTACAAAGGTCGGCGCTGGTCTGATTTGCGTAGGGTGACCGACGCACCGCATTCGCGGGCAAGCGCGCTCCTGCAAGGGAGGCGCGCTTGGGTTTATCAGGCCAGCGTCTCGTCCGTCGCCGGCACGACCAGAATCCCCGCCCGCAGCCCGTTTTTGACGTTCGGGTTGGGGAAGATGATCCGGGCGCCCTCTTCTTCTATCACCCAGCGTGAATCGGCCAGGTCTTCGGCCAGCACGTAACCTTTTTCCAGTTCCGTGAAGTTCTCGATGTCCGCCGGCAAGTGCAGCTGGAAGGCGTCGCTGTGCTTGATGATCTCCCGGGCCACGCTGAACAATTGCAACCCGTTCAGGTCCGCAGGCTCGTCGGCTTCGGTCCCGGCAATCAAGTGTTCGAGGCAGGCTTGAAGCTTGTCGAGATTGACTTGCTGGTTCTGCCCGAACGGGCGCGCCTTGCCCAATTCCAGGGTGAAGGCTTCGGCGTCGAGCTTGTCGTAGGTGTAGGCGCTGAACACGATCGACGACTTGTTCTGCAGCAGCACCGCTTCCATGCCGGCAGTGCGCAGCCGGGCGAGTTCGCGGCGGGAATGGGCGCGACCTTCCTTCCACGGGTATAGCGCGAACTGCTCGATCTTCGAACCGCGGATCGCGGTGTGCAGGTCGTAGTGCAGGCGGTAGCGGCCCGGAATGTTGAAAAAGCTGGCGGCCAGACGCTCGAGTTCGCAGGCGCGCAAGGCTTCGCTGCCCCCGCTGTGCTCGTGACGGCCGTTGAACAGACGGTTGACGTCCTGCTCGACGTAGCGCCCGCCGCTGCGCATCGCTTCGGGGTTGCCGAACAGGAACAGAATACGCGCGCGAGGCTTGAGTTCGCCCCGGGCGATGGCATGAATCAGCACGTCGAGGAGCTCGATCGGCGCGGTTTCATTGCCGTGGATGCCGGCGGACAACAACAAGTCGGTGCCATTGTCCCGCGCTTCGGGAGGCCGGACTTCCAGCGCCCCTTCAGCGAGCCAGCGCATGCGAACGCCGTCGACGGTCAGCTGAGTCTTTTCCGCGGGTTCGCGACCCGCGAGGGTCAGTTCAAGCAGTTTGCCGAGGGCGAGCATGGGGAGCTTCCTGCGCAGGCTTAGTCGTGGGTGCAGTCTGGGCCGTGCACGTGGCCGTCTTCGTCATCGCCGCTCATGTCAGCCGGTTCCATTTCCAGTTGCAGGCTGACCAGGTTGGTGGCCAATGGACGCAACAGCAGGTTGGCGTATTCGGCATCGCCTTCTTCGACGTCAACGCCGATCAGCAACTGGCCACGGCCGTCCTGTTGAATCCAGACCTCTTTGCCCTGCCAGATAACGGCAAGACGGGTGCAGGACGTTTCCAGCTGAGTGCCGTCGGTGTCTTCAAGGATCAAACGCAGGGCGTCGGTCATGGCAAAACTCTCTCTATAAAAGCTAAAACTTCGTCACCTGACGCCGCTCGGGCGCAGGCGTAACGGATGGGGTGCATCAGTTGATCTGGAAAGGATAGACCGCGCCCAGTTTCAGGTGCTGCGTCAGCTCGTCCAGCGCCGTACGGCATTCAATCAGCAGCTGTGGATCGGCCAGATCGCTGTCGCTCATGCGGTCGCGATAGTGTTTGTCGACCCACTGCGTCAGCGTGTCGTACAGCGGCGCGGTCATGATAACGCCTGGATTGACCGCCGCCAGTTCGGTTTCATTCAGCGCCACGCGAAGACGCAGGCACGCCGGGCCGCCGCCGTTCTGCATGCTCTGCTTGAGGTCGAACACCTTGACCTCGCGGATCGGGCTGTCGTCCGCCAGCAGGCGCTGCAGGTAATGCCACACGCGCTCGTTGCTGCGGCACTCTTCCGGCACGATCAGCAGCATCGAACCGTCCGCACGGGACAGCAACTGGCTGTTGAACAGGTACGAACGCACCGCGTCCTCCACGGCCACTTCACTGCGCGGCACGCAGATGGCCTGGAAGCGACCGCCGCGTTGACCGAGTTTGTTGTGCAGCTCGGCGAGCATGGGTTCGGTGTTGAGGAAGGCGTCCTCGTGATAGAACAGGACCTCGCCGTTGCCGACGGAGATCACGTCATTGTGGAACACACCCTGGTCGATCACGGCCGGGTTCTGCTGGGCGAAGACCACGCCCTCGGCGCTCAGGCCATGCAGACGTGCAACGGCCTGGGAGGCTTCGAGGGTCTGGCGGGCCGGGTATTTCTGCGGCGCGGGAAAACGGCTGTCGAACGCGGCGCGGCCAAAGACGAAAAACTCGACACCGGGCTCCCCGTAGCTGCGGCAGAAACGCGTGTGGTTGGCCGCGCCCTCGTCGCCGAACTGGGCGACGGCAGGCAACGCCGCATGGTGGGCGAAATGCTGTTGATCAGCGAACATCGCGCCGAGGACGCGGCTGGTGGTCGGGTGCTCAATGCTGCGGTGGTACTTGCAGTTGAGGTTGGCGGCGGTGAAATGCACGCGGCCGTCGGCGGTGTCGGCGCTCGGGCTGACCGTGGCGGCATTCGCCACCCACATGCTCGACGCCGAGCAGCTGGCAGCCAGCAGCGGCATCGACTCTTTGGCGGCGCGCTCGATGACCTGTGCGTCGCTGCCGCTGAAGCCAAGCTTGCGCAGACCGGCCACGTCGGGACGCTCCTGCGGGGCCAATACGCCTTGGGTGAAACCCATTTCCATCAGCGCTTTCATCTTGGCCAGCCCCTGCAAAGCGGCCTCGCGCGGATTGGAGGATTGCTGGCAGTTGTTCTGGGACGCGACGTTGCCGTAGGACAGCCCACCGTAGTTGTGGGTCGGGCCCACTAGACCGTCAAAGTTGACTTCACAGGATTTCATCGGTGAGGCTCCGTGGATCTGTATTTTTTATAAACATCAAAAGTCGTGTGGCAAGGCTGCAATGACCGCTTGGCCTCTTCACCTGTAGGAGCCAGCTTGCTGGCGAAGGGGTCAGCCCTGACATCCCATCGCCGACTGACCCACCGTGTTCGCCAGCAAGCCGGCTCCTACAGTCCGTGTTCGCCACTGCGCCAGATAATCGACTGCGCTCTTACAGGGCTCAGTTCAAGGTGATGCCGGGCGTCAGGCTGGCAGGCAGTGCCAGGGTTTCGGTTTCCAGCGAGGCCACCGGGTACGCGCAATAATCCGCCGCATAATACGCACTGGCACGATGGTTACCCGAGGCGCCGACACCGCCGAACGGTGCGGTACTCGCCGCGCCGGTGAGCTGCTTGTTCCAGTTGACGATACCCGCGCGGCTCTGCAGCCAGAACTGCTGATAGCGCGCTTGGGAATCCGACAACAGCCCCGCCGCCAGCCCGTACTGAGTGGCATTGGCCTCTTCGATCGCTGCGTCGAAGTCGGCGTAGCGAATCACCTGCAACAGCGGGCCGAACAATTCCTCATCCTCGCGATCAGCCACGTCACTGACGTCGATGATGCCTGGGGTCAGAAGCGCCGATTGCGCAGTTGGCTGGGTCATTTCGAGCAAGGCCACTGCGCCGTTGGCCAGCATGACTTCCTGGGCATCGATCAGGGCTTGCGCAGCGGCAAGGGAAATCACCGAGCCCATGAACGGCGCGGGCTGTTGATCAAAGGCGCCGACCTGAATAGTGGAAGTCACCTCAACCAGCCGTGCGAGGAAGGCATCGCCCCATGCCCCTTCCGGCACCAGCAGGCGGCGGGCGCAGGTGCAGCGCTGGCCGGCAGAAATAAAGGCTGACTGAATCACGGTGTAGACCGCGGCATCGACGTCCGCGACCTGATCGACCACCAGCGGGTTATTGCCGCCCATTTCCAGGGCAAGAATCTTGTCCGGGCGACCGGCGAACTGTTGATGCAGGGAATTGCCGGTGCGGCTGGAACCGGTGAAGAACAACCCATCGATGCCTGAATGGCCGGCCAGCGCGATGCCGGTGTCACGCGCGCCTTGCAGCAGATTAAGCACGCCCGCCGGCAGACCGGCTTCGATCCAGCATTGCACGGTCAGTTCGGCGACTTTGGGCGTCAGTTCGCTGGGTTTGAACACCACGGTGTTGCCCGCCAGCAGCGCCGGGACGATGTGGCCGTTAGGCAAGTGACCCGGGAAGTTGTAAGGACCGAACACCGCCACCACGCCGTGGGGCTTGTGTCGCAACACAGCGGTGGCGTCGCCCAGGGGGCCGCTCTTCTCGCCGGTCCGCTCGCGGTAGCTCTGAATCGAGATCGCGGCCTTGTTGGCCATGCTGGTGACTTCAGTTGCTGATTCCCACAGCGGCTTGCCGGTTTCCTCACCGATGCAACGGGCGATCTCATCGGCGCGGCTCTTCAGCGCAGCAGCGAAGGCTTCGAGCACAGCAATGCGCTCGTCCAGGGTGCGCGTCGCCCACGCCGGAAACGCCTGACGGGCCGATTTGACCGCCGCGTCGACCTGTTCAGCCGTTGCGCTTTTGCCGGACCAGATCACCTGCTGGCTCACCGGGTTCAGGGACTCGAATGCGTCGCCCTGCCCGTCCTGCCAGGCACCGGCAATGTACAAAGTGTTCATCAAATACTCTCCCGGGCAGGCGACAGTTGCACAGCGCGAACTTGATCACCGGCGCTGAGGCGCAAGCGCTTTGCCGTCTGCGGGTCGACCACCAATGTGCCGGCGGCAAGACGCGCAGGCGCAGCGGTCACGCGGCAGTCTTCGCGCTTGCGGTTGTGAATAAGGAATGGCGTCGCATCGTCACCCGGCGTCCCGACCGCCAGCACCAGCGCCTGGCTGTCGCGGACCGCGCGGATCTTGCTGGTTTCGCACTCGATGGCCGGGCCGGCGTCGAAAATGTCGACGTAGCCCTGATAGCTGAAGCCTTCGGCCTTGAGCATCGCCAGCGCCGGTTCGGTGCTGACGTGTACGCGGCCAATGACGTCGCGCGCGGCCTCCGAGAGGAAGCAGCTGTACAGCGGAAACTTGGGCATCAGTTCAGCGATAAAGGCGCGGTTGCCGACCCCGGTGAGGTAATCGGCCTGGCTGAATTCCATCTTGAAGAAGTGCCGGCCCAGGCTTTCCCAGAACGGCGAATGACCCTGCTCGTCGGAGATGCCGCGCATTTCAGCGATGGTCTTGGTGCCGAACAGTTCCGGGAATTCGGCGATGAACAGCATCCGCGCCTTGGACAGCAAGCGGCCGTTGAGGCCGTTGCGGTAGTCGGCGTGGAGGAACAGCGAACACAGCTCGGAGTTGCCGGTGAGGTCGTTGGCCAGGAACAGCGTCGGGATCTCCCGGTAGATGTTCAGCTCCTGGGAGGCGCTGACCGTCAGGCCGACTCGGTAGTTGTACCAAGGCTCGCGCAGCCCCACCGCGCCCGCGACGGCGGAAATGCCCACGACTTTCTCGTCGTCATCTTCGAGCACGAACAGGTAATCAGCATCGCCCCGCCCGGCCTCGCCACGGAAGGTTTTCTCGGCCCAGCCGACCCGGTGCGCCAGACGCTCTTCATTGGCCGGCAATGTGGTCAGGCCTGCGCCGGTGCTGCGCGCCAGCTCGATCAGCGACGGAAGGTCACTGTTGCGTACGGGACGAACGATCATGCTTTCTCCTCAAACCGGGGGTTCTGCAACGCCCGGCGAACTCGCTAACCTGCTTTACGGCGTCGGCCTGCCACTGCAGCGCCGGTCGCCGTCAACTCATCTCAACCCAGCTTGAACCGGCTGTCAGACCGCGACGATGCGCACGCTGGCGCCTTCGCCGACGCCCAGCGCTTCGGCCGCGGTCAGGCTCAGGGCGACCGGCTTGCCGGGCACCCAGTCCAGCTCCAGCATCACGGCGCGGTAATCCTGCAACTGGCCATTGGAAACCAGATAAGGCCGCCCGCCCTTGACCGCATCACCGGTGCTGACCGTGTCGACCTTGACTGGCACAACGCGGCTCTGGGCAATCGAGCGAATGCCCGACACCCGGGCGTGCAGCGTCGGCCCGCCGTCGAAGATGTCGATGTAATGATCGGTCTCGAAGCCTTCGCGCATCAGAATGTCAAAGGTGATCTGCGCACGCGGATGGACCTGACCCATGGCTTCCTGTGCTTCGTCCGGCAGCAACGGCACGTAGATCGGGTAATGGGGCATCAGCTCGGCGAGGAAGGTCCGGCTTTTCAGCCCGCACAGACGCTCGGCTTCGGCGTAGTTGATGTCGAAGAAGTTGCGCCCGATGGCGTCCCAGAACGGCGAGTCGCCGTGGTCGTCGCTGTAACCGACGATCTCGGTGACCACTGAATCAGCGAAGCGCTCCGGGTGGCTGGCGACGAACAACAGACGGCCGCGGGAATTGAGTTCCGACCACAGCGTGCCGACCAGTTCAGGCAGCACGTAGAAGCTGGTCAGCAGGCTGTTGCCGGTGAGGTCGTGGCACTGCGAAAGCACGTGAATCTTGTTGTGGATCTTCAGTTCGCGGGAGGCGTGGACGAAGGTTTCGTTGCGAAAGCTGTAGAACGGCTCGGAATAGCCCGCCGAAGCGACGATCCCGGAACAGCCCACCAGACGCCCGGCTTCCGTGTCTTCGAGGACAAAGAAGTAGGTCTCTTCGCCATTGAAACTGACTTCCGCCGAGAACGAGGCTTCGGACGCGGCAATCTTGTCACCCAGACGTCCAGCGTCATCCGGCAGGGACGTGACACCAATCGGGCTGTCTGCCGCGAGTCGTTGAACCTCGCTCAGATCCGCCATTTGCGCGGGGCGCATCACCAGCATGGTGTCACTCCTTGAGAAAAAAATCGGGCCGGTTTAGCGGCGAAAAATAAAAAATATCAGGCAGGACAGCGATCCGTAGGAGCCGGCTTGCTGGCGAATGCGCCGGGTCAATCGACATAAATGTCGCTGATGCAACGGGTTCGCCAGCAAGCCGGCTCCTACAAATTCAGCGCAGTTTCAAGCCCCGGTCAGCTTGGCAACCGCCCGTTCGAAGCGGTTCAGGCCTTCTTCGATGTCGGCGTCTTCAACCACCAGACTCGGCGCGAAACGCACGACGTCGGGACCGGCCTGCAGCACCATGACGCCTTCCTGCTCGGCGGCATTGAAGAAGTCTTTGGCCTTGCCTTTCCAGGCCTCGGTCAACACGCAGCCCATCAGCAGACCCATGCCGCGCACCTGGCTGAACACGCCATATTGCTGACCGATCTTCTCCAGACGGGCCTTGAACCGTTCATGCTTGGCCTTCACGCCGGCCAGCACTTGCGGGGTGTTGACCACGTCGATGACCGCCTCGCCCACCGCGCACGCCAGCGGGTTGCCGCCGTAGGTGGTGCCGTGAACGCCAACGGCCAGGTGCTTGGCGAGTTTTTCAGTGGTCAGCATGGCGGCCATCGGGAAACCGCCGCCGATGCTTTTCGCACTGGAGAGGATGTCCGGCGTCACGCCGTAATGCATATAGGCGAACAGATGACCGCTACGGCCCATGCCGCTCTGCACTTCGTCGAAGACCAGCAGCGCATTGTGCTCGTCGCACAATTTGCGCGCGCCTTGCAGGTATTCGAGTTCAGCAGGCAGTACACCGCCCTCGCCCTGGATCGGCTCCAGCACCACCGCGCAGGTCTTGTCCGAGACGGCGGCTTTCAGCGCGTCGAGGTCATTGAACGGGACGTGGGTGATGCCGGTGATTTTAGGGCCGAAGCCATCGGAGTATTTCGGCTGACCGCCGACACTCACGGTGAACAGGGTGCGACCGTGGAAGCTGTTCAGGGCGGCGACGATTTCGTACTTGTCAGGGCCATACAGATCGTGGGCCACGCGGCGGGCCAGTTTGAACGCGGCTTCGTTGGCTTCGGCGCCGGAGTTACAGAAGAACACGCGGTCGGCGAAGGTGGCATCGACCAGTTTCTTGGCGAGGCGCAGCGCTGGTTCGTTGGTGAAGACGTTGGAGACATGCCACAGCTTGTTGGCCTGTTCGGTCAGCGCGCCGACCAGCGCAGGGTGCGCGTGGCCCAGCACGTTGACTGCGATGCCGCCGGAGAAATCAACCAGTTCGCGACCCGACTGATCCCAGACGCGAGAACCCTGACCGCGCACGGGGATAAACGCTGCCGGGGCATAGTTGGGAACCATCACCTGGTCGAAATCGGCACGTTGCACCGGTACTTGCTCAACGGACATCGGAGTCTCCTGAAGACGGAACGCCTGCCTGGGACAGGCGAGCGATGAAAGGATTGTAAGGACTGATTCGGGCCGGGCCTTGCCGCCAAGCGACAACTTCTTATAGCGCCAAACCGGCTTTTTACGGGGTTTTCGGCAATGCGACAAATTGCGTCACAAAGGCGCAGTTTAAACACTGCAGACCTGTAGGAGCGCGCTTGCCCGCGAAAGATTGATCAGGCGATAAAGATGCAGTGGGTGAACTAACGCCTTCGTGGGCAAGCGTGCCTCTACAGATGAAGGTCGCAAAGCGGATTCACCCGCGCTCGGCGGGCACCGATGACAATTCGAACGGGCTGCTGCTACGGCGCTGGTTGCGGTCTTCACGGGGGGTGGCACCGAAGAAGTTGCGGTAGGCGCTGGAGAAATGCGGCCCGGAGGAGAACCCGCAGGACAGGCCGATCTGAATGATCGACTTGCTGGTCTGCATGAGCATCTGTCGGGCCTTGTTCAGGCGCAGCTCGAGGTAATACTGGCTCGGCACGCGATTGAGGTACTGCTTGAAGATGCGCTCCAGCTGACGTCGCGACACGCACACGTGCTGGGCGATTTCGTCGGTGGTCAGCGGCTCTTCGATGTTGGCTTCCATCAACAGCACCGCCTGGGTCAGCTTCGGGTGGCTGGAGCCGAGACGGTTTTGCAGCGGAATCCGCTGGCGCTCGCCGCCTTCACGAATGCGCTCCACCACCAGCTCTTCGGACACCGCGCCGGCCAGCTCGGCGCCGTGATCACGGGCCAGCACGGCCAGCAACAGATCCAGCACCGACATCCCGCCGCAGGCCGTCAGGCGATCGCGATCCCAATCGAACAGATGACTGGTGGCGATGACCTTGGGAAAGCGCTCGGCAAAATCGTCCTGCCAGCGCCAGTGCACTGCGGCACGGTAACCGTCGAGCAAGCCCAATTGCGCCAGCGGATAGACGCCCGCCGACAATCCACCGATCACGCAACCGGCGCGGACCAGTTGCTTGAGCGCACCACCGAGGGCCGAGGACATCGGCGCCGGCGGCTCGTCGGCCAGCAGAAACAGCTTCTGAAACCCTTCCAGACGACCGACCCACGGCTCGCCCGGCAATTGCCAACCGGTGCCGTCAACGGGCGGTTCGGCCTGCAGAAACGACAGTTCGTAAACCACTTCGGGGTGAACGCGCTGAGCAACACGCAGGGCTTCCTCCGCCAGCGCCAGGGTCAAGGCTTTGGTGCCGGGCCAGATGAGAAATCCGATTCGATGGGCAGTCATGGCGTGCAATCCGAAACGTGTCGCTAAAAGGGGTCGCACGCCTGGCGCGCGATGGGAATCTGTAACCTTCAGTCAATGGCTGCGGTCTGAGTGACGCGCAGCATGAACCGTTCTGAAGCAAAACGCACCGCCCTCACGTGGCGGGCTGGCTACTTCAAACTGCCGGACAGGAACTGCTGCAAACGCTCGGATTTCGGATTGACCAGCACTTCACGGGGGTTACCGGATTCCTCGACCAGGCCCTTGTGCAGGAAGATCAGCTGATTCGACACTTCACGGGCGAAGCCCATTTCGTGGGTGACCACCACCATGGTCCGGCCTTCCTGGGCCAGCGCCTGCATGACTTTCAGCACGTCGCCGACCAGCTCGGGGTCCAGGGCGGACGTCGGTTCGTCGAACAGCATGACTTCCGGCTCCACCGCCAGCGCCCGGGCAATCGCCACGCGCTGCTGTTCGCCGCCGGACATGTGCCCCGGGTAAGCGTCCTTGCGGTGATAGACGCCGACCTTGTTCAGATAATGTTCGGCCTTTTCCAGCGCTTCTTTCTTCGGCACGCCGAGGACGTGCACGGGCGCTTCGATGATGTTTTCCATCGCGGTCATGTGCGACCACAGGTTGAAGTGCTGAAACACCATCGACAGGCGCGAACGCATGCGCTGCAGCTGTTTCGGGTCAGCCGCCTTCAGGCCGCCGTCCTTGTTGGAGACCAGCTTCAGCTCTTCATTGTTGAGCAGAATGCGGCCGGATTTCGGCTGCTCCAGCAAATTGATGCAGCGCAGAAAGGTACTTTTACCCGAGCCGCTTGAGCCGATGATGCTGATGACATCGCCGGCCCTGGCGGTCAGCGAAACGCCCTTGAGCACTTCGTGACTGCCATAGCACTTGTGCAGGTCCTGGACTTCCAGTTTGTTCATGATGTCGGTTCTCACAAGTAATCAGTCACTGAGCAGGCGGCCGCTGCGCAACGGCGTGCGGCCGGCCACTTTGGCCATCCAGAAACCCGGCTGGGCGTAACGCAGTTTTTCGATGGCAAACAACACACCCGCGGTGCCGGCACAGACGGTGGCGGCGCGATCGGTCAGCGGGTCGATGACCTCGAACAGCGGTTCGCCGGGTTCGACCCAAGCCCCCGCCGGACGCAAAAACGTCAGCACACCGGGATGGGGCGCATAAATCATTTCAGTGCCTTCGAACGGCATGCCTTCGCAGGCTTCATGGATCGGCTGCGGCCACTCGCCGCTGATCAGGCCCTGCTCGGCGAGAAACGCCAGAATGCCTTCAGCATAAGCCTCGGCTTCAGCCTTGCCGGTGTTGGTCTGGCCGCCCAGTTCCAGAGTGGTCGCCAGGCACGCCAGCGGGATCTGCGCGTCCGGGAACTGCTTGGACAAACGCAACCACGGCAGCGAACAGGCTTCGTCGAACGAGCTGCCGCCGGAATCTTCGGCCAGCAGCGCAACGGTCACCCCCAGATGCGCCGACAACGAACGCCATTGCGGCCAGTGCTGGGGCAAGGCGTACATGTGCAGCGAAGCGTCAGTGTCGCAATGCAGGTCCAGGACGACATCAGCGTTGCAGGCATGACTGAGCAAGACGCGCTGCATCCCGGCCAGCTCGCTGCCGGCAGGTGGTAATTGCTCAAGCACATCCGCCATGGCCTGGCGAATCAGTTTGACGTTGGCGTGGGGGTCGTCGCCGAGCTTGCCTCCCAGCGCCTGAGCCACCGGCTCGCTCAGTTCGGTGAAATCGCGATTGAAATTCTTGCCGCTGCCGTACTCGAAACGGCCCTGGTGGTTGCCCTGCAGCAACTGGCCCAGCCCGATCGGATTGGCGACCGGCACCAGCTCGATGACGCCCTTGAGCAGGCCCTGTTCTTCCAGCTGCGTCAGACGTTTCTTCAATTCCCAGGCGGTGCGCATGCCCGGCAGCTCATCGGCATGCAGGCTGGCCTGAATGTAGGCCTTGCGCTCGCCGTGGCCGAAACGGAACACACTCAAGGTGCGCTGGGTGCCGAGGTTGCCCCACGGCAGAGGGTGATCGATGCGCTGCATATCAGTGCTTCCTCGGGGCGAGGTAACTGAGCCAGCGGCGCTCGGCCAGCTTGAACAGTTTCACCAGAATGAACGTCAGGCACAGGTAGAAAACACCTGCGGTGATGTAGGCCTCGAACGGCAGGTAGAACTGCGCATTGACCGCGCGCGCCGCACCGGTGATGTCCATCAGCGTGACGATGGACGCCAGACTGGTGGTCTGCAGCATCATGATCACTTCGTTGCTGTACTGCGGCAGCGCACGGCGCAGGGCCGAAGGCAGCAAAATCCGGCGGTACATCTTGGCTTTCGACATGCCGATCGCCCGCGCCGCTTCGATCTCGCCCGGCGGCGTGGATTTCAGGCTGCCGGCGATGATTTCAGCGGTGTAGGCGCTGGTGTTGATGGCAAAGGCCAGGCACGCGCAGAAGGTCGCACTCGACAGCCACGGCCACAGGATGCTTTCACGCACTGCTTCGAATTGCGCCAGCCCGTAATAGATGAGGAACAGCTGCACCAGCATCGGCGTGCCGCGTATGACGTAGGTGTAGCTCCATGCCAGCAGATTGACCCAGGCGATCTTCGAGACGCGCATCAGGCCCAGCGGCAGTGCGGCGAGCAGGCCGAAAAACAGCGACAGCGCGAGCAGTTTGAGGGTAATCAGCAAGCCGCCGAAGTACAGCGGCAGGCTTTCCCAGACGACGTTGTAATCGAAAATCATAGGTCTGCCACCCTTACGCCGGCCGAGTAACGTTTTTCGATGTAGCGCAGTACCAGCAGCGAGACACTGGTGATGACCAGGTACATGGCCGCGACTGCGAGGAAGAAAGTGAAGGGTTCGCGGGTGGCATCGGCCGCCTGCTTGGCCTTGAACATCATGTCCTGCAGACCGACCACGGAAATCAGCGCGGTGGCCTTGGTCAGTACCAGCCAGTTATTGGTGAACCCGGGGATCGCCAGACGAATCATCTGCGGCACCAGAATGCGGAAGAACACCCGGCCACTGCTCATGCCGTAGGCCATGCCCGCTTCGGCCTGCCCTTTGGGGATGGCCATGAACGCGCCGCGGAAAGTCTCCGACAGGTACGCACCAAAGATGAAACCCAGGGTGCCGATACCGGCTACCAGCGGGTTCAGGTCGATGTAGTCGTCGTGACCGAGCAGCGGCGCGATGCGGTTGAGCAGGTCCTGACCGCCGTAGAAAATCAGCAGAATCAGCACCAGATCAGGAATGCCGCGGATCACGGTGGAATACAGATCGCCCAGCCATGCCAGCCAGCGCACCGGCGACAGTCGCAATGCCACGCCGATCAGGCCGAGCATGATCGCCAGCGCCATGGAGCACAGAGCGAGCTGCAAGGTCAGCCATGCACCGTCGAGGATGACGGCTCCGTAACCTTTCAACATGTTGTTTGGCCCTCAAGCGCGGGATAGAAAAATGGCGCAATCAGTCGGTACGGTGACCGGCTGCTTGCGCCATTGACGGCTTCAAGCCACGTTACTTGCCGTAGATGTCGAAGTCGAAGTACTTGTCCTGAATGGCTTTGTATTTGCCGTTGGCACGGATGGCCGCGATGGCTGCGTTGAGCTTGTCCAGGTCAGCCTTGTCGCCTTTGCGCACGGCAATGCCAACGCCGTCGCCGAAGTAGTTGACGTCGGTGAAGGCCGGGCCGACGAACGCGTAGCCTTTGCCGGATTCGGTGTTCAGGAAGCCGTCCTGCAGCAGGGTGGCGTCAGCCACGGTGCCATCGAGACGTCCGGCGCCGATGTCCAGGTAGATTTCGTTCTGCGAGCTGTACGGCTTGATTTCAGCACCCAGCGGGGCCAGGACTTCGCGGGCGAAACGCTCGTGGATCGAGCCGCGCTGCACGCCGATGTTCTTGCCCTTGAGCTCTGTCAGGGCGTCGCTGACGACGGTGCCCTGCTTCATGACCAGACGGGCCGGGGTGTTGTAGTACTTGTTGGTGAAGTCGACGGACTTCTTGCGGTCTTCGGTGATGGACATCGAGGACAGGATGGCGTCGATCTTGCGCACTTTCAGCGCCGGGATCAGGCCGTCGAATTCCTGTTCGACCCATACGCACTTGACCTTCATCTCTTCGCACAGGGCGTTGCCGATGTCGTAGTCGAAGCCGACGATGCTGCCGTCCGGGGCCTTGGAGGCAAACGGAGGGTATGCCGCTTCGATGCCGATCTTCATGGGCTTTTCATCGGCGAATACGGGCTGTGCCAATACGGACAGTGCCAGCGCACCCAGCAGCATGAGCTTTTTCATTTCTTGGAACTCCATCGGTATAACGCGACAAATGGCAGTGAGCGAGACGCTCAATGAACAGGAGGAATCAGAAATTGCGACGCGAGGTGCCGGCGGGTCTCTGGACCCGACAAGCCTTCGGCGAGTGGTCGGCATTTTAGCGGCAGGCTGAAAGTCGATATTTCTTCAATGCGACAACTAGTTACAGAAGCGCATGAAATCGCGATCAGGCCAATTGACATCCAAAAAGCTTTATGCAAGTGCCAGAGTTGGCAAACCTATCAACGAAGCAAATAACGCGCCCATTATTGGCAAAGCCTTATGATCCGGCAAGTCCAGCGTGGAAGCGGGTTAATTCGGGGCGATGAAATGCGTTGGATTCGGGTGGAAACGCCCCACAACGGGGCGCGAGGTTACCGGGGCGGATGTGCGGTAACAAATCGATATTTCCCGAATCCTGAGTCCGGGAAATGTGAAGATCAAGAGCGTCCGCCTGGGGGCGGACTGTTTCGCCTTCGGCGAGTTACTTGGAAAAGCACCCCAAGTAACCAAGGGTGCTTGCTCTCGGTTTGGCCCGACTTCGTCGGGTTCCTTCACTCCGGTCTCGCTCCGTGGGCCCGCCGCCATCCGCCATCCATGGCGGGGGGCGGCTCTCGCGGCATCCATGCCGCTCGGCCCAC